>JBGGNI010000143.1:0-27349 GCA_041287585.1 Xanthobacteraceae bacterium
TGTCGTCGGCGCCACAGGCAATGTGGGCCGTGAAATGCTCGACATCCTCTCCGAGCGGGGCTTTCCCGCCGATGAGGTGGTCGCGCTCGCCTCGCGCCGTTCCATGGGCACCGAGGTTTCGTTCGGCGACAAGACGCTCAAAGTCAAAGCCCTGGAGAATTACGACTTCTCCGACACCGACATCTGCCTGATGTCGGCCGGCGGCGAGGTCTCGAAGCTATGGTCGCCGAAGATCGGCGCGCAGGGTTGCGTGGTCATCGACAATTCGTCGGCCTTTCGCATGGACCCGGACGTGCCGCTTATCGTGCCGGAAGTGAACGCGGACGCGGTGCGCGGCTTCGTGAACAAGTACATCATCGCCAACCCGAACTGCTCGACCGCCCAGCTGGTGGTGGCGCTGAAGCCGCTGCACGATCTGGCGACCATTACGCGCGTCGTGGTGTCGACCTACCAATCGGTGTCCGGCGCCGGCAAGGAAGCGATGGACGAGCTGTTCACCCAGACCCGCGCGGTGTTCGTCTCCGACCCGGTGGAAGCCAAGAAGTTCCCGAAGCGCATCGCCTTCAACGTCATCCCCCACATCGACGTCTTCATGGAAGACGGCTTCACCAAAGAAGAGTGGAAGATGATGGCGGAGACCAAGAAGATCCTCGATCCGAAGATCAAGCTCACCGCCACTTGCGTGCGCGTGCCGGTGTTCGTGGCGCATTCGGAATCGGTGAATGTCGAGTTCGAGCGGCCGATCACCGTCGAGGAGGCGACGACCGCGCTGCGCAACGCGCCGGGCATACTCGTGGTCGATAAGCACGAGCCGGGCGGCTACATCACGCCCTATGAGGCGGCGGGCGAGGATGCGACCTACATCTCCCGCATCCGCGAGGACGCCACGGTGGAGAACGGCATCGCCTTCTGGTGCGTCTCCGACAATCTGCGCAAGGGCGCGGCGCTGAACGCCATTCAGATCGCCGAGTGCCTGGTGAACCGCAAGCTGCTGGCACCCAAGCGCAAGGCGGCCTGAAAAGACGCCGCCCGCCACGTCGGGCGGCGTCTGTCACCTTTCCGCCGGACTTGCACGCTAACGATTCCACCGTGCTTCGGTTCGGGAGTGACGCCTTGCTTGCACGCGCCCTGCTTATCGCGCTCGCTGTCATCGGCAGCGCGACGGCGGCCTTTGCCCATCCGCACGTCTGGGTCACCGTTCGTTCCCAGCTGGATTACGGCGCCGACGGCGCGCTCGCCGCAGTGAAGCACGCCTGGACCTTCGACGAGGGCTTCTCCACCTTCGCGCTTCAGGGGCTGGACACCGAGCCCGACGGCAAGCCGACCGAGGCGACGCTCAAGTCTCTGGCGCAGGTGAACATCGATTCGCTGAAGGAATACGCCTATTTCACCTATGCCAAGCGCGGCAAGGATGAGTTTCCCTTTGCTCCGCCGCGTGACTACTCCCTCACCTTCGATGGCACCAGCCTGACGCTGCACTTCACCTTACCGCTCGCCAAGCCGGTGCCGGGCAAGGGCACGCTGGCCCTCGACGTCTATGACCCTACCTATTTCGTCGCCTTCCAGCTCGCCGACAGCGAGCCGGTGAAGCTCGCCGGCACTTCCGCCAATTGTCGGCTCGACCTACACCGGCCGGACCCGGCGGTGAACACCACCTCGCTGTCGGAATCCTTCTTCAATGCGCTGACCACCGCCAGCGCCTATGGCTCGCAATTCGCCAACCGCGTCACCGTGACATGCCCGTGATCGCCGGCCGCCGGCTTAGCTGGGCGCTTGCCGCCGTCCTCGCCTGCGCCCTCGCGCCTGAGCTTGCTCACGCCGCCGCGTTCGGGGTCGCGGCGCCGCCTTCACCCTCCTCCGGGCTGGCCGGCTTCGTATTGTCCAAGCAGGCGGAATTCTATCGGCTGCTGACCGGCGCTGTGCGGGCGGCCAAGACCGACGGCAGCGCCTTCGGCACGCTCGGGGCGATTTCCTTCGCCTACGGCGTGTTCCATGCCGCCGGTCCCGGCCACGGCAAGGCGGTGATCTCGTCCTACCTGCTCGCCAATGAGGCGACGCTGAAGCGCGGCGCCGCGCTCGCCTTCGCCAGCGCGCTGCTGCAAGCGCTCGCCGCCATTGCGGTTGCCGGGGTGTTCGCCGCGCTGCTGGGCGCCACCGCCGCAACCATGCAGCGCGCGGTCTCCATCATCGAGATCGCCGCCTATGGCTTGATCGTTCTGATCGGGCTGCGGCTGTTCTGGAGCAAGGCGCGCGCCTTCATCGCCGCCTGGCGCGGTGCCCCGTCCGGCGCGCATGTGCACGGGCCGGAGTGCGGCTGCGGCGATGGCCATGCCCACATTCCCGACGCAGCATCCGTTCCGGCCGGCGGCTGGCGCGAGATGTTCGTGGCCGTAGCATCGGTCGGCCTTCGGCCTTGTTCCGGGGCCGTGCTGGTGCTGGTGTTCGCGCTGGCCCAAGGCATTTTCTGGATCGGCGCCGCCGCCACGCTGCTGATGGGGCTCGGCACCGCGCTCACCGTCACGGCGATCGCCGCGCTCGCCGTGTTCGGCAAGCGGCTCGCCGTGCGGCTGGCCACCAACGGCACCGCGCGCCGGGCGGAACTCGCCTTGCGCGGCCTCGAATGCCTCGCCGCCCTGCTGCTCACCGGCTTCGGCGCGGCACTGCTCACCGGATATATGGCGAGCGAGCGCCTGTTCTTCAGCTAGATCGCTTGACGCTGCGGACGCAGGCGACACAATACCGACACACAAGGCGCCGGCCAACGGCGCCGTGAGGAAACGCCCGGGGGCGGACCGCTCATATCAAGCGTTCGCATCCCGAACCGACCGGCCGCGGCCTCCGCCGCGGGCGGCGCATTCGGAGGTTGCCTGATGATGTCGTTCGCCGCGTCCCTGCCCCCCGCCGCCATGGCCGGCATGGGCTTCGCCCCGGACCTGCCCGCCGGACAGTCCGGCGACCAGCGTTTCTTCGACGCCCGCGAGAGCCGGCCGGCGGACATGCGCGAGCAGGAATTGATCACCCGCCTGCCGAATCTGGTGCGCAGCGCCAAGGTCGCCAAGGGCTGGGCCTGGCTGCTCAGCGGCGTCGATGCCCGCAGCGTCGCCAGCCGGGCGGCACTGGCCCGGCTGCCGGTGCTGCGCCGCCACGACCTCGCCGCCATGCAGGCCGGCGCCGCACCGTTCGGCGGCCTGGTGCCGGAGCCGATCGCCACCTTCAAGCGCGTGTTCGGCGCCGCCGGCAACGGGGCGGGCGCGCTGGTCTACGAGCCGGAGGCCAATGGCTACGATACCTGGCGGGCCGCTCGCGCCTTGTTCGCCGCCGGGCTGCGCAAGGGCGACGTGCTGCTGAACGGCCTCTCCTATCATCTGGAGCCGGCCGGCTTCATCATCGATTCCGGCTGCCGCGCCATGGGCTGCCCGGTGATTCCGGCCGGGCCGGCCGACAGCGCGGAGGGTCTCGACCAGCGGCTCGACGTCGCCGAGCACCTGGCGCCCGCCGCCTTCGCCGGCACCGCAAACCTGCTGTCCCGTCTCATCGAACGGGCGGCGGAAAGCGGGCGCCCGCTCGGCTTCCGGCTTGCCTTCATTCCGGAAGGCGAGGTCGGCGCCGATCTGCGCCAGCAGGCGGCGGCGCGCGGCATCGCGGTGGTGGAGGCGCTGACCAGCCCCGAACTCGGCATCATCGCCTACCAGACCACGGCGGACGACGGCTTCGTGCTCAATGAGGATCTGCTGGCGGAAATCGTGCGTCCCGGCACCGGCGAGCCGGTGGAGCCGGGCGAGGCCGGCGAGGTGCTGCTTACCTCGTTCGACCCGCACCACCCCTTCATCCGGCTCGCCACCGGCCGGCTGTCGCGGCAAGTGGCCGGAACCTCGGCATGCGGGCGCACCAATATGCGGCTGGCCGGCTGGCTCGGCAGCGCTACACAGGCCGCGCGCATCGGCGCGATCACGGTGACACCGGCGCAGATCGCCGAATTGCGCCACCGCCACCCCGGCCTCGGCCGGCTGCGGCTCATCGTGCGCCAGGACGGCACCCGGCTGGCGGCGGAAACCGGCGAGCCCTCGTCCGCGCTCGCCGAAGCGCTGGCCGGCTCGCTGCGCCGCGTCGCGCAGCTCGCCGTGCCGGTGGAACTGGTGGCCGCCGGCGACCTGCCCAATGACGGGCGGGTGATCGCCGACGAGCGCTGAGTTCGCCGAACTGAGCCGGCTTATGAGCCGGCTCAGTCTTTCAGATAGTCAAACTCGACCTTGCCCATGCCGAGGGTGAGGTCGGTCCGGAAGTGCAGCGCCGAGACGATCTCCAGCACCGGCAGGCGGGAAACGTCGGCCAGCGCGTGCGGAAACAGGCCGAGCGCCGCCGGGCCGGTCCACGCCTCCTTCAGCGTCACATCCTCCAGATAATAGCGCACCAGTTCGCAGATGCGCGGCGTGCCGTCGACATGGGGAATGATCTTCAGCATGAAGTTCGGCGCCGCCAGCGACTTCAGCACCGCATCATGGTCGGCCGCCCGGTATTTGTAGCCCATGGTGGCGGAAACACAGAGCACGCTGCCGTAATTGAGCGTGCCGACCAGCGTATCGCTCTCCACCACAAGCTTCGGCTTGGCGTATTTCTTCGGAAAGCCCCACAATTCGCGCCCGCCGGCGATCGGCGCCTCGTCGTCCAGATACATGGAGTGGACGTAGCCGCCGGTCTCGCCCTTGTAGCGCACCGGGATAACCTGCCCGGTCTCGGTGTAATCGCCGAAGCCGGTGGAATCCGGCATGCGGATGAACTCGTATTTCACCAGCGGCTCGACCACCTCCAGCGGCTCCGGCACGATGGCCTCCAGCGCCTTCGGGTCGGTGCGGTAGGTGATGACGAAAAATTCGCGATTGAAGAAGCGGTACGGTCCCGGCGGAAAGGACGGATTGGTGAGCGGCATCGAATAGGCGGTGCGGCGAACGTCGTCGATCTTCATGAGGTCTTCCCCGAGGCTGAGACGGGCCGCAGCCTATGTCGCTTTGCGCCGCAGCAACAGCCCCGCCGGCCTACCCAAGCTCACCCTTTCGCCGCCGGACCACATCGGCATAATCGCACCATGAACCGACATCTCGAAGCAATGCGGGCCAACCCGGCCGGGAACTGGACCATCGGCGATGTCGAGCGCCTGTGCCGCGGCCACGCCATTCTGTGCCAGCCGCCGCGTGGCGGCGGATCCCATTACAAGGTCGGCCATGCGCGCATCCGGCGCAAATTGACCATACCCTTCAAGCGGCCGATCAAACCCGTATATATTCGTCTCCTCGTCGACTTCGTGGACGAGGTAAGGGCCCTGCCATGACACCGCTGCCGCAGTATCCGTTTGTCGTCGAGCCGCTGCCTCCGGAAGACGGCGGCGGCTTCATCGCCATCGTGCCGGACCTTCCCGGTTGCATCAGCGATGGGGAGACGCCGCAAGACGCCGCGCGCAATGTGCAGGACGCTATCGCGGCCTGGATCGAGGCCGCCGGCGATCTCGGTCATGACGTGCCGAAGCCGTCACGGCATCTGGCGATCGCCGCGGAGTAAGCAGCGCCGGCCGTCGTCCGGCACCAAACGCGCTCACAACGCCAGCAGCCCCGCCGCGCCGTCTTCCGTTCCGATGGCGAGCGCCATGCCGTCTGCCCGCCAGGCCAGCGCGGTCACCGGGCTGCCGGCGGGGGCGCGCACCAGGATTTCGGCGCCGTCGGAAATACGCACCATCAGCGTGAGACCATCGTCGAAGCCGCAGGCAAACACCTCGTCCTTCGGGTGCGCCGCCACGGCGGATACGCGCTTGTCGCGCGGCGCCAGCATGGTCGGCTGCTTGCCCATGGGACCGTCCTTGGCGGCGAACGGCCACAGGATCGCTTCGTTAGAGCCGGAGGTGGCGAGGAAGCGGCCGCCGGCGGCAAAACCCATGGACCGCACGCGAGCAGGATAACCGCTCATCCGCATATGCGCGCCGTCCGGCAGCCGCCAGCCGTGCAGCGCCGGCTCCTGCATGGTGGTGACGATGAAGCGGCCTTCCGGGTGCCACAGCACGCCGCGGTGCGAGCCCTTCCATTCCAGCCGCTCCGGCGGGGCGGCCGCGTTGGGGAACCACAGGCTGACGCCGCCATAATGGGCGATCGCCAGCCGCATGCCCTTCGGCGCGAAGGCGAGGCCGCCGACGCTGGAGGGCACGTCCAGGCGTTTGCCGGCGCCCTTCAAGGGCTGGAACTGCACGCTCTTGCCCGCGCCGAAGGCGAAGGCGCCGTCCGCTGCCGCGGCCACCGCATCGATCCAGCGGCCAGGCTGTTCGGCGCGCACGTCACTGGTGCCGTCGCCACGCGTCTCGACCACGCGCCCGTCATCGCCGCCGGTGATGATGCGGCGCGCATCGCCGGCATAGGACAGGACGGCGCCGGTGTGCGCCGCCACCCGCCGCTCGGTCTCGTCCACCAGCAGCAGTTCGTTCTCGCTCAAAACGAACACGGCGGTGGCGCCGAGATAATGCGCGCCGATGATCGCGCCGCCGGTGCCGATGGCGCGCATCTTGGAGGTGAGGGAAGAAGGCGTGGAGGGACCGGCCATCGCGTCGTGCGCTCGCAGAACTAGGGAAGGCCGGGTTAGCGGAAATATGCGGCGCCGTCACGCGCCGCCCGTCACGCCACGCAGGCGCGAAATCCCCGCTCCAGTGCCGGCGCATCGAGATTGCGGCCGATGAAGACGATGCGGCTGGCGCGGGCCTCGTCCGCCTTCCACGGCCGCTGGTGATCGCCGTCTAGGATCATGTGCACGCCCTGGAAGACGAAGCGGTCGGGATCGTTGACGAAGGCGAGGATGCCCTTGCAGCGCAATATGTTGATGCCCTCCTTGGCGACCAGGGCCTGGATCCAGGGAAAGAATTTGTCGGGGTCCAGCGGTGCCTCGCTGGCGAACGAGAAGGACTGGATGTCCGCGTCATGGTGGTGGTGATGCCCGGCCTCCAGGAAATCCGGCTCGATGGCCTGAATGCGGTCGAGGTCGAAGGCGCCCTGCCCGAGCACCTTGTCGATGGCAATTTCGGAGCGCTGGGTGCGATGGATGCGGGCGAACGGATTGATCGCCCGGATGCGCATCTCGACGTCCTTCAACTCGACGTCGGAGACCAGATCGGTCTTGTTGAGCAAGATGACGTCGGCGAAGGCGATCTGGTTCTTCGCCTCCGGCGCGTCCTTCAGCCGGTCCTTCAGCCATTTGGCGTCGGCCACCGTCACCACCGCGTCCAGCTTGGTGCGCGCGCCCACCGTCTCGTCGACGAAGAAGGTCTGCGCCACCGGGGCGGGATCGGCGAGGCCGGTGGTCTCGACGATGATGCCGTCGAAGCCGTCCTTGCGCTTCAACAGCCCGTCGATGATGCGGATCAGGTCGCCGCGCACCGTGCAGCAGACGCAGCCATTGTTCATCTCGAACACTTCTTCGTCGGCGCCGACCACCAGCTCGTTGTCGATGCCGATCTCGCCGAATTCATTGACCACCACGGCGAATTTCTTGCCGTGCGGTTCGGAGAGAATGCGGTTGAGCAGCGTCGTCTTGCCGGCACCGAGATAGCCGGTGAGCACGGTGACGGGAATTTTTTCGGGCATGGTTCGCTCCGGGGCAGGAAATCGACGGCGGCAAGCTCAGCTCGACAGTGCCGCCGAGAAGGCGCGGATGTTGTTTTCGATCATGTCGATGTAGGTGCTCGCCGGCCCCTTGTCATCGGACAGCGCGTCCGAATAGACCGTACCGCCGATCTTGGCGCCGGTCTCCTCGGCGATGCGCCGGGCAAGACGCGGATCGGAAATGTTCTCCAGGAACACGGCGGGGATCTTCTCGGCCTTGATCTGGCGGATGATGCGGGCGACGTCCTTGGCGGAAGCTTCCGCATCGGTCGACACGCCCTGCGGCGCGATGAATTCCATCCCATAGGCGCCGGCGAAATAGCCGAAGGCGTCGTGCGAGGTGATGATGCGGCGGCGCGCCGGCGCAATCTTGGCGATGGCGGCCCTCACCTCGGCGTCCAGCGCGTCGAGCCGGGCAAGATAGGCGCCCGCATTGGCCTGGTAAGCGGCGGCCTGGTCCGGGTCGGCGGCGATCAGCGCATCGCGGATATTGGCGACATAGAGCTTGGCATTGGCCACCGATTGCCAGGCGTGCGGGTCGGTCACCGTGTGGCTCTTGCCGCCCTCGTCCTCCTCCATGGTGTGCGAGGCGACGCCGGCAGAGGCGACGACCAGCCCCGCCTTGGTGCCGGAGGCCTTGACCAGCCGCCCCATCCAGCCCTCGAAACCGAGCCCGTTGACGAACACCAGCCGGGCCGCGGCCACCTTCTTGGCGTCGGCCGGCGCCGGCTGGAACACATGGGCATCCCCGTTCGGGCCGACCAGTGTCGACACCGCGACGCGGTCGCCGCCGACATTCTTGACGAAATCGCCCAGGATGGAGAAGGACGCGACCACCGGAATCGGTGCGGTCTGCGCGGCAGCGGGGCCGGCGAGGGCGAGACCGAGGGCGAGGCCAAGCCAGGTTCTGCGATCGAACATGAAAACTCCCGTTCAGGCTTCGAGATGACGGCGTGGAGCAAGGCGCGGCAGCAATCCGCCGACCGGGCCGAGCAGGACCGAGACCGCATAGACGGCCCCGGCGACAAGAATGATGGCGGGGCCGGACGGCGCGCCCCAATGATAGGAGACCAGCAGCCCGGCGGTGCCGGAGCCGAGGGCAAGCAGCGTCGCCAGCACCACCAGCGCGCTCAGTTCGCGGGTCCAGAACCGCGCGGCGGCGGCCGGCAGCATCATCAGCCCCACCGCCAGCAGGGTGCCGAGCGCGTGGAAGCCGCCGACCAGATTGAGCACCACCAGCGCCAGAAAGACGAAATGCGCCGGCCCGCCGGCCCGGCTCACCGAGCGCAGGAAGCCGGGATCGACGCATTCCAGCACCAAAGGCCGCCACATCACGGCCAGCACCAGCAGCGTCACCGTGCTGATGGAGACGATGAGCAGCAGCGTCGCGTCGTCCAGCGCCAGCACGGTGCCGAACAGCACATGCAGCAGGTCGACATTGGAGCCGCGCAGCGACACCAGCAGCACGCCGAGCGCCAGCGAGACGAGGTAGAAGGCCGCCAGCGCCGCGTCTTCCTTCATCTCGGTGGCGCGCGCCACCGCCCCGGCGCCGAAGGCCACGGCAAAGCCCGCGACCAGCCCGCCCAGCGTCATGGCGAAGACGTTGAGCCCGGCGGCGAGGAAGCCCACCGCCGCGCCCGGAAGGATGGCATGGGCCATGGCGTCGCCGGTCAGGCTCATGCGGCGCAGCATCAGAAGCACACCCACCGGGCCGGCGCCGCAGGCCAGCGCCAGCGTGCCGACCAGCGCCCGGCGCATGAAGTCGAATTCGGCGAACGGAGCGATGAACACGTCGTACATGCTTCAGGCCGCCTGCCCCGGCGCACACACGCCGGCGCCGTCGTCCCAGGCCTCGCACATGCGCCGGGCCCGCAACAGGTTCTCGCCGGAGAGCACCTCGCGGCTCGCCCCCCAAGCCACAGCGCTGCGGGCGAGCAGCAAAGTCTGCGGAAAATGCGCCCGCACCAGTTCCATGTCGTGCAGCACGGCGATCACCGTGCGGCCCTCGCCGTGCCAGCGCTCGACCAAAGCCAGCAGGTCGGCCACGGTGCGGGCGTCCAGCGCGGTGAAGGGCTCGTCGAGCAGGATCAGCCCGGCATCCTGCAGCAGCAGGCGGGCGAACAAAGCGCGCTGCATCTGCCCGCCGGACAGCGTGCCGATGGGCCGGGCCTCGAAGCCGCCGAGCCCGACCGCTTCCAGCGCCACAGCAATCCGCCCGCGCGCGTCGCGGCCGATGCCGCCGAACAGGCCGATGCGGCGCCACAGACCCATAGAGACGAGATCGTAGACGCTGATCGGGAAACTGCGGTCGACCTCCGCCGCCTGCGGCAGATAGGCGACGGCCTCCAGGCGGGCGCCGCGCTCGATGCTGCCGGCCAGCGGGCGCAGCACACCGGCGACACCCTTGAGCAAGGTCGACTTGCCGGCGCCGTTCGGCCCGCACACCGCCAGCAGCGTGCCGGGCGCCACCGCGCCGTCGAGATGATGCACCGCCGGGTGCCGGTCATAGCCCAGCGTCAGGTCGCGAAACGCCAGCGCCGCGCTCATGGTGCACCCCCCATGATGACCCACAGCGCCGCGGCCCACAGCATGGCTGCCAGCGGCAGCACCAGCGCCAGGCGGGCCGGCGCGGACAGGCGCAGCAGCGAGGCGGGCGGCGCCGGCCGGGGTCGGGAATGGGCGTGGTGGTGATGGGCGTGCGTCATGCATCGGCTTCCGGTCGAATGAGCGAGTGATACAACATATCAATCGCCGCCGTCCAGAGCTTGGATGCTACATTGTATCATTCGACGCCGGGCCTGCGCCGACGAAATGATGCAGTGCACACTCTCGACGGGAAGCCCGCGCCGACCTATAGGAAACCGCACCCTTTTCGGCCGCTTCAGGCCGTGCCCATTGCGGAGCTTGCTGAATGGATATTTCGCGCGTCTCGGCCGGCGACAATCCGCCCGAGGAGATTCACGCCTTCATCGAGATTCCGCTGGGCGGACAGCCTGTCAAATACGAGCTGGACAAGCATTCCGGCGCGCTGATGGTCGACCGGTTTCTGCACACGGCGATGTACTACCCTGGCAATTACGGCTTCATCCCGCAGACGCTGGCGGCGGATGGCGATCCGCTCGACGTCATTCTGCTGGCGCCGGTGTCGCTGGTGCCGGGCTGCGTGGTGCCGTGCCGGCCCATCGGCGTGCTGATGATGACGGACGAAAAGGGCGAGGACGAGAAGGTGCTGGCGGTGCCGGCGGACCGGGTCCACCCGTTCTATGCCGGCGTGCGCAGCTACAGCGAACTGCCGCCCCTGATCATTGAGCAGGTGACCCACTTCTTCACCCACTACAAGGACCTGGAGCCCGGCAAGAAGGTCTCGGTGGCCGATTGGGCGCCGCCGGAACTCGCCAAGGACATCATCCGCAAGGCGATCGCCGCCGCTTCGGCGTACAAGTAGGCGCGGGCCGGGCGAGGATCAGTCGCCCGGCACGTCCGGCAGGCCGAGCGCCGCAAGCTCGGCACGCAAGGCGGAGGTGACGCGCACGCCATCCTTGGCGGCGCGGGCGCGGTTGGCGAGTCGGCGCGTGCCCGGCAGCCGGGCGCCGGGCTCGGACTCCATGGCGGCGGCAAGCCGCTCCAGATGGTCGAGATAAGCCGCCCCCGCGAGCCGGCCGGGATCGATGGCGATCAGCACCTGGCCGACCGCGGTCGGCGGCCCTTCGCCGTCGAAGAAGCTCGACGTATCGGACGAGAAGCTGGAGGCGGTGAGCGCCGCCGCCATCACTTCGATGACGAAGGCCAGCGCCGTGCCCTTGGCCTCGCCCATCGGCACCATGGTGCCGCGCAGCCCGGCCTTGGCGTTGGTGGTGGGCCGGCCCTCGCTGTCGAGCGCCCAGCCTTCCGGTATCGGCTCGCCGCGCTGGGCCGCAGCCAGCACATTGCCGCGGGCGACGCGGGCCACCGAGAGATCGACCACCGCGGGCGGGCGCCCTTTCAGCGGCGTGGCGAAGGCTAGCGGATTTGTGCCGAACAGCGGCCGGCGCCCGCCCCACGGGGCGATGGAGGCCGGCGCATTGGCAAAGGCCAGCGCCAGCAGCCCGCGCTCGGCCAAGGCTTCCACCGGCTGGCCGGCGACGCCGAAATGGCTGGATCGGCGCAGGCCCACCAGCGCGATGCCGGTGTCGCGCGCCAGCTCCGCGAGCTGAGGCACCGCCAGCGCCAGCGCGGGATAGGCGAAGCCATTGCCGGCGTCGACGCTGAGCACCGCCGGCGCGGTGCGGCGCGCACTCGGCACCGCATGACCGTCGATCTTGCCCGCCGCCACCATGGCGCTATAGCTCGGCAGCCGGGCCAGCCCGTGGCTGCCGAGCCCGTCCGCCTCGGCCGCCACCAGCGCCGTGGCGGTGATCTCGGCATTGGCCGGCGCGGTGCCGGCCGCCTCCAACACCCGCGCGGCGAAGCGGCGAGCCTGCGCCAGGCTGATGTGCGGCTCACCCGGCGCAGTCATGCGCCGGCATCCAGCGGGCCGGCGGCGAGGCGTGCGAGGTCGAAGCGGTGGACATCCGCCAGCAGAGCGAGGAACGCCTCGGCGCCAAACGCGGCGCAGGCCAAGCCCTTCATGGTGTCCGCCTCGGTGGCATCGCCCATGGCGCCGCCGGGCTGCAGGTCCTGCGCCATCCAGCCGAAGCCGGCCGGCGTGCCGGCGCGCAACTGGGCGAACGCCTGCTGCATGCCGATGGTCGCCGGCGGGAAATTCTCCACCTTGTCCGTGCGCACCGTATCCGGCCGGAACGCCAGCATCAGCGACGTCTCGACGCCGCCGGCGTGGATGCCGTGGACCAGCTCAGCGGCGCTGAACAGCCCCGGCGGATAGCCGAAGCGGTGCCAAGACACCGTCACCACCAGCATGCCAAGGCGCGCCCGCAGTTCGCGCGCCACGATGTCGATGATCGAGACATTGCCGCCGTGTGAATTGACGATGACCAGCTTGCGCACCCCGGCGCGGTGCACGCTCTCGCCGATCTCTGTCCAGGCGCGGATCACGGTCTCGGCCGAAAGCGTCAGCGTGCCGGGAAAGGCGATGTGCTCGTTGGACTTGCCGATGGCCTGAAGCGGCAAAAACACCGCCGGCAGGTCGTCCGGCAGGCCGGCCCGCACCGCATCGAGATAGCCGGCGCCGATCATGGCGTCGACGCCGAGCGGCAGATGCGGGCCGTGCTGTTCCACCGCGGCGACCGGCAGCACCGCGATCCAATCCCTGGCGGCATTGTCGGCGAAGTCGGTCCAGGCCAGTTCGGTCCAGTCGCGTTTGGGGGGCATGGCGGGCGATAGGCTCCGGGAGAGACAGGGATTCGGCACGCTCAGTCGTGCCTGGCCGCCAGCACTTCGACCTCGACCTTGAACTCCGGCCGCGTGAAGCCGGAGACGATCATCAGCGTCGAAGCCGGCGGCGGGTCGGCGGTGAAGCGGTCGCGCGCCGCCATATAGGCGGCCATATGGGCACGGTCCGTCACATAGGCGTTGAGCCGCACCACGTCCGCCGCACTCATGCCGGCCTCGGCGAGGCAGGCGGAAATGGCGTTGAAGCAGAGCTCGGCCTGCGCCGCGGCATCCTCCGGCACCCGGTCGGCGGCATCGATGCCGAGTTGCCCGGAAACCAGCAGCAGCCGGGCGCCGGCCGGCACCTCCACCGCATGGCTGTAGCGGGCGAACGGCGCGCGGACGGCGGCGGGAACCAGATGGCGAAGCATCACGGGACGGTAGGGGCCGGCGGCGGCGCGCGCAAGCCGAAGCGCACTATGTGCATCCGCTTTAGACTCGCCTACGCTGGCGCCATCCGCCCCTGGACGAGGAGACGATGATGCGCCGTGCCCTGCGCCCCTTTTTGCGTCGTGCAATCCTGACTGCCGCCGCCTTGGCGGCCGGAGCATTCGCCGCCACCGGCGCACACGCCGCGGACAAGGTGACCTTCGGCACCAACTGGCTGGCGCAGGCCGAGCATGGCGGTTTCTACCAGGCGGTGGCCGACGGCACCTACGCGAAATACGGGCTGGACGTCACCATCCGGCAGGGCGGCCCGCAGGCCAATGACCGCATCCTGCTGCCAGTCGGCAAGATCGATTTCTACATGGGCGCCAACATGCTGCAGGGCTTCGATTCGGTGAAGCAGAACGTGCCCATCGTCAGCGTCGCCGCCATCTTCCAGAAGGACCCGCAGGTTCTCATCGCCCATCCCGACGTGCAGAGCTTCGAGGCGTTGAAGAACCTCACCCTTTTCATCTCCAAGGAGGGTCTCGCCAGCTATTTCCAATGGCTGATGGCCGATTACGGCTTCCGCGAGGAGAAGGTGAAGCCCTACACCTTCAACGCCGCGCCCTTCCTTGCCGACAAGAACAGCGCGATGCAGGGCTACATCACGTCCGAACCCTATGCCATCGAGCGCGAGGGCGGCTTCAAGCCGAAGCTGTTCCTGCTCGCCGACCAAGGCTTTTCCACCTACTCGACCACCATCGAGACCCGCCGCGAACTGGTGGAGACCAAGCCGGAGCTGGTGCAGCGCTTCGTCGATGCCTCGATCATCGGCTGGTACAATTATCTCTACGGCGACAATCGCGCCGCCAACAGCCTGATCAAAAAAGACAATCCCGATATGAGCGACGACATGATCGCCTTCTCCATCGCCAAGATGAAGGAGTACGGCATCGTCGATTCCGGCGACACCGCCAAGCTCGGCATCGGTGCCATGACCGATGCACACATGAAGGACTTCTTCGACAAGATGGTGCGCGCCAAGCTGTTCGAGGCGAACCTGCCCTACCAGCGCGCCTACACGCTGCAATTCGTCAATAAGGGCGTCGGCCTGGTATTGCGCCCAAAATAGGCAGCCCGCTTTTTAGGCTTGGGGCCGCTTGACGCCGGCCATCCTGTCGGCAAAGCTGTCGACAGCTCAAGCCTTCGGCGAGGTTCCCATGCGCATACTGGTGCTCGGCGGCGGCGTGGTGGGGGTGACGACCGCCTACCAGCTCCAGCGCGACGGCCATGAGGTGACGGTGCTGGAGCGCCGGGACACCGTTGCCGAGGAGACCAGCTGGGGCAATGCCGGCATGATCGCGCCGGGCCATTCCTTCGTCTGGTCCTCGCCCCGCGCACCCGGCATCCTCGCCAAGTCGCTGGTGCTGAAAAACCAGTCGCTGCGCTTCCGCCCCTCGACCGATCCCCGCCTGTGGAGCTGGTCGCTTGCCTTCCTCCAGCAGTGCACGGCCGCCAAGGCGCGCCGCAATACCTTGCTCAAGCACCGGCTGGCCTCCTATTCGCAGGCGATGCTCGGCGAGGTCGTCGCAGCCGAGAGCCTCGATTACGACCGCAGCCGGCGCGGCATCCTGTATTTTCACCGCAGCCAGCAGGCGCTCGACCGCGGCGTCGCCCAGATGCGCCTCTTGGAAGAAGCCGGGCAGGATATCCGCGTGCTGGACCGCGCCGCGGTTCTGGCGCTGGACCCGGCGCTGGAGTCGGTAAAGGACAAGATATCCGGCGGCATCTGGTGCCCCACCGACGAGACCGGCGACCCGGCGAAGTTCACCCGCGCGCTGGCCGCGCTGGTGGCCGCGCGCGGCGGAAAGATCCGCACCGGCATGACAATCGAAGGGCTCGACATCGCCGGCGGCGCGATCGCCGGCGTGCGTACGGCCGCCGAGCGTTTCACCGCGGATGCCTATGTGCTGGCGCTCGGCTCCTACAGCCCGATCCTTGCCCGCGGCATCGGCCTGTCGCTGCCGATCTACCCGATCAAGGGCTATTCGCTCACCATCCCGATCGGCAACCAGCCGCGCCCGCCGGCGGTGGCGGCTGTGGACGAGCACAATCTGGTCGCCATCTCCCGCTTCGGCGACCGGCTGCGGGTCACCGCCACCGCCGAATTCGCCGGCTACGACACCGGCCACACGCCGGGCGACTTCGCCTTCATGAAGGCGGTGACGCAGGAACTCTACCCGGAGGGCGCCGACTACGACCGCGCCGAAATGTGGGCGGGCCTGCGGCCGATGACGCCGACCAACCTGCCGCTGTTCGGGCCGACGCGCTATCCGAACCTCTATCTCAACACCGGGCACGGCCATATCGGCTGGACCATGTCGCATGGTTCGGCCCGAATCACCGCCGACCTCATCGCCGGCCGCGCGCCGGCCATTCCGATGGAGGGGCTGTTCGAGCCCCGCCTTGCCGCCTGAACCGGAGGAGCCGCAGATGAATGTCGCCGCCCGCAGCATGCCGCCGGCCGTTCCGATCGACCTCGGAACGGTGCCCTCCGCACTCGACGCCGGTCTGGCCTCACGCGCCGCCATCGGACTCATCGTACTTGCCACCGACCAGACGCTGGAGCACGAATTCCGCGCTCTGGTGCGCCGACCCGGCGTCGCCTTCTACGAGGCGCGGCTGTACAACGACGCCGACATCACCCCGGAAACCCTGCGCGCCCTCGGCCCGCGCATCGCCCCCAGCACCGCGCTCATCCTGCCCGGCATCAGGCTCGACGTGGTCGGCTTCGGCTGCACCTCGGCCACCATGACGCTGGGCGAGGAGGCGGTGTTCGCGGAAATTCGCAAGGTACGGCCGGAGGTTGCCTGCACCACCCCAGTCACCGGCGCGCTGGCGGCCTTCCGCACCCTGAATGTGAGCCGCATCGGCCTGCTCACCCCTTACGCGCCGGCGATCAATGCCGGGCTCGCCGCCTATTTCACCAGCCGCGGCATCGAGGTGGCGGCGATGGCCACCTTCAACCGGCCCGACGATCTGGAAGCCGCCCGCATCGAAGTCGCCTCCATCGAGCAGGCCGCCGAACGCCTCGCCGACGCTCCGGGGGTAGAGGCCATCTTCGTGTCCTGCACCAGCCTGCGCGTCGCCGAGGCGGTGGTGCGGCTGGAGCAGCGGCTCGGCATTCCGGTGACCTCCAGCAACCACGCCATGGCCTGGCACTGCCTGCGGCTCGGCGGCGTAGAGGATGCGATGCCGGAAGCCGGCCGCCTGTTCGATAAGCCGGCGCCATGAGCCGTGCCGAGCCGGCAGGCCCGCGCATCTATGACGATCTGCGCCGCATGGCGATCGACTACGCCCTGCGCCCCGGCGAGCGGGTCAATGAGGTGGAGCTTGCCGCCCGGCTCGGCGTCAGCCGCTCGCCGGTGCGCGAGGCGCTGAGCCGCCTGGTGACCGAAGGGCTGATGCGCTTCGT
Organism: Xanthobacteraceae bacterium; assembly: GCA_041287585.1. Taxonomy (GTDB): domain Bacteria; phylum Pseudomonadota; class Alphaproteobacteria; order Rhizobiales; family Xanthobacteraceae; genus Ancylobacter. The sequence continues at coordinate 16,843 of JBGGNI010000143.1, forward strand.
GCCCGGCAAAGGCTTCTACTGCCGCGATTTCGACACCGACGGCCTGCTCGCTCTGTCCGAGGTGCGGGTGGCGCTGGAGGCGGAGGCGGTGCGCCTCGCCACTGAGCGCGCCGCGGAGCGGGACCTCGCCGCGCTGAAGGGCGGCTGGGAGGCGGTCGAGGCGCAATCCCTGCCGGTGGAGGCGCTGACCGGCGCGGACGAGGCGTTCCACGCCCGCATCGCCGCGCTGTCCGGCAATGCCGAGCTGGCGCGGCTGCTGGAGGGCATCAACGCCCGCATCCGCTTCGTGCGACGGATCGAGATCGAGCGCCCCGCCCGCCGAGCCGCCACCTCCGCCGAGCACCTCGCCATCGCCGCGGCCCTCATCGCCCGCGACGGCGCGCAGGCGGAGCGGCTGATGCGCGCCCATATCGCGCTCAGTGCGGCGGATGCGGTGGATGCGGTGAAAGAGGGGCTCGCGCGCATCCATATGCGGCAGCGCTCGGCCTGAAGGCGGCTCGCGGACGGACGGCAATGCTGGCATAGATTGTGCCGTGACGGAGAGAATCCGCCGCTCATCGGCCCGCACGGGAAAGATCTGCCGCCTATGCCTCTGCTGACGCTTTCCGGTGTCGAGAAATCCTTCCCGAACGGCGTGACGGCGCTCGCAGGGCTCGATATGGCGGTGCGCGAGGGCGAATTGCTGTCGCTGCTCGGCCCCTCGGGCTGCGGCAAGTCGACGGTGCTGCGGCTGATCGCCGGTCTCAGCGAGCCCACCGCGGGCGGGCTCACCTGGGGCAACGCCGGCGGGCCGCCCTCCATCGGCTTCGTGTTTCAGGAAGCGACGCTGATGCCGTGGGCCAGCGTGTTCGGCAATGTCTATCTGCCGCTGCGGCTGAAGGGCGAGAGCCGGCGCACCGCCACCCCGGCGGTGGAGGAGGCGCTGGCGCTGGTCGGGCTCGACGGCTTCCGCGACGCCTATCCGCGCGAGCTTTCCGGCGGCATGAAGATGCGCGTCTCCATCGCCCGAGCTCTGGTGACGCGCCCGCGCCTGCTGCTGATGGACGAGCCCTTCGCCGCTCTGGACGAGATCACCCGCTTCAAGCTGAACAACGACCTTCTCGCGCTGTGGCGGCGGGTCGGCTGCACCGTGGTGTTCGTCACCCATTCGGTGTTCGAATCGGTTTACCTGTCGACCCGCATCCTGGTGTTCCGCAACCGCCCCGGCCGGGTTGCCGCCGAACTCGACATCGATCCGGCGGTGCCGCGCGACGAGGCGTTCCGCACCTCCACCGACTATGCCGTGCTGTGCCGCCGCACCTCCGCGGCGCTGGCCGACGCCATGGGGGAGGCCTGATGGCCGGCCCCGCTGTGCGCCTGCTGCTGCCGGCCGCCGCGCTCGCCGCGGCGGTGCTGGCGTGGCACGCCGTCGTCAGCCACTACCGCCTGCCGCCCTACATATTGCCGGGGCCGGGGCTGGTTGCCCGCACCGTGGTGGCGGACTGGGGCATGCTTTCGGACTCGCTGCTGGTGACGTTGCGCACCGCGCTCACCGCGCTGGCCTTGGCGGTGGCGGGCGGCGTCGGGCTCGCCTTGCTGTTCGCCTCCGCACGCATCGTCGAACTGTCGCTGTACCCCTTCGCCGTCATTCTGCAGGTGACGCCGGTGATCGCCATCGCGCCGCTGATGCTGATCTATCTGCCGTCGAACACCGCGGTGCTGGTGTGCGCTTTCATCGTCGCCTTCTTCCCCATTCTCGCCAACACCACGCTGGGGCTGAACTCGGTGGACCGCAATCTCGCCGACCTGTTCCGCCTGTGCGGCGCCGGGCGCTGGCGCACGCTTGTGCATCTGCGCCTGCCGGCCGCCCTGCCCTACTTTCTCGGCGGCCTGCGCATTGCCGGCGGGCTGGCCTTGATCGGAGCGGTGGTGGCGGAGATCGCCGCGGGGTCGGCCGGGCGCGGCTCGGGCCTTGCCTTCCGCATCGTCGAGGCCGGCTACCGGCTGAATATTCCGCGCATGTTCGCCGCCCTGCTGCTGCTCTCGCTCGCCGGCGTGGTCATCCATGCCGGCCTCACCGCGCTGTCCTGGCTGGCCTTGCGGCGCTGGCACGAGAGCGCGCTTGCCCGTGGCACTTGAGACCGGAGCCGACATGATCGATCTCGCCGATCCGCCGCCCTTCTTCGCCCTGCGCAATGTTCGCGCGCCAGCCTGCCTGGTGCCGGATCTCGACGCGCCGGCCGACCCGGAGGGGCTGCTGCGGCTCGACATCGCCATCGCCCACGGCGCCATCGGCGCGGTGGCGCCCGCCGGCGCGCTCGATGCCGCGGTGCCAGGGCCGGACCTCGGCGGCGCGCTGGTGCTTCCGGGCCTGGTCGATATCCACACCCATCTCGACAAGGGATTCATCTGGCCGCGGGCCCAGAACCCGGACGGACGCTTCGAATCCGCCATCGCGGCCGTGTCGGCCGACCGGGACGTGCATTGGGATGCCGACGACCTGGCGCGGCGCATGACATTCGGACTGCGCTGCGCCTATGCCCACGGCACGGTGGCGCTGCGCACCCACCTCGATTCCATCGGCCCGAAGACCGCCATCGCCTGGGAGGTGTTCGCCGAACTGCGCAATACCTGGGCCGACCGCATCGCCTTGCAGGCGGTGAGCCTCACCCCCATCGACATGGTGGCGAACGAGGCGGCCTTCGCCCCGGCGCTGGAGGCGGTGCGCACCCATGGCGGCGTACTCGGCGCCACCTGCCGGCTGCCGAAAAATCTCGATGCCGGGCTAGCGCGGCTGTTCGATGCCGCCGACCGCTTTGGTGCCGACCTCGATTTCCATGTCGACGAGACCCACGACACCGACGCCCGCGCGCTGCGGCGCATTGCGGAGGTCGCCGACGAGCGCCGCTTCGAGGGGCGCATCCTGGTCGGCCATTGCTGCGCGCTGGCCAACCAGACCGCGGACGAGATCGACCGCACGCTCGACATCATGGCGCGCTCGCGCATCGGCGTGGTGTCACTACCGATGTGCAATCTCTATCTCCAGGATCGCGTCGCGGGACGCACGCCGCGCTGGCGCGGCATCACCTTGCTGCACGAAATGCGGGCGCGCGGCATTCCGGTGATGGTGGCGAGCGACAATGCCCGCGACCCCTTCTATGCCTATGGCGATCTCGATCTGGTCGAGGTGTACCGGGAATCCAGCCGCATCGCCCATCTGGACCACCCGTTCGGCGACTGGCCGCGCATCGTCTGCGAAGCCCCCGCCCGCCACATGGGGCTGCGCAGCCTCGCCGCCATCCGCATGGCCGGCCCGGCCGACCTGCTGCTGTTCAAGGCCCGCAGCCTCAACGAACTGATGGCACGCCCGCTGGCCGGCCGCATTGTGCTGCGCGCCGGCCGCGCGATCGACGCCGCCGTGCCGGACTATGCCGAGCTGGACGATCTGTGGCCATGAAGGCGCGCTACGACATCGCGGCGCTCAAGCGTCGGCTGGAGGGCATCGCGCTCGACGACAACCCGGCCATACTGCGCCAGAAAAGCCGGGATTTCTTCTGGTACTCGCCGCCGCTGAAGCAGCGGCTCGACGGCGTGAGCGCCGACCTCGTGGTGTTCGCGGCGAGCGAGGAAGAGGTGCTGCGCGTGCTGGCGGCGTGCTTCGCGCTCGGCATTCCGGTGACGCCGCGCGGCGCCGGCACCGGCAATTACGGCCAGGCCATGCCGCTGGCCGGCGGTGTGGTGCTCGATGTGTCACGGCTGAAGGCCGTGCTCGACATCGGCCCCGGCCGGGTCAGCGCCCAGACCGGCGCCGTGCTCAGCGACATCGACGCCCACACCCGCGCGGCGAGCGGCCAGGAGCTGCGCCTGCACCCCTCGACCTATCGCAGCGCCACGCTCGGCGGCTTCATCGCCGGCGGCTCGGGCGGCGTCGGTTCGATCGGCTGGGGCGGGCTGCGCGATCTCGGCAATATTCTACGCCTGCGGGTGGCGACGATGGAAGCGGCGCCGCGCGTACTGGAGCTTCAGGGCGACGACCTCGCCAAGGTCGCCCACGCCTATGGCACCAATGGCGTGATCCTCGAAGCCGAGGTGCCGCTGACCGCCGCCTATAACTGGGTGGAAGCCATTGTCGGGTTTGAGGATTTCGACCGGGCCGCGGCCTATGGCAATGCGCTGGGCGAACAGGACGCCATCCTCAAGAAGCTGATCTCGGTGATCGCCGCACCGATTCCGCAGGATTATTTCCTGCGTCATCGCACGTATCTCCCCGCCGGCCACCATGTGGTTCTGGCGATGATCGCCCCCTTCGCGCTCGACGCTTTCGCCACCTTCACCGCGCGCCACGGCGGCACGATGCTCTACCGCTCGGATCGGGTTGCCGAGGCCGACCGGCGCGGCCTGCCCCCGCTTTACGAGCTGTCCTGGAACCACACCACGCTGCGGGCGCTGCGGGTCGATCCCTCCATCACCTATCTCCAGGTGCTCTATCCGTTTCCCGGCCAGCTCGACCTCGTCGCCCGCATTCATGCGCGGCTCGGCGACGAGGTGCCGGCGCATCTGGAGTTCGTGCGGTTCGACGGCAACATCACCTGCTTCGGCCTGCCGTTGGTGCGCTACAGCAGCGAGGCGAGGCTGGACGAAATCATCGCCCTTCATGAAGAGATGGGCGCACCGATCTTCAACCCGCATCGCTACACGCTGGAGGAAGGCGGCATGAAGCAGACCGACGCCGCCCAGCTCGCCTTCAAGCGCGAGGCCGATCCCGAAGGCCTGCTGAACCCCGGAAAGATGATCGCCTGGGAAGACCCCGGCTTCGATTTCACCGCCGCGCGCACCTTTCTGTTTCCGGGCCTGCAGGGAGGCGGCTGATGCGCGTTCTGGTGGTGCACTGCCACCCCGTTCCGGAGAGCTTCAACACGGCGCTGCGCGAGGCCGTGTTGGCTGGCCTCGCCAAGGCCGGGCATGAGATCGACCTACTCGACCTCCATGCCAGCGGCTTTAGCCCGACCATGGATGCCATGGAGCGCCGCCGCTACCACGAGCCGGGCGCCAATCTGGTGCCGGTGGCCGAACATGTGGCACGGCTGAAGCGGGCGGACGCGCTGGTGTTCGTTTTCCCGACCTGGTGGTACGGCCCGCCGGCCATGTTGAAGGGCTGGCTGGACCGCGTGCTTATTCCCCACGAGACCTTCGGCATGCGGACCGGCATACGGCGGCTGGAGCGCAAACTGACCAATATCCGGCTCATCGCCGCGGTGACCACGCTCGGCTCGCCCTGGTGGTGGTGGCGCTGGATCGGCCAGCCGGGCCGGCGCATTCTGCTCGACGGCGTCGGCGGCATCACCCATCCGCGGGCGAGGCGCGTCTGGCTCGCGCTGCACAGTATGGACAGCGCCAGCGACAAAAGGCGCGCCGCCTTCCTGCGCAAAGTGGAGGCGCGTTTCGCCGACTTATGAAAATGCCGCCTGATGTTTTGACGGCGAAACGATTCCGGTCCATGATTCGCCACGCGGGGCGGAGCGCGCGACCATGAAAGATGGTTACGAAAAGAGCGCCGGACACAGGCTGCAACGGGCGGCGCGGCTGCAGCGCGTGCTGGCGGCCCGACATCTCACCAGGCTCGGCCTGTTTCCAGGCCAGGAGACGGTGCTGAAGCTGCTGGCGACGCAGGACGGCCGCACCATGACCGAACTCGCCACCGCGCTCGGCGTGCGCCCGCCCACTGCGTCCAAAACCGTCGGGCGCCTGTCGGCCCAGGGCCTGCTCAGCCGCCAGGCCGCGGAAGCGGACGGCCGGCTGGTGCGTGTCTACCTGACCGATGAGGGCCGCGCCCGCGCCGGCGCCATTGATGCCATATTGGACGGGCTGGAGGAGACCGCAGTCTCCGGCCTCGACGGCAAGGATCGCCGGCGCTTGCGCAAGCTGCTGCGCCGGGTGGAGCGCAACCTCGCCACCGAGCTCGGCGGCACCCCGGAGGCGCCGGACGACGAGCCCGTGCTCGACGAGGACGCCGCTTGACCAGCGCCACGGCGCTCGCTTGTATGCGAACAATCCTCTATAAGCTCGCGTGATCCGCACCCGCCCCGGCGGGATGCTGCCCAGCCGATGAGTTGCCTCCGTGACCGTGCGCACCGCCCGCCGCCTTCGCCGCATCCTCCCGGACGCGGGCGAACCGGGGGCGCGGCTGGCCGGCATCGCGCTGATGTGCGTCGGCTTCGCCGTGTTCGCTCTGCTCGACTCCACGGCGAAGTGGCTCAGCCCCCATGTCCCAGCCGCGGAGTTGGCCTGGGCGCGCTATGCCGGCAACTTCGCGCTCGTCGCCCTGGTGTTCAATCCCTGGACCCACCCCGGCGTGCTGCGCACCCGGCGGCCCTTTATCCAGATCACGCGCGCCTTGCTGCTGGTCGTGAGCACGGTGACGAATTTCATCGCGGTGCGCTATCTCCAGCTCGACCAGACGGTGTCCATCACCTTTTCGACACCGTTCTTCGTCGCCTTGTTCGCCGGGCCCTTGCTTGGCGAATGGCTGGGGCCGCGGCGCTGGATGGCGATTCTGTTCGGCTTCTGCGGCGTGCTGGTGGTGATACGGCCAACCGGCGAGCTGCATCCGGCGATGCTGTATTCGCTGGCCGGCGCGTTCTGCTACGCGCTCTACAATATTTCCACCCGATTCCTGGCCCGTACCGATTCGACGGCGACCACCATGTTCTACGCCGCCGCCATCGGACTGGCGGTGACAACGGTGCCGCTGCCGTTCGTGTGGACCACGCCGACCGGGCCCTGGGTGATCGCCAATCTGATGGTCATCGGCATCTATGGCGCGATCGGCCACCTGCTGCTGGTGCTGGCGCATCGGCGCGCGCCGGCAGCGGTGCTGTCGCCGTTCATCTACACCCAGCTCATCTGGATGACGCTTGCCGGCTGGCTGGTCTTCGGTCAGTTTCCCACGCTCTGGACACTGGCGGGCGCCGGTATCGTCATCCTCTCCGGGCTGTATCTGATCCACCGCGAGCGGGTCGACCGCGCCACCGGGGCGATCCAGGCGAACATCGCGGAATAGGGCCGGCGCGCGGCGCACAGGGAGAGCGGAACATGGGCAGCGGGACCGAACGGCCGGAGATCCTCCAGACCGGGCCGCAAATGGCGATGATCGAGGCCCAGCTCGCCAACCATTTCACCGTGCACCGGCTCGACCGCGACGATGCCGCCGCCCTGAGCGCGCATGCCCCGCGGATCCGCGCCATCGTCACCGGCGTCGGCACCAAGCGGCGGGTGGACGCTGCGCTGCTGGACCGGTTTCCGGCCGTGGAGTTGGTCGCCAATTTCGGCGTCGGCTATGATTCGGTGGACGCCACGGAGGCAGCGCGGCGCGGCGTCTATGTGACCAACACCCCCGGCGTTCTCGACGACGAGGTCGCCGACCTTGCGGTCGCCCTGCTGCTGGCCACCGTCCGCCGCATTCCGCAGGCCGACCGCTATGTGCGGGCGGGGGCTTGGGAGGGCGCGGCCTTCCCGCTCACCGCCACGCTGCGCGACCGCACCATCGGCATCGCCGGCATGGGCCGCATCGGCAAGGCCATCGCCCGCCGGCTCGCCGGCTTCGGCCGGCCCATCGTCTATCACAGCCGCCGGCCGGCGCCGGACGTGCCGTATCGCCATTATGGCGACCTGCTCCAGATGGCCTGGGAGGTCGACGCCCTCATCGTCATCGTGCCGGGCGGGGCACAGACGCGGCACATCATCAATGAAGAGGTGCTGGCGGCGCTGGGCCCCAACGGCGTGCTGGTCAATGTCGCCCGCGGCTCCGTCGTGGACGAGGAGGCGCTGATCCGCGCCCTCGCCGGCGGCGCCATCGCCGCGGCCGGGCTCGACGTGTTCGAGGCCGAGCCGCATGTGCCGGAAGCGCTGCGCGCGCTCGACAATGTGGTGCTGCTGCCGCACATCGCCTCCGCGACCCACCTCACGCGCAACGCCATGGGGCAACTGGTGGTCGACAATCTGCGCGCCTGGGCCGGCGGGCAGCCTTTGCTGACGCCGGTGCCGGAAACGCCGTGGCCGAAAGGCGCCTGAAGCGCACGGCGAACGGTTTCCGGCCGGGGCCGATCTGCGCTAGCCTCCGAGCGACCCCAGCAGGATGCCCGGCCATGCCGTCCACCGCCTTCCGCATCGCCGTCCTGCTGCTTCTCGCCGGGTTCGGGCCGCTGGCCGCGCAGGAGCGGCCGGACGTGGCGGCGGTTACCGCGCTGGCCGGCAGCTTCAAGCTGAGCAATGCCGACGGCGACCGGGTCTGCGACATGGTGCTGAAGCCGGAGCCGGCCGCCGGCGGCTTCGCCGTGGCGTTCGACCGCGCCGCCTGCGCCGCCAGCATCGGGTTCGCCGTCGATGTCGCGGCCTGGTCGCCGGGGCCGGGCGATGCCATCCGGCTGCTCGGGGCCAAGGGCCGGCTGGTCGCCGAGTTCACCGAGGGTGTCGGCGGCACCTGGGAAGCGCTGCGCGAGGGCGACGGCGTCTATTTCCTGACCAATCCCAGCATCGGCGACCCGTCCGAGCAGGCCCAGCCGGCCGATCTCGTCGGCCTGTGGGAGGTGGCCCGCACGCCGGGCCGCACCGTCTGCCGCTTCACCTTGGCCGATACGCCCACCGACAACGGCGCCTTCGTGCTGAAGGTCGAGCCGGGCTGCGAAGCCACCCTCGCCCGCTTTGCCCCGGTGCGCTGGCGACTGGAGCGCGGCGACCTGGTCGTCGCGTCCGCCAAGGGCGACACGCTGCGCTTCGCCCCGCAGGAAGACGGCGTCTGGGCCAAGGTCCCCGAAGGCAACCGGCCGCTGCTGCTGACCCGGCCTTGAGAGGACCGGTCTCAAATCAGCCGCAGCCCCTTCAGGCTGGCGTGGCCGTCCTTGCCGACGATGATGTGGTCGTGCACCTCGATGCCCAGCGGCTTGGCGACATCGATGATGGTCTTGGTCATCGCAATGTCGGCGCGCGAGGGCGTCGGGTCGCCGCTCGGGTGGTTGTGCACCAGAATCACGGCGGTGGCCGCCAGTTCCAGAGCGCGCTTGACCACCTCGCGCGGATAGACCGGCGTGTGGTCCACCGTGCCGCGCTGTTGCACCTCGTCGGCAATGAGTTGGTTGCGCTTGTCGAGGAACAGCACGCGGAACTGCTCGTGGTCGGCGAACGCCATCGCCGTGCGGCAATGGTCGATCACCGCGCTCCAGGAGGAGAGCACCGGGCGCGCCCGCAGCCGGCCGCGCGTCACCCGCTCCGCCGCCGCGCCGATCAGCTTCAGCTCGGTGATGATGGCCTCGCCGACGCCCTTCACCTCGCGCAGCCGGGTCGGCGGGGCGCCGACCGCTTCGGCGAAGGAGCCGAAATGCTCCACCAGGCGCTTGGCCAGCGGCTTGACGTCCGCCCTCGGTACGGCGCGGAACAGCACCAGCTCCATTAGCTCGTAATCGGCCAGCGCGTCGGCACCGGCGTTGCGAAAGCGCTCGCGCAGCCGTTCACGATGGCCGAGGAAATGCGGGCCGCTCTCGGAAAGCCCCGGCGCAGTGTCGTCGCCGTCCTCCGGCGCGGGCGGCGTCGCGGCTGCCGGCGGGCGGGCGCTCATGCGACGCGGCCGAACACCGGCCTGTGATAGCCCTTCGGCGACAGCGTGAAGATCTCCACCCCGGTCTGGGTCACGCCGACGGCATGCTCGAACTGGGCCGAGAGCGAACGGTCGCGCGTCACCGCGGTCCAGCCATCGGAGAGCACCTTCACATGCGGCCGGCCGAGATTGATCATCGGCTCCACGGTGAAGATCATCCCCGGCATCAGTTCCGGCCCCTCGCCGCGGCGACCGACATGCACCACGTTCGGCTCGTCGTGGAAAAGCTGGCCGAGCCCGTGGCCGCAGAAATCGCGCACCACGCTCATATGGAAGGGCTCGACGAACTCCTGGATCGCCGCGCCGATATCGCCGACATGGGCGCCGGGGCGGATCACCCGGATGCCGCGCATCATCGCCTCATAGGTCACGTCGAGCAGCCGCTCGGCCCGGCGCGGAATGACGCCAACCGGAAACATCCGGCTCGAATCGCCGTGCCAGCCCTCATAGATCAGCGTGACGTCGACATTGACGATGTCGCCCTCGCGCAGCGGCTTTTCGTTGGGGATGCCGTGGCAGACCACATGGTTGAGCGAGGTGCAGGTGGATTTGCGGTAGCCGCGATACATCAGCGTCGCCGGCAGCGCGCCGTGGTCCATGGCGAACTCGAACACCAGCCGGTCGATGGCCTCGGTGGTCACTCCCGGCGCGACCATTTCGTGCACGAGGTCCAGCGCCTCGGCCGCAAGGCGGCCCGCCCGGCGCATGCCGGCGAAGCCCTCTGGCCCGTGCAGTTTGATATGGCCGGTCTTGCGCAGCGGCGCGCCGGCCGCCTCCACATAGCTCATCGTGCGAAACCCAAACGACAACGGACGGTGGAAATGTAAGCCATCCGGCGCGCGGTGCAACAAAGCTGCGACACCGGCACGCTCATCCCAG
>JBGGNI010000144.1:0-19165 GCA_041287585.1 Xanthobacteraceae bacterium
GGAAGTCGCCGAGAAGACCGTGCGCTGCCTGAAGAACTGCGTGCCTTCGGCGGTGCCGGGCATCGCCTTCCTCTCCGGCGGCCAGTCCGACGAGGAGGCCACCGCCCATCTCGACGCCATGATCCGCGGCGGCGGGCTGCCTTGGCCGATGACCTTCTCCTATGGCCGCGCGCTGCAGGCGGCGCCGCAGAAGGCGTGGTCCGGCAAGCCGGAGAACGTGGCGGCCGGGCAGGCGGCCTTCACCCACCGCGCCCGCATGAACTATCTCGCCGCGCTCGGCGAGTGGGGCGTCGATCTGGAGCGCAAGAAGGCGGCGTGACGCCGCGCCCGTCATGGCCGGGCGCGTTCCGGCCATGACGATCATGCGCCGCGATGCGGTTTTGGGTTCACCCACACGCGCGCGGCGGTCCACGCCCGGCCGGCCCCCTCCCAACCCTCCCCCGCACGCGGGAGAGGGCTAAAAGGCGAGACCCGCCCGCCCTTAAATCCTCTCCCGCGTGCGGGGGAGGTGGCCCGCCGCAGGCGGGTCGGAGGGGGAAATCCAGCCGGACGCTCGGTGCCGGGGCACTGAGCCTGACCATGGGTTCCCCGGATCAAGTCCGGGGAGGGGAATGACGGCGAGGGTGGCGCTACCGGCTCAGCGGCGGAAGCCACCACCGCCCCCGAAGCCGCCGCCGCCAAACCCGCCACCGCGGAAGCCACCGCCACCAAATCCACCGCCGCCGCCGAAGCGGTCGCCGTCGAATCCACCGCCGCCGAAGCCGCCATCGAATCCGCCGCGGTCGCCGAAGCTGTCGACGCGCTGCTGGCCCCACTGCTGGAACTGCCGCTGGCTGTCGAGGCTGCTCATGGTCGAGCGGTCGGTGTCCTGCTGCCAGCCATTGCCGGTCTGACGCTGCCAGCCAGTGTCGCCATATTGGTGGATGGTGCCGTCATGGTCGGTGTAGACCTTGCCGTTGTTCCAGGCCACCGCATTGCCGGTGCTGGCATTGCCGGCGACGCCGCGGCTGTCGACGCTCACCTTGCCGTTATTGTCGGTGATGCCGGTTTCCGAGGCGTGGCCGGTGCCGGTGGTGGGGTTGTAGCCGGCGGACTGGCGGCCGGCGGCGAAATTGCCGCTGTCGACATTGCCGACCACGCCGCTGCGCGCGGCCCCAGTTGCCCCGGTGGCCGGGTTATAGCGCGAGGCCTCGCGGCCGGCGGCATAATTACCGGTGTAGGGGTTGAAGGCGGCGCCGGCGCGGCCCTGGAAATCGGTGCCGCCGGCGGTGCGGCCATCGACGCTGCGCCCGGCCCATTCCGTGCCGGTCCAGGCATTGTAGCCCCAGGCATGGGTGACGGTGGCGGAGCCGCCCCAGCGGCCATAGATGTTGGTCTGGTTGACGTTCACGCTGGTCCAGGGGCCGTGCCACGGGCCGGGGCCCCAATACGGCCCCCAATAGGGCGAGGCGGCGCCCCAGCCCCAGCCGGCGGCGAAGCCGAAGGCGAAACCGTCGGCCCAGCCGAAGGCGGCGCCATAGCCATAGGTCGCCGGGCAGCCATACCAATAGGTGCCGACATAGCCGACGCAATTATAGCCGGTGCCGTAGACCACCGTGCCGCCGGGCGCCAGCACCACGCCGAAATAGCCCGGCGTGTAGCCCACGGTGATGAGGTCCGGCGTCACCGCATAGATGCGCACATAGGTCACGTAATGCAGCGGCGAAGAGGCGGGTATGGTGTAGATGACCTGCGGCACCACGTCGGCCATCACCCACGGCCCGGCCGGGGTGGCGGAGACGAACCACACGCCCTGGAACAGCGCGTAATAGCGCTGCTCGTCCAGCCGAATTACCGGCAGGCGGGTGTTCTGCGCATAGGCGAGCGCGGTGCCGGCGATGGGCGCAAACTTCGCGGCGCCGCCGTCATAATCGACATCGAGGTCGGTCGAACGCGACACCGTGGCGGTCTGCGGAATGGTGGCGGCGATGCGCGCCTCCTTCGCCTGCGGCGTGCCGGGCACCGAGACCAGCACGCTGGACTTCGGGTCGGTGGGCGAAATCTTGGCGAAGCTCGGCGGCAGCTGGTCGCCGGGCACGAAGCTCCACGGCCCGGCGAAGCCCGGCGCCTTGAACCAGCGGCCGGACACCAGCACGTAATAGAGGTTGGTCGAGGGGTCGAGCAGCACGGCGTGGTCGGCATTGCTCATGGCGAGAAGCTGGGTGCCTTCCACCGGCTGCATCTGCGGCGTGCCGGCGGTGACGACCAGTTCGGTGGCAACGGTGGCGACCAGCGGGGCGGGGGCCTGCGCCGGCTTCTTGCCGTCTGCCGGCAGCATCGGGTCCGGCGCCTCGGCCGTGCTGGCGGCCTGGGCGGCGTCGAGCACGGCGTGCGGCACGCTGGTGACCGCGACCCACGGGCCGGTGAGCGCGCCGGCCTGGTACCAGTAGCCGGTGGCCTGGAGATGAAAGGCGCCGGCGGGATCCACCAGCAGCAGTGCGCGGGTGTTGAGCACGCGCTGATAGCCCGGCGCGCCCTCCACCGGCTTCAGCACCGGCGGGCCGGAAATCGCCACCAGGAAGGTCGGCTGATAGGCGAACACGATGCTGGGCGGCGTGTTGTTCACCGGCACGTCGAGCTGGGTGTTCAGCTCCTTGGCGGCGGCGTAGCTGGTTTGCAGATGGTCGAGCGCGACGGTGAGGCCCTGCGGCGGCAGGCGGGACTGCAAGGCGCTCTGCAGCTTGGCATCCTGGTCCGGCGCGGTCGGCACGTCGACCTTGACGATCTCGATCTGCCCGATCTGGGCGAGCTTGGACGGCTTGTCGATGGCGACGCGGGCGGTGAAGCGGGCGACGCCGTAGGTGGGCGTGCCGTCCTTGGCGCCGACCGCGATGGCGGCGCGGCCGGAGATGCGGTCGCCGTCCCACTGCTCGATCAGCGGCTGGTAGACCTGGAGCATTTGGTCGCCGACCGTATAGCTGCGCGGCCAGGCCAGCGCGGCGGCGGCCGAAGTGGGCGCAGGCGTCAGGCCGGGCGCGGCGGTCTGGGCGAAGGCGGGCGCGGCCAGAAGGCCGGCCGCCAGCAGGGCGGCCAGCGGAGCGGCGAAGCGGGCGGGACGGGCGAGCATGGCGATCTCTCCGGGACGGCGCGCCGTGTGCCGAGAGGCGGTCGCGCGTGCCGTCGATATCATTGCCGCTGGGCGGGCGCCAAGGCCCTATCGTGCCGATGGCGGGCCGCCCCTTGGACATGCTTAAGTCCGGGCGCTAAAGCCATGCCTCCGGCGGGCGGGCGCGTGGCCGCGCTTTTGCCGCCATCCTGCGGAATGCATCAACCATGTCGCGAACTCCCCCTGAGACGGACGGCCCGGTTCCCCGGCTCTATCTGGTGGCGCCTTCGGCGGTCGCCGCCATCAATGAGGCCGCGCGCCACGCCGACATCGCCGCCGTGCTGCTGAAGCCGGGGGCGGGCGATCTCGGGCCGCTGGTGGCGGCGGTGCGTGCGGCCGGGGCGGCGTGCCTGATCGAGGGCGATGTGGCGCTGGCCGACCGGCTGGGCGCCGATGGCGCGCATCTCGACGGACCGGCGGCGCTGAAGGCGGCGTTGCCGGCGCTGCGCCCGCACGGCATCGCCGGCGCTGGCGGGCTGCGCAGCCGCCACGAGGCCATGACCGCCGCGGAACTCGGGGCCGATTATGTGATGTTCGGCGAGCTGGATGCCGCCGGCCGGCGGCCGGATCTCGACACGGTCGCGGAGCGCATCTCCTGGTGGCAGCCGATTTTCGAGGTGCCCTGCGTCGGCTATGCGGAAAGCCGCAGCGAGGCGGAGGCGCTGATCGCGGCGGGGGCCGACTTCATCGCCGTCGGCGGCCCGCTGCTGGAGGATGCCGCCAGCCTTGCCGCCTTGGCGCCGCTGCGGGCAGGGGTGCGATGAGACGGGCGGCATCCGGGCTCGCCGGGCTGTTCTGGGCGGCGGCGGCCGTGGCCCAGCCCGCCGTTGCGCCGCAGCCCGCCCCGCCGAAGGGCGATGCCGCCTACGCCGCCTATCAGCGCGGCCGCTACCTCACCGCGCTCGAACTCGCCCGCCCGCAGGCGGAAGCCGGCAATGCCGCGGCGATGACGCTGATGGGCGAGATCTATGCCCAGGGCAACGGCGTGCCGCAGGACCTCGCCAGCGCGCAGAAATGGTACGAGGCTGCCGCCAAGCTCGGCGATGCCGACGCCATGTTCGCGCTCGGCTCGCTGAAGATGCCGCAGCGGACCAAGCCGGGCGACGACAAGCCGGCCGACACCCTGGCCGACAAGCAGGCCGCCGTGGCGCTGTTTCGACAGGCGGCGGCGAAGGGCAATGTGGCGGCGGCCTATAATCTCGGCATGCTCTATCTGGAGGGCGACGTGGTGGCGCGCGAGCCTTCCGTCGCCGCCGACTGGTTCCGCAAGGCCGCCGAGCTCGACCAGGAGGACGCGCTCTACGCGCTGGCCAGCCTTTATGCGGACGGCAACGGCGTGACCAAGGACGCCGGCGAGCGCGCCCGGCTGCTGCAAAGGGCGGCGATGCTCGGCCATGTGGTGGCGACGGTGGAATATGCGATCCTCGTCTTCAACGGCCTCGGCGTGCCGAAGGACGAAGCGGCGGCGGCGCTGCTGTTCAAGAAGGCGGCGCTCGCCGGAAACGCCATCGCCCAGAACCGGCTGGCGCGCATCCTTTCCGCCGGCCGCGGGCTGCCGCAGGACAAGGTGGCGGCCGCCACCTGGCACTTGGCCGCCAAGGGGCAGGGGCTGAACGACCCGGTGCTGGAGCGCATGCTGGACGAATTGAGCCCGCAGGACCGCGCCGCCGCCGAAGCCCGGCTGCGCAAATGGCGCGGCGAGGGCGCCTCGTGAGCGGGGCGATACGGCCGGAGACCGGAAGAGCCGTCCAACAGCGTCATCCCGGACGGCCGCAGCCGAGCCGGGATCGTCCGGGAGGTTCACTCGGGATGCGATCCCGGCTCTCCGCTTTGCTGCGGCCGGGATGACGGGCACCAAACGACGGGAAAGCCGTCCCGTGCCACTGGCATTCGCAGCCGGCTCATCTTAGATTGGGGCTGCGGGGCTGCGCGGTTCGTCAGGAGACTAAATTCCCCGGGGCCTTATCGATCTCAAAGGGAGCTGTCCCTGGCCGGACCCGTGGGTCCGATCACATGGCGCCCACCTACGTTGTAGGTTCCCGGGATCGATCACCAACGGCCATCGCGGCTCCGCACTTTCCACATCCGGTCTTCATGCCGCATTTGCTTTCTTCCCCCGCATCCGACAAGGCCGCGCTGCGGGCGCAGGCCTTGGCGCGCCGCGCCGGGCTCGATGCCGCCGTGCGCCGGGCGGCCGCCGAAGCCGCCGCCCTGCATGCCGCGGCCTTTCTCGCTCCCGCCAATGGGCGAATCGTGGCGCTGTTCGCCCCCATCGGCGCGGAAATCGACACCGCCCCGCTCGCCGCGCTGCTGCGCGCCGCCGGCGCCACATTGGCACTGCCGGTGGTGGTGGATATGGACGGCCCGCTGATCTTCCGGCTGTGGCGCGCGGACGAGGCGCTGGTGCCGAGCCTGGGGCCCGGCCGCCGCGCCATTCCCGCCCCGCCGCCCGGTGCGCCGCAGGTGCGGCCGGAGCGCGTGGTGGTGCCGCTCGCCGCCTTCGATTCGCACGGGCAGCGCATCGGCTATGGCCGCGGCCATTACGACCGCACGCTCGCGCAATTGCGCCGGCTCGGGCCGGTGCCGGCGCTGGGCTACGCGTTCGCGGTGCAGCAGGTGGCGCATGTGCCGGCCGAGCCGCACGACGAGCCGCTGGACGCCATCGCCACCGATGCCGGCCTGCTGCGCCGGGCGGGAGACTGAACCATGCGCATGCTGTTTCTCGGCGATGTGGTGGGGCGCCCCGGCCGGCAGGCGGTGGGCGAGCATCTGCCGCGGCTGCGCCGGCAATGGGCGCTCGACCTGGTGGTGGTGAATGGCGAGAACGCCGCCGGCGGCTTCGGCATCACCGAGGCGATCTATGAGGAATTGCTGGCGGCCGGCGCCGATGCGGTGACGCTGGGCAACCACGCCTTCGACCAGCGCGAGGCGCTGGTGTTCATCGAGCGGGCGCCCCGGCTGGTGCGTCCGGTGAACTATCCCGCCGGCACGCCGGGCCGCGGCACCGCGCTGGTGGAGACCGCAAGCGGCGCCCGCGTGCTGGTGGTGAACGTGATGGGCCGGGTGTTCATGGACCCGCTGGACGACCCGTTCGCCGCTATCGACCGCGAACTCGACGCCTGTCCACTGCAATTGGTGGCCGACGCCTCGGTGATCGACCTGCACGCCGAGACCACCAGCGAGAAGCAGGCGTTCGGCCACTGGTGCGACGGGCGCGCCAGCCTGGTGGTGGGCACCCACACCCATGTGCCGACCGCCGACCACCGCGTGCTGCCGGGCGGCACCGCCTTCGTGAGCGATGTCGGCATGTGCGGCGCCTATGACGGGGTGATCGGCATGGACAAGGAAGAGCCGCTGCGCCGCTTCACCCGCAAGATCGGCGCCGGCCGCTTCGAGCCGGCCAGCGGCCCGGCCACCCTGTGCGGCGTGGCGGTGGAAACCGACGACGCCACCGGCCTCGCTTTGCGCATCGCCCCGGTGCGGCTCGGCGGCGCGCTGAGCGAGGCGCTGCCGGAGTTCTGGTGAGGGGCACGTTGCCCGCGCGACCGTCATGGCCCGGCTGCTCCGGGCCATCCATTGATCGACCGGGTACCTGGCCGCTCGATGGGTTCCCCGGACAAGCCGGGGAATGACGGCGGTGCTGGACGCGCCTTGCCGCTTGCGCCTATAAGCCTGCCGCATCCGAACCTTGAGAACGAGACGCGGGCGGCTTCAAGCGTCGGACCGCGCGGCATGGAGGCGGCGATGGCCGGGCATTCCCAGTTCAAGAACATCATGCACCGCAAGGGCAAGCAGGATGCGGTGCGCTCCAAGCTGTTCTCCAAGCTGGCGCGCGAGATCACCGTCGCCGCCAAGCTCGGCCTGCCCGACCCGGCGATGAACCCGCGGCTGCGCGCCGCCGTGCTGGCCGCCCGCGCCGAGAACATGCCGCGCGACAATATCGACCGCGCCATCAAGAAGGCGCTGGGCGGCGACGCCGAGAACTATGACGAGATCCGCTATGAGGGCTATGGCCCCGGCGGCGTCGCCGTCATCGTCGAGGCGCTGACCGACAACCGCAACCGCACCGCTTCCGAAGTGCGCTCCTATTTCTCCAAGTCCGGCGGCGCGCTGGCCGAGACCGGCGCGGTGTCCTTCATGTTCGACCGGGTCGGCACGGTGGAGTTCGACGCCGCCAAAGCGAGCGCCGACGCCATGCTGGAAGCCGCCATCGACGCCGGCGCCGACGACGTGACCTCCTCCGAGGAGGGCCACGAGGTGGTGTGCTCGATCGAGGGCCTGCACGAGGTCGCCCGCGCGCTGGAGGCCAAGTTCGGCGAGCCGCGCAAGTCCGGCATGCTGTGGCGGCCGCAGAACACCGTGGCGGTGGACGACGAGGTGGCCGAGAAGCTGCTGCGCCTGGTGGAGACGCTGGAAGACAATGACGACGTGCAGCACGTCTACGCCAATTTCGAACTGTCCGACGCGCTGATGGCGAAGCTGCACGGGTGAGGAGTCTGGAAGGCGCTGTGCCCCGGACAAGCTGCACGCCGTGCAGCGCCGATCCGGGGCCCAGGGGAGAATCGGCGAAGCCACTGAATCTTTTGGGGAAGCGCCTTTGGCGGTCTCTTCCCTGGGTTCCGGCTCGGCGCTTCGGCTTCGCCTCCGCTAGGCCGGAACACGGCGGCACCGATGTGCCATTCTCTGCCGCCGCTCACCGCCCTGTCAGCGCGTCGAACAGCGGCAGGCTGGCCAGCGCGGCGAGCGCGATCACGGCATAGGCCACCCGGCGATAGGCGGCATCCGAGGTGCGGCGGAAGCCCTTGGCGCCGGCGAACAGGCCGATGGCGTAAAGCGGGCCGATGGTCAGCGACAGGCGCCCGACCTCGGCGGTGAACAGGCCCCGCAGCGCGTAGGCGAGGCCGCTTGCCAGCGTGAGCACGGCGAAGAAGGCGAACAGATTGGCCCGCACCAGCGCCGCCGGCCGGCCGCCGCCGAGCCAATAGGCCACCACCGGCGGCCCCGACAACTGCGCCGCCCCGCCCAGCACGCCGGCCAGCAGCCCTACCCCGAGCGTGGCGGCAGCGTGGGTGCGCCCGCTATAGCGCCAGCCGGAGACCAGCAGCGCCAGCAGCGCGAAGGCCAGCAGCGCAATGCCCCAGCGCAGGGCGAGCGGGTTGGCCAGTTCCAGCAGCGCCACGCCTGCCGGCACGCCGAGCATGGCGGCGAGCGATAGCGGCAGCACTTCGCGCCACAGGCAGGCGCGCAATGCCGGCGCCAGAATGGGCAGTGTCAGCACGGTGTCGATGGCGAGCAATGCCGGCGCCGCGACCGCCGGACCGTAGGCGGCGGCCACCAGCGGCATGAAGATGAGCGCGCCGCCGAAGCCGGTGAAGCCGCGCGTGGTGCCGGCGACGAGCGCGGCACCCGCCGCCCAGAGTGTGGCGGAGTCGAATGACATCGGGAACGGCCCTTGCTGCGCCGCGGCCTATGGGCCGTGCAGCATCGACCTGTCAAGCATTGACCTCTCTCCAGCGCCGCACGGTCTGTTCGATGAAGATCGGTTGGGTCTGCCATCGCGAAAACTCATTTGTTCGCGAACAAGCCCGGACCTATGGTGCGCCGCAAAAGCCGCGGCAGCGCGGCCGGAGCCTGCCCATGACTGTGCCTCCCGAATGACTGTGCCTCCCGAATGACTGCGCCCTCCGCCTTGGACGCCCCGGCCGCGCAGCGCCGCGACCGGCTGATCGGCACCGCATCCGCGCTGCTCGCCATCGGCATATGGGGCCTGTGGATCGTCAGTACCCGCCATGCCGTGACCGGCCATCTCAGCCCGGCGGCGCTGGGCTGGCTGCGCTACATCGTGCCGGCCGTGGTGCTGGCGCCGGCCTGGCGGCGCGTCGGGCCGTGGCCGCGGCGCGGGCTGGTGCCGTTCCTGTTCTGCTTCTTCGGCTCCGGCGTGCTGTTCTTCCTGCTGGTGGGCAATGCGATGCGCTTTGCCCCCGCCGCCGATGTCGGGCCGCTGCTGCCCGGCACCATGCCGCTGATCGTGGCGCTGGTGTCCGTGCTGTGGTTCGGCGAGCGGCTCGGCCGGCTGCGCTGGATCGGCTTTGCCTGCATCGCGCTCGGCGTGCTGGTGCTGGGCGGGCGCGGCATCGCGATGCCGGCGGACGGCGCCTGGCGCGGCCATGTGCTGTTGCTGAGCTGCGCCGTGCTGTGGGCCGGCTATACGCTGATGTTTCCGCGCACCGGGTTTTCCGCCACCGAGACGGTGGGGCTGATCGGCCTGTGGTCGGTGGTGCTGCTCACCCCGGTCGGCCTGCCCGGCGTGATCGCCGCGGTGCAGGACGGCTATGGTGTCGAGGTGCTGCTGCAACTGCTGGTCCAGGGCGTCGGCTCCGGCGTGGTGGCGCTGATCGCGTTCGGCACCGCGATCGCCCGGCTCGGCTCCTCCAAGGCCGCGGCCTTCACCGGGCTGGTGCCCGCGCTCGCCGCGCTGCTGGCGGTGCCGCTGCTCGGCGAGCATCCGGACGCCGCGGCGCTGTTCGGCATCATCGCCAGCGGCGCCGGCGTCGCTCTGGCGAGCGGGGCGATTGCGGCGCGGCGACCGGCGGCGGCGAGCGGGCTCTAGAAAAGGCTCCAGTATCAATGGGCTGGAGCATGTTCTGATCGCAAAAGTCTTTCAACTTTTGCGGAACATGCTCTAGCCGTTCGTTGTTTGTTCGGCTACGCCCTATGCCATGGCGCAGGGCGCGATTCGCATTCTCGGGCTCGACCCCGGCCTCCGCCGCACCGGCTGGGGGGTGATCGACATTGCCGGTACACGGCTCGGCTTTGTCGCCTGCGGCGCGGTGTGCCCGCCTGAAGACGGCGCGATGGCCGATCGGCTGGTCTTCCTGCACCGGGCGCTCGCCCTTATCATCGCCGCCCATGGGCCGGACGAGGCGGCGGTGGAGGAGACCTTTGTCAATATGAACCCGGCCTCCACGCTCAAGCTCGGCCAGGCGCGCGGCGTGGTGATGCTGGCCCCGGCGCTCGCCGGGGTGCCGGTGGCCGAATATGCCGCGCTGCTGGTGAAGAAGACCGTGGTCGGCGCCGGGCGGGCGGACAAGGCGCAGATCCGCATGATGATGAAGGTGCTGCTGCCCAAGGCCGACTTCGACAGCGACGATGCCGCCGACGCGCTGGCCGTGGCGGTGACCCACGCCCAGCACCGCGGCCACGCCGCGCTGACGCGGGAGCTGGCGCGATGAGGGGGCACGGATGCTGATCGGCCAATTGGCGCTCGCGACGGCGGCGGTGTTCACAGGCGCGGCGGTCTATATCAATCTGGTCGAGCAGCCGGCGCGGCTTGCGCTCGACGACCGGGCGTTGCTGGCCCAGTGGAAGCCCGCCTACAAGCGGGGCTTCGCCATGCAGGCCCCGCTCGCCATTGCCGGCTTCCTGCTTGGGGTAGCAAGCTGGTGGGTGGATGGCGCGGCGGCCTGGCTGGTGGGTGCCGTGCTCATGCTGGCAAACTGGCCCTATACGCTGATCATCATCCTGCCCATCAACAACCGGCTGAACGCCATCGCGCCGGAGGCGGTCGACGCCCAAGCCCGTCGGCTGATCCAGCGCTGGGCCGGCCTGCATGCGGTGCGCAGCGCGCTCGGCCTGCTGGCGCTGCTGGCGTTTCTTTACGCTTCGGCCGGGTGAGGGCGCGATGATCGGCAAGCTGCGCGGGCTCATCGACACGTATGGCGACGACCATGTGATTCTCGACGTGCAGGGCGTCGGCTATCTGGTGCATTGCTCGGCGCGCACCCAGCAGGCGCTGCCGCCGGTGGGGGAGGCCGCCACGCTGTTCATCGAGACCTTCGTGCGCGAGGACATGATCCGGCTGTACGGCTTTGCGACGCCGGCGGAGAAGGCGTGGTTCGGGCTGTTGCAGAATGTGCAGGGAGTGGGGGCCAAGGTGGCGCTGAACGTGCTCTCGGTGCTGGCGCCGGGCGATCTTGCCAATGCGGTGGCGCTGGGCGACCGGGCGATGGTGGCGCGGGCCAATGGCGTCGGGCCGAAGGTCGCCGCCCGCATCGTTGCCGAATTGAAGGACAAGGCGCCGGCCTTTGCCAGCATCGACCCGGCGGTGGCGAGCCTTGCCGGCGCGCTGGAGGCACGCACCGCCCCGGCGCCGGTGGCGGACGCGGTCTCGGCGCTGGTCAATCTCGGCTACGCCCCGTTGCAGGCCAGCGCGGCGGTGGCGAGCGCGCTGCGCGAGGCGGGCGAGGGGGCCGAAACCGCCCGGCTGATCCGGCTCGGGCTGAAGGAGCTGGCGCGGTGACGACGTCGACGAAGGAGCGATGGCTGACCAGCATCTCCATGATGTTGGCCGCGGTTATCGGCGCTCCGATTGCCGGTGCCATCATTTCCTTGCCTTACACGCTGCCTTTCGGCTCTCGCAATGCTCTATTCTCTGGCTTAGCGCTCGGTGCCGGTTTTGGGCTGATATTGGGTGCGGCGGGTGGGCTGGTTTCAGTCATATATTACAGTTTTCGAAATAAATTTGACGGATTTGATGCTTTTCTGACGGGCAGCGGTGTATTTTTTTCGGCTGTATTATTTGCTGGTGCGAATTTCCATGAATCGATGTTTATTGCAAATTTAGCTATTGGTGCTCCAATCTCCATTGTGTTCGGCGGATTGCCGGCTGTCGTTATTTATATATTTTGGGTTAAGTTGCTGCATTGGCTCCACTGCCGACTGTCTTCCCGTCTCAAGGAGCTGGCGAAGTGAGCGTCTCCTCCTTCTATGCTGCCAGCCGTCGGCCGTTTTCCGGAGGTTGTGAACGATGAACACCTCCCGCCTCGTCACCCCCGCCAAGCGCGAGGAAGACACTGCGGATGCCTCGCTGCGGCCGCAGCGGCTGGCGGAGTTCATCGGCCAGAAGCAGGCGCGCGCCAATCTGGAGGTGTTCATCAGCGCGGCCAAGACCCGCGGCGAAGCGCTGGACCACGTACTTTTCGTCGGCCCGCCGGGGCTGGGCAAGACCACGCTGGCGCAGATCGTGGCGCGCGAGCTCGGCGTCGGCTTCCGCTCCACCTCCGGGCCGGTGATCGCTAAGGCCGGCGACCTTGCCGCGCTGCTGACCAATCTCGAAGAGCGCGACGTGCTGTTCATCGACGAGATCCACCGGCTGAGCCCGGCGGTGGAGGAGATCCTCTACCCGGCAATGGAGGATTACGAGCTCGACCTCATCATCGGCGAGGGGCCGGCGGCGCGCTCGGTGAAGATCGGCCTGTCCAAGTTCACCCTTGTCGGGGCGACCACCCGCTCGGGGCTGTTGACGACGCCGCTGCGCGACCGTTTCGGCATTCCGGTGCGGCTGAATTTCTACACGGTGGAGGAACTGGAGCTGGTGGTGGCGCGCGGCGCCCGCGTGCTGGGCATTCCGGTGTCCGCGGACGGCGCGCGCGAGATCGCCCGCCGGGCCCGCGGCACGCCGCGCATCGCCGGCCGGCTGCTGCGCCGGGTGCGCGACTTCGCGCTGGTGGCGGGGGCGCAGACGGTGGACCGCGCGGCGGCCGACCGCGCGCTGGCGGCGCTGGAGGTCGACGAGGCCGGGCTCGACCAGATGGACCGGCGCTATCTGAGCGTGATCGCCGAACATTATGCCGGCGGCCCGGTGGGGGTGGAGACCATCGCCGCCGCGCTCTCTGAGCCGCGCGACGCCATCGAGGAGATCATCGAGCCTTACCTCGTGCAGCAGGGCTTTCTGCAGCGCACGCCGCGCGGCCGGGTGCTGACCGCGCACGCCTTCCGCCACCTCGGCCTGCCGCCGCCGAGCGCCACGGTGCAGATGCCGCTGTTCGACGAGGGCCAATGAGCGCCATCGACGCGCCGCCTCGGGTGATGTAAGAGCCCTTTACATGAGCTGGTCGAAGAAGGAGGACGGGCGCGGCTACCATCACGGCAACCTGCGGGAAGCCCTGATCGGCGCGGTGCTCGATCTCATCGCCGAAAAAGGGCCGGCCGGGGCGACCTTCGCCGAGGCGGCGCGCCGGGCCGGGGTGAGCCCGGCGGCGCCGTACCGGCATTTCCGCGACCGCGACGAATTGCTGGCGGCCACCGCCGCGGCCGGCTTCGAGCGCTTCGCCGAGGCGCTGCGGGCCGGCTGGGACCAGGGCCGGCCGGCGCCGCAGGCCGCATTCGAGCGCCTGGGCCGGGCCTATCTCGAATTCGCCCGCAGCCAGCCCTCCTATTACCTCGCCATGTTCGAATCCGGCCTGGCGCCGGAGGCGCATCCCGGCTTGCAGCGCGCCGGCGATGCGGCGTTCGGCGTGCTGCGCGAGGCCGCCGAGGCGCTGGTCGCGACCTTGCCGGCCGCCGGCCGGCCGCCGGCGTTGATGGTGGCGCTGCATGTGTGGGCCATGGCGCACGGCATCGCCGCGCTGTTCGCCCGGCCGGACGGCGCCCGCCGCAAGACGCCGATCCCGCCCGAAGACCTGCTGGAGGCAGGTTTTCTGGTCTATCTGAAAGGGCTTGGGGCGCCTTAGGGCGGCAGCCGGACCGTCTCATGGCGTCATCCCTGACGGCCGCAGGCCGAGCCGGGATCGCGTGGGAGGTTCACTCGGATAGCGATCCCGGCTCTTCGCCCTTCGGGCTGCGGCCGGGATGACGTTTCCAGAAGGATCTTTCGGCCGGCGCCGGTGAACGCCCACCCATTGACAAGCCGGCAGGGTGTTCCTACCTATGTAAATGTGCTTAACATTAACGTAGGATCCAAACGCCATGCAGATGGCTGAGAAGCTCGACGAATACGGCAAGCCCGCCTGGATCGCGCTCACGGTGCTCGGCTTCATGGCCTGGTGGCCGCTGGGTCTGGCCGTCCTGGCTTTTTCAATCGGGAGTGGACGCATGGGATGCGCGGGTCGACGCGGCGGCTTCGGTCGCTGGCAGGTGAACGAGGACTCGGTGCGCAACTGGTATCGGGGCCGTCGCGGCTTCACCTCCAGCGGCAACCGGGCCTTCGACGAGTATCGCGACCAGACCATCTCGCGGCTCGAAGAGGAACAGCGCGAGTTCAAGGACTTTCTGGAGCGGCTGCGTCAGGCCAAGGACAAGTCCGAATTCGACGCCTTCATGCGCGACCGCCGCGAGCGCCCCGCCGCGCCGCAGCCGCCGGTGCAGGACGCCCAGCAGGGCTGACCTGCCCCGCTCCGCCGATAACGGCTTTGCGCCCCGCTGCTCGCAGCGGGGCGTTTTCGTCTGGGGTCCTGTCCGTGGCCGGTTAAGGCGGGCTCCCTCCCCCGCACGCGGGAGAGGGAGAAGAAGACCTACGCCGCCGCGCGGCCCACCGCCTCGACGACGTCGTTCACCACGCTCTCCACCAAATCGCGGTCCTCGCCCTCGCCCATCACCCGCACCACCGGCTCGGTGCCGGAGAGGCGGATCAGCAGCCGGCCGCGATTGCTCAGCCGCTCCTCGCCGGCGGCGATGGCGCGGCGCACGCCATCGGCCTCCAGCGGGCGGCCGTCGCGGTAGCGCACATTCTTCAGCACCTGCGGCAGCGGGTCGAAGCGGTGGCAAACCTCCGAGACCGGCCGGCCCAGCCGTTGCACCACGGCCAGCACCTGCAACGCCGCCACCAGCCCGTCGCCGGTGGTGGAATAATCCGACAGGATGATGTGGCCGGACTGCTCGCCGCCGACATTGTAGCCATGCTCGCGCATGTGCTCCAGCACGTAGCGGTCGCCCACCGGGGTGCGCGCCAGCGACAGGCCGAGCGAGGCGAGGTGCCGCTCCAGCCCGAGATTGGACATGACCGTCGCCACCACCCCGGCGCGGGTCAGCCTGCCGTCGTCGCGGAAGCTCTCGGCCACCACCGCCATCAGCTGGTCGCCGTCGACCAGATGGCCCTTCTCGTCGACGATCAGCACCCGGTCGGCGTCGCCGTCCAGCGCGATGCCGATATCGGCCCGCATCTCCCGCACCTTGGCGCTCAGGGCTTCCGGCGCGGTGGAGCCGACCTCGCGGTTGATGTTGAAGCCGTCCGGCTCGGTGCCGATCGAGACCACTTCGCAGCCGAGCTCCCACAACGTCTCCGGCGCCACGCGATAGGCGGCGCCATGGGCGCAGTCCACCACCACGCGGATGCCGTCGAACGACTGGTTGCGCGGCAGCGTGCGCTTGGCGAACTCGATATAGCGCGCATGCACGCTCTCGATGCGCTTGGCGCGGCCGATGTCGGCGGGCTTGGCGAGGCGGCCGGAGAGGTCGCTGTCGATCAGCGCCTCGATCTCGCTCTCGATGGCGTCGGACAGCTTGTAGCCGTCCGGGCCGAACAGCTTGATGCCGTTGTCGTCGTAAGGGTTGTGCGAGGCCGAGATCATCA
The DNA here is from genome assembly GCA_041287585.1 of Xanthobacteraceae bacterium. Classification (GTDB taxonomy): domain Bacteria; phylum Pseudomonadota; class Alphaproteobacteria; order Rhizobiales; family Xanthobacteraceae; genus Ancylobacter. The sequence goes on from JBGGNI010000144.1 coordinate 15,495, forward strand.
CCCCGATGTCGCAGCGCAGCGAGCGGGTCAGCATCGCCACCGCCGGCGTCGGCATCGGCCCCAGCAGCAGCACGTCCATGCCCACCGCGGTGAAGCCCGCCACCATGGCGTTTTCGATCATATAGCCGGACAGCCGAGTGTCCTTGCCGATCACCACGCGGTGCCGGTGCTCGCCGCGCTGGAACACCAGCCCGGCCGCCATGCCGACCTTGAGCGCCAGTTCCGGCGTGATGATGGAATTGGCCCGTCCGCGAATGCCGTCCGTGCCGAAATAGGCGTGCGTCATCTCGTCATTTCCGAAACCGCCGCGCATCCGGCACGCGGCACCGGGGCGGGCTCATCGTCCGCCACCAGCTCGACTCAACCGAGCCCCCAAACCTGATCGCGCACGTTCCACGAACCGGCGCTCCGGCACAAGCCCCGCGTGCGAGCGCCGGCCGGCCGGCCGATCAAGCCTTGTATCAGGCGTGAAACCAAGCGGCGCGGCGCGGATTGAGGTGGAGTTCGCCGTCATCCCGTCCGGCCCCGAAGCCCAAGGCTCCGCCCATGCCCCCGAGCGTCGCACACGCACCCGCCGCCGCCACCGCCGGCCACGGTTCCGCCGCCCTGCCATCCGTCGTGGTCGACGGCTATAATAGCCAGTTGCGCGATGAAGACGGCTTCATCGGCGACAAGGCCCGCCGCGCCGCCTTCTTCAACGCGCTGGATGGCTGGCGCGAGCGGGCGCGCGAGGCCGGGGACGACCCGTTCGACGAGGCCGAGATCGGCGACGTAACCAAGAAGGCCATCGACAAGACGCTGGTCGAGGGCGATCCGGCGGCGCAGGCGCTGGTGATGAGCGCCATCGAGGACTATGCGCAGCAGCTTGCCGGCGTCATCCGCCGGCTGCTGCGCTCCAAGGAATGGCGCGACACCCAGGCCATCGTGGTCGGCGGCGGCCTGCGCGCCGCCCGCTTCGCCGAGGTGGCGCTGGCCCGCACCGAGCTGCTGCTGCGGGCGGCCGACATCGCCATCGAGCTGCGGCCGATCCGGCACGAACCGGACCAGGCCGGCCTGATCGGCGCCGCGCACCTGGCGCCGCGCTGGATGTTCGCCGGCCATGACAGCATTCTCAGCGTCGACATCGGCGGCACCAATATGCGGGCCGGCCTCGTTGAGCTGAAGCTCAAGGAGAGCGACGACCTCGCCGCGGCCAAGGTGCACGCCATGGAGCTGTGGCGGCACGGCGCGGAAGACCCCAAGCGGGAGGACGCCGTGGGCCGGCTGGTCGACATGCTGAAGGGGCTGATCCGCCGGGCCGAGAAGGACAATCTCAAGCTCGCCCCCTTCATCGGCATCGGTTGCCCGGGGGAGATCGCGCCCGACGGGGCGATCCGCACCGGGGCGCAGAACCTGCCGGGCAATTGGGAGAGCAGCCGCTTCAACCTGCCCGCCATCCTCAGCGCCGCGCTGCCGCCGATCGACGGCAATGAGGTCGCCATCCTTTTGCACAATGATGCGGTGGTTCAGGGCCTGAGCCAGGCGCCCTTCATGCGCGACGTCGATCGCTGGGGCGTGCTCACCATCGGCACCGGCCTCGGCAATGCGCGGTTCACCAACAAGGCGGGACGTGATAGCTAGACAGTCTAGCCAGGAGATGGATCGTGGAGTGGTCGCTGCAGGATGCCAAGAACAAATTCTCGCATCTGGTGAAAAGCGCCCAGACCGAGGGGCCGCAGACCGTCACCGTGCGCGGCGCGCGGTCTGCCATTGTGCTGTCCGCGCAGGATTATGATCGGTTGCGGGCGGGCCGGCCGACTTTGGTCGACCATTTGCTGTCTGGCCCCACCTGGGACGACGACCTGGCCGAGGCGGTCTCAGAGCGTGCCAAGACACCCAGCCGCGACATCGCGTTCTGATGTATCTGGTCGATACCAACATCGTCGCGGAGGCCCGACGCGGCACGGCGCAGGCGGTGCGCTGGCTTCGCTCGGTCGACCCATTCGCCGTGCATCTCAGCGTCATCACATTGGGCGAGATCATGCGCGGCATCGCGATGAAGCAAAAAACCGATCCGCGCGCCGCCGCCCATTTGGCGGAGTGGCTCCAGACGCTGCGCCGCGATCATGCCGACCGCATACTGGCCATCAGCGACCAGATCGCTCTCGAATGGGGCCGCATCGCCGCCCTTCGGCCGCGCGGCGATGCCGACGGACTGATCGCGGCGACGGCCATCGTGCATGATTTGATCATCGTCACGCGCAATGTGCGGGATTTCGAGGACACGCGCGCCACGGTGATCAATCCGTGGGATGGGGCGCCGTAGCGCATTCCGTTTCCCGGAGAAGCTGCACGCGGTGCAGCGCCGATCCGGGATCCAGGGGAGAGTCGGCGAAGCCGCAAAGTACTTATGAGAAGCGCCTTCGGCGGTTTCTCCCCTGGGTCCCGGCTCTGCGCTTCGGCTTCGCCTCCGCTGGTCCGGGACGCTGCGGAACCCTGCTCACGAAAACGCCCGCCGATAGGCGGGCGTTCCGGTTCTAAATAAAGCGCCAGCCTCACGCCTGCGGCTGCGGCTCCAGGCCGGTGTCGGGCCGGGGGCGGTTCTTGCCGGCGCTCGGCACCACCGAGCCGCGCACATGGGCGGGCTCGATGGTGGTGTCGCGCACCGGCGGCTGGCCGTCGAGCAGATTGACGATCTCGTCGCCGGACAGCGTCTCGTATTCCAGCAGGCCGCGGGCCAGCGCTTCGAGCTGGTCGAGCTTCTCGGTGAGAATGCGGCGCGCCTCGGCGTAGCCCTCGTCGACCAACCGGCGCACTTCGGCGTCGATGGTCTGGGCGGTGGCTTCCGAGACGTTCTGCTGGCGGCCCATCGACATGCCGAGGAACACCTCGTCCTGGTTGTCGCCATAGGCCACGGTGCCGAGCAGGTCGGAGAAGCCCCAGCGCGTCACCATCATCTTGGCCAGCCGCGTCGCCTGCTCGATGTCGGAAGAGGCGCCGGAGGTCACCTTGTCATGGCCGAACACCAGCTCCTCGGCGACGCGTCCACCCATCATGATGGCGAGCCGCGAGGTCATCTGCTCGTAGCTCATCGAGAGCTTGTCGCGCTCGGGAAGCTGCATGACCATGCCCAGCGCGCGGCCGCGCGGAATGATGGTGGCCTTGTGCACCGGGTCGGTCGCCGGCACGCTGAGCGCGACCAAAGCGTGGCCGCCCTCGTGATAGGCGGTCAGCATCTTCTCTTCTTCGGTCATCACCAGCGAGCGGCGCTCGGCGCCCATCATCACCTTGTCCTTGGCGTCCTCGAACTCGCTCATGGTCACCATGCGCTTGTTGCGCCGGGCGGCCATCAGCGCCGCCTCGTTGAACAGGTTCGCAAGGTCGGCGCCTGAGAATCCCGGCGTGCCGCGGGCGATGACCTTCAGGTTGACGTCCGGCGCGATCGGCACCTTGCGGGCGTGAACCTTGAGGATCTGCTCGCGGCCGACCACGTCCGGGTTGGGCACGATCACCTGGCGATCGAAGCGGCCGGGGCGCAGCAAGGCGGGGTCCAGCACGTCCGGCCGGTTGGTGGCGGCGATGAGGATGATGCCCTCATTGGCCTCGAAGCCGTCCATCTCCACCAGCAGCTGGTTCAGCGTCTGCTCGCGCTCGTCATTGCCACCGCCGAGACCGGCGCCGCGATGGCGGCC
>JBGGNI010000145.1:0-21119 GCA_041287585.1 Xanthobacteraceae bacterium
TCCCGGACACCGCGCCCCGTGCGCGAGACCGGCTGCGCTCCCCGCGCCGGCTCACTGCGGAGGCAGACGCCGATGACGCTCGAACCCCAGACCCGCCGCGGCGCCAGCGAATCGGCGCGGCTCGCCGTCTCGCCGCTCGAAGACACCTCCACCTTCAAGAACCGCGCCTACAGCGCGCTGAAGGACGTGATCGTCTCGCTCGACATCTATGGCCACGCCAACGAGGTGCGCCTCGACGAGCGGCAATTGGCGCAGAGCCTGGGCGTCAGCCGCACCCCGGTGCGCGAGGCGATGGCGCAGCTGGAGCGCGAGGGCTTCGTGCATTCGGTGCCGCGCCGCGGCATCTATGTGGTGCGCAAGACCAAGCGCGAAGTCATCGAGATGATCCAGGTGTGGGCGGCGCTGGAGAGCTTGGCCGCACGTCTCATCACCATGCACGCCGGCGACGCCCAGATCGCCACGCTGCGCGCCATGTTCGCCACCTTCGAGAATGGCGCGCCGCATGCCAAGCTCGACGAATATTCGGAAGTGAACATCCAGTTCCACCAGGCGATCATCGCCATGGGCGGCAATGGCATCCTCGTCGACATCGCCGAGAACCTGTTCATCCACATGCGGATGATCCGGCGCACCACCATTGCCGAAGACGACCGCGCCCAGCGTTCGATCCAGGACCATCTGAACATCATCCAGGCCCTGGAAGCGCGCGACCCGGACCGCGCCGAGGTTCTGGTGCGCGACCATGCGCTCGGCCTCGCCGAACATGTCGCCGCCCACTTCGCCTATCTGGAGTGACGCGGGCTCGGTTGCGCGCCGGTGCGCTTTGCGATAACCGACGTTAAGCGACTTTTCGCGGCATAGGAGCCGGCCGGCATGCTCAACGCCTTGACCGACTTCATCGCCGAGATTGCCGGCGGACAGCGCGACAGCCACTTTGCCGAGGACGACTACCGGCTCGCCACCGCGGCGCTGCTGGTGCACGTCATCACCATTGACGGCGTCGAGTACAAGGACGAGACGCGGAAGCTGCGCCGCGTGCTCTCCTTCCGGTTCGACCTTACCGTCGACGAGGCCGACGAATTGATCCGCACCGCCGGCAAGCGCGAAGCGGAGGCGGTGGATCTGTACGGGTTCACCAGCGTGCTGAACCGCGCGCTCGACGAGGATTGCCGCAAGCGCATCATCGAGATGATGTTCGAAATCGCCTATGCCGATGGCGAATTGAGCGAATTCGAAGACAATCTGGTGTGGCGCGCCGCCGAGCTGCTGAACATCACCTCCCGCGACCGCGTCGAGATCCGGCGGCAGGTGCGCGAGGGTTATGACGGCGAGGCTGCAGCAAGCTGAGCCGATACGGCGGCGAAAGCCTTGAACCCATGACGAATCCGTGTCGTTATGGCCGTGCTGCACTGCAACCAAGCACCGGCGTAACGACGCAGCGGCCCGGAGCGCAGAGACACCGGCGGATATGCTGCCGTCTATCCTGATCGTGCTTCACCAGGAGCACTCCTCCCCCGGACGTATCGGCCACCGGCTGGTGCAGCGCGGCTTCCGGCTCGATGTGCGCCGGCCGTGCCTCGGCGATCCGCTGCCGGCGACGCTCAAGGAGCACGAGGGGGCCATCATTTTCGGCGGCCCGCAGAGCGCCAATGATTGTCACGATTATGTGCGCGCCGAGATCGACTGGATCGGCGTGGCACTGGCCGAATCCAAGCCCTATCTCGGCGTCTGCCTCGGCGCGCAGATGCTGGCCCGCCACCTCGGTGCCCGCGTCGGCCACCACCCGGACGGGCTGGTCGAGATCGGCTACTACCCGCTGCGACCGACGCACGCCGGCGCGGCGCTGCTCGGCCCCGGGCCGGGCGCCGACCCCATCACCGGCGAAGCGCTGTGGCCCGACCACGTCTATCACTGGCACCGCGAGGGCTTCGAACTTCCCAGCGGCGCCGAGTTGCTGGCCGAGGGCGAGGCCTTCCCCAACCAGGCGTTCCGCTTCGGCAAGGCGGCGTTCGGCATCCAGTTCCACCCGGAAGTGACGCACCACATGATGTGCCGCTGGACTCTGCACGGTCATGCGCGGTTCGATCTTCCCGGCGCCCACCCGCGCCGCGCCCATTTCGACGGCAGGCTGCAGCACGACCGCAAGGTGCAGCTCTGGCTCGACGCCTTCATCGACCATTGGCTCGCCGCCGGCCGCCCGGCGGGCGCCACCGGCCCGGTGCGGCGGGCCGGGCACCTCTCCGGCTTTTCGTCCCGCCGCGGCGGGCGGCCGTCGGGGATACTGGGCTGAGATTGCGGTTACGGGCTGCCGGCGCTGTGGCGCTCATCGGTCAGGTGCACGGCGAGGTAGCCCATCGCCACCACGATGATCGGCAGGGCAACATAGGCATAGAGCCATAGGCCGGTCATTTGAGTCTCCCGACGACTTGCCTCCGAGGACCTGCCTCGCCTCGTCTCATCTACGGCACCAGTTCGGTCAGCAGGGTCGGGATAAGCTCCGAGACGGTGGGGTGGATCGGCACGGTGTCGCGCAGCGTGGTGTAGGGGACGTCGGCGCCCATCACGTCCAGGACGCCGTGGATCGCCTCGTCGCCGCCGGTACCCAATATGGCCGCGCCCAGTATGCGCGAGGTCGCCGCATCGACCACGATCTTCATGAAGCCCTGCGTCTCGCCCTTCTCGATCGCCCGGCCGACCCGGCTCATCGGCCGCACGCCGACGCGCACCGCGTGGCCGGCGGCGCGGGCGTCGCGCTCGCCGAGGCCGGCGCGGCCGAGCGGCGGGTCGATATAGAGCGCATAGCCGGGAATGCGCTGGCTCAGCCGGCGCGTGCCGCCGTCCAGCAGATTGGCGGCGACGATCTCAAAGTCGTTATAAGCGGTGTGGGTAAAGGCGCCGCGGCCGTTGCAGTCGCCCAGCGCCCAGATGCCGGGCACGCTGGTGCGCAATTCGTCGTCGACCACGATGTAGCCGCGCGCGTCGCAGGCAATGCCGGCCGCCTCCAGCCCGAGTTCGTCGGTGTTGGGCCGGCGCCCCACCGCCAGCAGCACATGCGAGCCGTGGATCTGCGGTGCGCCGGATGTGCAGTTCACACCCACCGCCACGCCCTCGGCATGGGGAGCGAGGCGGATGCACTCGGCGTCGAGCCGCAGCGCGATGCCCTCGGCCTGCAGGATGCCGGCGACGGCGTCGGAAATGTCCGCGTCCTCGCGCGCGATAAGCCGCGGGCCCTTCTCCACCACCGTGACCTGCGCGCCGAAGCGGCGGTACATCTGGGCGAATTCCAGCCCGATATAGCTGCCGCCGATAATGATGAGGTGCGCCGGCAGGGTGTCGAGTTCCAGCACCGAGGTGTTGGTGAGGTAGGGCACGGCGTCGAGACCGGGAAGATCGGGGATCGCGGCGCGGCCGCCGGCATTGATGAAGATGCGCTCGGCGGTCAGCGTCTCCTCGCCCACCTGCACCTCGCGGGCCGAGCGGAAGCGGGCATGGTCGCGATAGAGCGTGCAGCCGGCCATGGCGCCGAGCCAGCTCTCGATGCCGGTGCGGGCGCGCGTTGAGATGGCGTCCTTGCGCGCCTTGGCCGCCTTGAGATCTACCGTCACCGGTCCGCCGATCCGCACGCCGAAATCGGCGGCCCGGCGGGCAAGGTGGGCGGCATGGGCGCTTGCCACCAGCGCCTTGGTCGGCATGCAGCCGGTGTTGACACAGGTGCCGCCGAACAGCTTGCGCTCGATCACGGCGACCTTCTGCCCGGCCGCGGTCAGCCGGCCGGCCAGCGGCGGCCCGGCCTGGCCGGCACCGATGATGATGGCGTCGTAGGCGATGCTCATGCGAAGCTGGCGACGATGAGGGCGGCGCCGCCGATCGCCACCGCATCCTCGATGAGCGCGGCCGGCAGGTCGCGCCCGAACGAGGCGGCGAGCCGCCCCCGTGCCGCGCTGCCCGCAAACGTGCCGATCACCGCGCCGACCAGGCCCGCAACCAGCCCGCCGACCAGCGATCCGCCGGCGGCACCGATGGCGGCGCCGGCAAGGCCGCCGGTGACGAGCCGCGCGCCGAACTGCGCCGGCACCTTGCGGCTCGGCGTCGAGGGCAATTGATCGGTGACGAGTTCGCCGAGCGCCAGCACGGTGAGGACATAGGGCGTGATGGAGGCGCCGAGAAAGGCGAGCGGCGTGCCCTGCAAAGGCAGCCAGCCGAGCGCGGCGGCCCAGCTTACCGCGGCCGGGGCGGTCATCGCCCGCAAGCCGGCGATCACGCCGATCAGCAGGGCCGGGATATAGAGGTCCATGGAATCTCCCTGAGAGCGGCGCAGTATGGCGGCGGCGATCATCCCCCGCCGGCCGGCGTTTGCCAATCATGTTGCGCCGCGGATCCGGCCCATCGCCCCATTATGCCGCGCCGCCGGCCCGGCACAGTGTCGCATCGGGCCGGCGCAATCTGCTATCGATGCCGCGCCACCAGTTCGAACGGGAACGGACCCATGTTGCGCCTCGTGCTGTCGTTGCGTTTCATCGTGCTGGCGGCCTCCATCGGTGCGCTGCTCGGTGCGTTTGCCATGTTCTGGCAGGCCGGGCTGAAACTGGCGCACACCTTTTCCGCCATGATGGGCGGGGCCGAGGCGGCAAAGTCCATCGTGCCTGCGGTGATGAGCGCAACGGACGCGTTCCTGTTCGGCATCCTGCTGATCATCTTCTCCTACGCCATCACCTTCACCTTCGTGTTCAACCTCTCGGCGGCCGACCGCGAGAAGCTGCCGGCCTGGGCCCGCATCGACAGCATCGCGGCGCTGGAGCACACCATGGTGGAGATGATCCTGGTCTATGTGATCGTCGACTTCGTTACCGATATCGGCGAGGCCGGCGTGCCGTTGACGTGGGAGACGCTGGTCAAGCCGATCTCCGTGCTGCTGATCGCCGCCGCGCACCGGCTGATCTCCTCGCATTTGCCCAAGCCCGGCGGGCATTGAGGCCGGGCTATCGCGTGCGGGCGGCGAGGAAGGCCAGCGCGGCGTCGGCGTCCGTCACCATCGGCACGTCCGGGCGCCCAGGCCGGCGGCGCATCACCACGGGCAGGCCGAGCCGTCGCGCGGCTTCGATCTTGCCGTAGGTCGCACGGCCGCCTGCGTTCTTGCTGACCAGAACATCGATCTCCTCGGCGGCCAGCAGCGCCGCCTCCTCCGCGGCGTCGAACGGGCCGCGGCCCAGCACCAGCCTGTGATTGAGCAACGCGGCGAGCGCTTCCGGCGGCTCGATGCTGCGCACCAGATACGCGTGCTGGGGAGCGGCCGCGAAGTCGGCTATGCCAAGCCGGCCGATGCTGAGGAAAACCCGACGCGGTGCGGCGCCCAGTGCAGCGGCCGCCTCCTCGTTGCTGTCGACCTCCAGCCAGCGGTCGCCGGCCTGCGGCAGCCAGGGCGGACGGACCAGGGCGACCAGCGGCACGCCGGCCTCAATGCAGGCCCGCGCGGCGTTGCGCGACATCTGCGCGGCGAAGGGGTGGGTGGCGTCGACCACTACGGTGATCGATTCGGCGCGCAGGTAGCGCGCCAGCCCCTCCGCGCCGCCGAACCCGCCGCTGCGCACCGGCACCGGCTGCGCCGCCGGTGCCGCGGTGCGCCCGGCCAGCGAGAGGGTTGCGGCGATGCCCGGCCGCCCGGCAAGCCGCCGGCAGAGTTCGCTCGCTTCCGTGGTGCCGCCGAGAACCAGAACCCGCATCGCCGCCGTTTCTTCCAACCGAGGCGGAAGCTACCGTAGGTTTGCGCCGGCTAATAGCTCGCGGTGACGCGGGCGAGCAGCGACCAGTCGCCGGAACGGGTGGCCACCGCATCGGCGAGCGCGCAGGCTAACGCCAGATTGGCGCGCAGGGCGCTGCCAAGCTGCCAGTCGGCACCGAGCCCGACCGAGGCGGCGGTGACCTCGACATCGATGAACTGGTCGTAGCCGAAGCCGGCATCGACGAACAGGAAGGGCGACAGCGCGTCATTTACCCCCGCCGTCTTCGGCAGGGCCGCGAAGCTCGGCAGGCGCCACTCGCCGCGGAAAATCAGGCCGGCGTCGAAGCTGCCGTCTTCCGAGGTGTAGCCGCGCACCGCATATTCCCCGCCGAGGGTAAACTGCTCGGTCTCCGGCAAAGGCTGCGCGGCATATTGGCCGATGAAGGTGCCGTTGAGCTTCATGGCGTGCGGCAGGTCCACGGTGCGCGAATACACCGCCTCGGCATAGGCGTAGCTGGCATCGGTGACGCGGCCGCCGGAATAGAGCGCGAAATCGGCGTTGGAATTGTCGCGGCCGATATCGCCGGGGCTGACATGCACGCTGGCATCGAGGCTGTAGCGGCCAAAACCGTCCGTGCCGCCGCCGTTCCAGCCGAGATAGAGCTGGCGTACCTCGATGGCCTGCGCCAGCACCTGCGTGCCGCCGAAGAAGGTATCGCGGCTCTGGCGCTTGGTCTCGAGCCCGGCGGAGACGTCGCCGGCCGGGGTGCCGATGAGGTTGGACAGCGCGCCCCGATAGCCGAGGCTGAACTCCACCGTCTGCTTGAGCACGTCGAAGGCTTCCGCCGCCTCGCTCGATTCCACCGCGGAGAAGGTCGCCTCCATCTCCTGGCGCGCCGCCAGCGGCAGCAGGAAGCGCGCGCCGTGGCTGACATAAGCGGGATCACCGGCCTGGGCGAAGGCGCGCCCGTCGTCCCACCAGAAATCGGAGGAGGTGGTGAACTGGTAGGAGAGCAGAGAACCGGATAGCGGGAGATCGGCGAGCATGCCGCCGACATACCAGCGGTCGAGCCCGGTGGTCTGCGATCCGGAATTCGCATAGCCGCCAAACACCTGCCAGGGCGTGCCCTGATTGACCTTCAGCGACAGGTCGGTTTCGCCGAAACGCGAGCCCGGCGCGAATTCCGCCTCCACCGAGCGGAACGGCGAGCGGTTGAGCCAGTCGAGGTCTTCCTGCAGCCGTGCGGTCTCCACCGCACCGCCGCGCTCCAGCCGCACGCTTTGGCGAGCCCGGGCGGCGGTGCCGGCGTCGGCGCCGTCGACGCGCACGTCGCCGGCCCGATATTCCACCACGCGGAACCGCAGCACGCCGCCGGTAACCTCCTGCGGCGGCGTGGTCACGGAGACGAAAGGCCGTCCGGCCGCGCGGAAGCGCCCGGCCGCGCGCGCTTCGATCTGCGAGAGCATCTGCCGTGTGACCGGGCGGCCGAGCAGTGCCGCCATCTCAGTGACGAAGGCGGGGTCGGCGAGAATGGGCACCCGCGTGGTGTCAACCGCCGCAACAGGCGCAGCCTCCACCGGGTCGGTGGCGCTGAGAAACACCATACCCTTGAGATCGACGCCGAGCGGCGTGGCGTCGTCCGAGGCCGGCCCCTGTGCCGGGGCGGGCAGACCGGCGGCACCGTCGGAGCGCGCGGCCGGCGGCAGATTGCGCTCCAGCGCCGATTGCGCAAGCCCCGCACCGGCGCCGGCCAGCAGCAGCGTGAGGGCGGCCGTGCCGCCGCGCAGCGCTCTCATGGGATGAGCGCGACGAGCCCGGGATAGAAGCCGGAGGCCGGCGCCGTCCACACGGTGGAGAAGTTCCAGCCCGCCGCGCTGGCGACCGGGACGAAGTAGGCCGGGTCCTGGAGCTGCGCTGTGGTGAGGCCGGTGGTGCCGGCGATGACGCAGGTGCCGCCGCCCGCACAGCTCCGTCCGGTGGCCTGGGTGTCCCAATAGGAGGCGGACACCACCGAGGCGTTCTGCCCGACCAGCCCGCCAACCTTCGACTGGCCGGTAACGGCGCCGGCGGCGTAGCTCTGGGTGATGGTGTTCTTGGAGCCGGAGGTGAAGCCGACCAGGCCGCCGACCATCGCGCGACCGCTGGTTGCGGCGGTGGAATAGGACTGGCTGACGGAGGCGATGCCGCTCTTCTCCGTGTAGCTGATGCCGACCAGCCCGCCGACCGCGTCGCGCCCGCTCACCGTGCCGGTTGAGGCCGAGTTGACCACGGTGGCGACGGCCGCCTTGGCGATGGCTCCGCTGAAGCCGGCGACCCCGCCGACATAGTCGCCGCTGCCCTTCACCGAGCCGGACACCGAGACATCGGCGATGCGGGCGGTGCGCCCGGCGGTCTGGGCGGTGAAGGCGCCGACCAGGCCGCCGACATAGGAGCGGCCGGACAGGTCGACATTGGTGAGGTACACGTCCTCGATCATGGCGTCGCCGGCGCGGCCGAACAGGCCGACGCCATCGACATTGGCGCGGACCACGGTGAGCCCCTTGATGGTGCGGCCCTCGCCGTCGAAGCTGCCGGTGAAGCCGGTTCCGTTCAGCGTGACGCCGGCGCCGTTGGTGCCCAGCGGCACGAAGCCGTAGCCGCCCAGCGCGTCGGGCCTGGCCGCCGTGCGCCACATGCCGGAGGCGCGGGTCAGCTCGGCCATGTCGATATCGGCGCCCAGCTTATAGGAGGCACCGAGGTTCATATTCACCAGCTGGAGCTGGTGGGCGTTGGTGATGGTGGTGGAATATTCCGACCGCAGGAACGGACGGGTCTCGCCGTCCACCATGTACCAGACGGTGTCGAACGAGCCGAGATTGGCATAGGTCGAGGCGGCGAAGGGATCGAGCCCGGTAGCGCCGCCGATGCCGACCAGATTGGTCACCGTGCCGTTGCTGCCGGCGACGCCGAGCGCCTGGCCGGTGGTCCCGACATCCCAATAGGAATTCTCGATCTTGGCGGTGCCGTTGCCGCGCAGATTGACGCCGGCCAGGCCGCCGACATAGCTGGTGCCGGTCACCGCGCCGGTGGCGTAGGACTGGCTGATGTTCGCCGACCCCTTGGCCGCCACGAAATTGTAGCCGACCAGCCCGCCGACGAAGGAGGCGCCGGCGACCGAGCCGGTGGCATAGGACTGCGTTACCGTCGCAATGCCCGAATTCGCCGAGTAGTTCTCGCCGACCAGGCCGCCGACATGGCTGGTGCCCTTAACCGCGCCCGAGGCATAGGACTGGCTGATGATGGCGAGACCCTGATAGCCGGGGTAGAAGTCGGCATAATTGGCGCCGACCAGGCCGCCGACCGCGCCGCCGCCGGTGGCGCTGCCGGTGGCCCAGGAGCTGTCGATCTTCGCGGTCGCGCCATAGTCGGAATAGCTCACGCCGACCAGGCCGCCGACATAGGTCTGGCCGGTCGCGTTGCCGGTGGCATAGGAGCGCTCGATGCTGGCGAGGGCGCCGACGCCGGACCCATAGAGGAAGCCGACCAGCCCGCCGACATAGAGCTTACCGGATACCGCACCGGTGGCGTAGGAATCGGTGATCTTGGCTACGCCCTGGGCGTTCGGCTGGGCGTTCGGCGTGTAGACCGAGTTGTCGGTATAGCCGACGAGTCCACCGACTGCCTGCCCGGTTGCCGACACCTGGCCGGTGGCGAAGGAGCGGGCGACGGTGGAGGTGCCGTAGGCGATGCGGTCATAGCCGATCAGGCCGCCGATCAGGTCGCGGCCGGTCACCGTGGCGCCCGCGGAGGAGCCGGTCACCGAGGTGACCGCGCCGACACCGTCGCCGTACTTGTAGCCGACAAGACCGCCGACGTTGTCGCGGCCCGATACCGTACCGGTGGCATAGGCATTCGAGACGGTGGCGGTGCCGGCGGCGGCGTATTGCGTGCCGACCAGGCCACCAACCGAGTCAAAGCCCTTGATCGAGACATTGGTCACGCCAATGTCTCGAATGGTGGCGTTGCGGGTGTAGCCGAACAGCCCGACATTGCTGGCGTTCGGGCGGGCGATGGTGAGCCCGTTGATGGATCGGCCCTCGCCGTCGAAGGTGCCGGTGAAGCCGGACCCGCCGTTCAGCACGCCGCCGGCGCCGTCGGTGCCCAGCGGTACGAAGCCGGAGCCGGCGTTCCAGCCGGCGGTGGCGGTGGCGTCGATGTTGCGGCCGAGCGCATAGACGCCGGACAGCGCGGTGGCGCTGTCATTGATCGATTGCAGGCCGGCGACGTCATTCACCAGCATGTAGGCACTGAACGTCGACGGGCCGGAGACGGCGACGCGGGCGGCATAGGGATTGCCGGTGATGGTTGAGGCATTGGCGCCGCCGAACCCGCCGAGCGGGTTGTAGAAGATCTCGACGCCACCGCCGCCGCTGTCGGTGAGCCGGGCACCGGAGCTGCCGAGCAGGTTGACGGTGCCGACGCCGGTGCCGGAATTGTCGGCGCGCAGCGCCATCGCGCCGGCACCGGTGTTGGAGATGCCGACGCCGTCATTGACGGTGATGTTGCGATAGGCGCTGAGCGTCAGATTGTTGGCGGACGACCAGGCGATATTGGCCGCTACCGTGATGTCGCCGGCATCGGTGCCGGGGCTGCCCGCCGCGCCGGTGGAGACCACGACATTGCCGGAGGCGAGCGCGGTCTGCAGCGTGCCGGCATTCAGCACCGACGTGCCGGTGGGCGTGAAGGCGCCGCCGGACAGCGTGCCGTTGCTGCCGGTGGCGTTGGAAATGACGATGTCATACGGATCGAGCAGCAGCGTGCCGGTGGTACCGCCGGCCGCGGTGAGCACGGCGAGGCCGGTATAGTCCAGCACGCCCTTGCCCGATACCTCGGCGAAGCCGCCGGCCGCGCCGGTGCCGCCGGTGGCCAGGATGGTGCCGGCAAACGCGGTTGTGCCCTCGGCCCAGACGATGGCGGTGCCGGCATTGCCGGCGCTGGCCGAGACGTCGATGGTGCTTCCGGCATCGACCGCCACAGTCTGCGCCGAAGCCAGCGTGCCGCGGTCGGCGAAGCCGCCGACGGCCGCCGTGTGGAGCGGGTCGCCCGCCTTGCCGGCGCCGCCCTGGAAATCGCCGCCGACCCGCACCAGACCGCCGCCCGCGGTACCTGCGGCTTTCAGCTTGGCACCGGTGAGCGCAACCTGCGTGCCGGTGACATCGACCTGCCCGCCCTTGGTGCCGGAGGCATCGAGCGTGCCGGTGACCTTGACCTTGGCGCCCGAGACGGCGATGCGGCCGCCGTCCGGCTTGGCGGTGGCACCTGCCACCGGCGCCTTGCTTGCCGCGATGGTGCCGCCGACCCGAACCTCGCCGCCCGGAGCGGTAAGGAAGACCCGGCCTTCAGTCTTGGCGACGCCGGTGGCGCGGATGACGCCGCCGGAATTGCCGGCCAGCGCATAGACGTTGCCGCCATTGGCGCGCAGCTCGGCCGCCGCGGCGCTGACCGCACCGGTGTTGGTGACCTGCGTGCCGGCGCCGCCGGCCTTCACCAGAAACTTGCCGTCTGCATGAGCGGCGTCGCGCATCACCACGTCCGTGCCGGCGACCAGGCCAGCCGTGCCGTTGGGCGCGCTGACCGTGCCGGCATTCTCGACGCGCGCGGCGATGAGGGCGACGTCGCCGCCCAGAGCGCCGACCTTGCCGAGATTGATCACGGCCTTGTCGCTGCCCCCGGCGAAGGTGACGTCGCCGCCGGCAAGGAAATTGCCGTTCGAGACGTCGAGCGTGGAGGCGACGAACGAGCCGCCGACATCCACCACGCCGGTCTGGCCGACGATCACGCCGTTGGGGTTCAGCAGATAGACGCTGCCGGTGGCGGTCAGGCTGCCGTCAATGGCCGAGACCGAGGGGCCGGTGACGCGGTTCAGCGTCGCGCCGCTGCCATTGTCGAAATGCACGCCGTTGCCGGCGCCGATCGAGAAGCCGGACCAGTTGACGATGGCCTTGTTGCTCGACTGGTTCACCTGCACCTTGGTGCCGGTGGGCTGGCTGATACTGGCGGAGCCGGACACCACGGTACCGCCGGTCGGCAGCGATTGGGCCGCGGCGGGAAAGGCCGAGAGACCGCAGACGGTGAGCGCCGTGGTTCCGCGCAGCAGCGCCCGAACCCGATTGTGCACGGCAGCCCGCCCGCCCTGTTCCGTCCCGGTCCGCATCGATGGTGTCTCCTCGCGTCCAACTCACCTGGAATGCCGCGCAAAGCCCTACCCGCTTACACTGCGCTCGTTCCAGAAGCGGTTCTCGCCGTTTTGTCGCGCTGACGCAACGTCAAACGGAGGTTGTAGCGCGGCGTGCGGTCGCGCCAGCACCGGATTACCAGGCTGCACCGAGCAATGTATCGCCGGTGATGAAAGTGGAGCGATTACCCGATGCGGATCATTTGTCCCTTGCCGGAGGTGATTTACAGCACTTCCGGCGAACGGGTTTTGCTACCGCCCGCCGTACTGCCGCCTCGCACGGCAATCACTTGCCGATGGGCATTGATCAACGACATGTTACCGCCGGATGACGCCGCCCGACTTGCCGATGTAAACGGATGATTAGCCATGATGAACAGCGCGCCGGCCCGGCTGATCTGCCCCGCGCGACGGCCGCGCCGATGCAGCAGAAATTAACCATACATGCAAAGGCTTCGGCCCGTTCCGGCACCGATGCCGGTTTGCGGCTGCGGCCGGACCTTCTATCCTGCCGGCGATTCACCGCAGAGGCTTGTCGCTCATGGATTTCGACACAGAGAACGCGCACGCGCTCTATCACGACACCGCCCGGCCGGCGCCTGCCGCCGTGCGGCTCGACGGTGACCGGCGCGTCTCTGTCGCCATCATCGGGGCGGGCTTCACCGGCTTGTCGGCGGCGCTGCATCTGGCCGAGGCCGGAGTCGACGTGGCGGTGCTGGAGGCGCGCGAGCCGGGCTGGGGGGCCTCCGGGCGCAATGGCGGCCAGGTCAATCCGGGATTGAAGTGGGAGCCCGACCAGATCGAGGCGGCGTTCGGCCCGGAGCTTGGCGGGCGCATGGCGGCGCTGGGCGCCGGCGCGCCGGACCTCGTCTTCGCGCTGGTGGAGCGGCTCGGCATCGCCTGCGAGGCGCATCGCGGCGGCACGCTGCGCGCGGCGGTAAATGCGGCCTCCGAGCGGTCGGTGCGGGCTTCAGCGGAGCAATGGGCCCGGCGCGGCGCTCCGGTCGCGTGGCTCGACGGGCCGGCTTGCGCGCGCATCACCGGCACGGGGGCCTATCGCGGCGCCTCGCTGGACCGTCGCGGCGGCAGCCTAAACCCGCTCGGCTATGCCCGCGGCCTTGCCGAGGCGGCGGTCAAGGCGGGCGCTGCGATCTACAGCCGTTCCGGCGTCGAGACGCTGCGGCGCGAAGACAAGGGCTGGGTGCTGTCGACGGCAAGCGGCACGCTGCGGGCCGAGCATGTGCTGATCGGCACCAATGGCTACAGCGATGGGCTGTGGCCGGGCCTGGCGCGCAGCGTGGCGCCGGTGTTCAGCGCGATCACCGCCACCGAGCCGCTGCCGCCGGAGGTGCTGGCCGCCATCATGCCCGGCCGGCCGGTGCTCTACGAGATTTCCGCGCGCTACGCCTATTATCGGCTCGACGCCCATGGCCGGTTCCTGATGGGCGGGCGCAGCGCACTGCGGGCAAGCACGGCGCCGGCCGACTACCGGCCGCTGGTCGAGCATGCCGAACGGCTGTTCCCGGCCCTGGCGGGCCGGCGCTGGAGCCATGCCTGGAACGGCCGGGTGGCGGTGACCGCCGATCATCTGCCGCATCTCCACGAGCCGGCGCCGGGTCTGCACATCGGCCTCGGCTATAATGGCCGCGGCGTCGCCATGGCGACCGCCATGGGCCGGCTGCTGGCGCGGCGGGTGCTGGGGGCGCGCGACGACGAGCTCGACCTGCCGGTGACCGGCATCAAGCCGATGCCGTTCCACGCCTTCTGGCCGGTCGGCGTGCGCCTTCGCCTCGCCTACGGGACGCTGATGGAGCGGCTGGGGTTCTGATCGCCCGGTTGGCGGCGCGTTCGACAGGCATGAGGACCACGACATGACCGACACCGTTCTTATCGTCGGCGCCGGCCCGGTGGGCCTGACCCTTGCTCTGGAACTCGCGCGCTACCAGATCCCCGTCCGCCTGGTCGACAAGATGACCGGGCGCAGCGACACCTCCCGGGCGGTCGCGCTCTGGAGCCGCACGCTGGAACTGCTGGACCGCGCGGGCGCCACCGGCGACCTGCTGGCCATCGGCAACAAGGTATCCGTGGCCAACATCCTTTCGGGCGGCCGGCTGATTGCGCGCGTCGGCCTGGACGACGTTCCGTCGCCTTACCCATTCGTCTTGATGGTGCCGCAATGCGACACCGAGGCCGTGCTTCAGCGCCACCTCGACGGCTTCGGGGTGAAGCCGGAACTCGGCGCCGAGCTGATCGATTTTACCCAGGACGATACGGGCGTCGCGGCAAGGCTCCGCTCGGCGGACGGCGCCGAGCGGACCGAGCGCTTCGGGTGGCTGATCGGATGCGACGGCGCCCACAGCACGGTCCGCCACACGCTTGGCTTCGCGTTCGACGGCGACACCTTGGCCAATGACTGGACGCTGGGCGATTTCCACATGACCGGGTCGGCCTTCCCGCTGTCGGAACTCGCCACCTACTGGCACGAAGACGGCGTCATCGTCTTCTTCCCGATGGGGTCGGGCCGCTATCGGCTGATCGCCAATCTCGGCCCTTCCACAGGCGCCACGCCGGTGGTGCCAACGCTCGAACAGTTTCAGGCGCTGGTCGACCAACGCGGTCCCGGCGGGCTGGTGCTGACCGATGCCGTGTGGACTACCGCCTTCCGCATCAATGAGCGGCAGGTGGCGGACTATCGTTCCGGCCGGGTCTTCCTGGCCGGCGATTCCGCGCACGTCCACAGCCCGGCCGGCGGCCAGGGCATGAACACCGGCATGCAGGACGCCTGCAATCTGGCCTGGAAGCTGGCGCTGGCGGGCCGCGGCATCGCGACCGCGCCGGTGCTGCTCGACAGCTACAGCCTTGAGCGCCAGGCGGTCGGTGCGGCGGTGATTCAGGCGGCCGGCCGGCTGACCATGGCGGCGACGCTGCAAAATCCGGTCGCCCAGCACCTGCGCGACCTCGTCGCTCATTTCGTCATGGGCATCGCGCCGGTGCGCCGGGCGATGGCGCAGTCGATGACCGAGATTTCGGTCGGCTATCCAAACAGCCCGCTCAACGGGCCGGCTTCGGCCGGCGAGCGGGTGCGGCCGGTGGCCGGCGAGGTGCCTTACGGCTCGGGCGATACGCCGCGCTTCAGCTTGCTGGCGGCGCCGGGCGCAGCTCAGGACATCGCCGCGCTTTATCCGCATCTGGTGGCGTTCGTGCCGCAGCCGGCCGCGCCGCACGGCGGCCTGCGGCTGGTGCGGCCGGACGGCTATCTCGCGGCCTCGGTGACCGGCGAGCGCCGGGACGACATCGTGGCCTATCTCGATGCGATTGCGGGAGAGCCGACGCCGGGGCGGCCGCGCGCCTTATGACGCGGCGAGACTGCTGACCACCATGTTGCGCCCCAGATCCTTGGCCCGGTACAGCTTTCGGTCCGCCAGATCCAGCAGCGCCCGCAAGTCCAGTTCGCCGGAGGTCGACGCGACGCCGACGCTGGCGGAGACCATGCCGGGCGGCAACGAACCGATGGTCATACCGTGGATGGCCCGCCGCAGACGTTCGCCGATCTGAGCGGCCTCGCCTTCGGACAGTCCGGGCAGCAGCACGCAGAACTCCTCGCCGCCGATGCGCGCGACGAGGTCCATCGGCCGCATCTGTGCGCGCGCGACGTCGCCGACCGCCGTCAACACCGAATCGCCGGTGGAGTGGCCGAAACCGTCATTGATCGATTTGAAGTGGTCGAGATCGAACACCAGCGCGGACAGCGGGCTCCGGCTCAACGTGCTGTTGGCGACTTCGGCGGCACCGACTTCCATCAGCCAGCGCCGATTGCCGAGCCCGGTCAGCGGATCGGAATTGGCCTGCCGATGCAACGTGGTGACGCTCTTGTTGAGATCGACGATCAAGCCGTGGACCGCCAAGGCCAGCCGTCCCACTTCATCCTCGCGGTCAAGCTTCAGCGCGGTCAGCGCCGCCCGCGAACGGTAGTCGTCGATGACCTTCAAAATCCAGTCGAGCGGCTTGATGAGATAGTAGAGCGCGGCAAGCGACAGGCCGGTGCCGACCAGTGTCGCAACCAGCGCTATGGCGACGAGCATCCAGGGCGAGGCGGCCTGTGCCGATCCGAAGGCGACGAAGAAGACCAGCGCGATCAGCGGCAGATGCGTCGCCACGAAGCAGATCACGAGGGCCTGGCCCACCACCGAGCGACGAAAACGCCGGATCATGTCGTCTCGTCCCCCGGAGCACCGAACAGTGCTAAACGCTTTCCGTAACGAAAGGTTCCATCCGGCCCGCACGATTTCACCGCTACGGCCGGGCGCCGCTCCGCAGCGGCATTCTATGCGGCGTTCGCGCGGTTCGCGGCCATGTCGCGAACCTGCCGCAGATCGCTCAGAAAGGCGGTATAGGCCGCCTGCCGCGCCGTCTCGTCCGGCAGCCGCAGCAGATAGGCCGGGTGAACGGTGACGAACCCTGGACCGCACTCAAAGGCCGCCTTGCCGCGTGCGCGGGCAATCGGCGTGCTCCTGCCGGTGAGCGCAAGAACCGCGGTCGCGCCCAGCGCTACCACCACAGCGGGCCGGGCCAGTTCGATCTCCTTGATCAGCCACCAGCGATAATGCTTAACTTCGCCGGCTGTCGGGCTTTGATGGATGCGGCGCTTGCCGCGCGGCTCGAATTTGAAGTGCTTGACCGCGTTGGTGAAATAGCTCCGGCTGCGGTCGATGCCGGCTTGCTGCAGGGCGCGGTCCAGCATTTGGCCGGCCGGGCCGACAAAGGGACGGCCGACGATGTCCTCCTGGTCGCCGGGCTGCTCGCCGACGAAGGCGATGGCCGCTCCAACCGGACCTTCGCCGAGCACCGCACGCTGGCCCCCGGACACCATGGGGTGCGACCCCGCGATGATGCGGTTGAGCGCCTCAAGCGATGTGGGGGCCTGATCGGCCATCGCGGCCACCGCCTTCGCCGGGTCGCGCTTCAACGGCACGGCAGCGTCCTTGTCGAGCATCCCGTCCAGACGCGCCCGCGCCGACCGGACGAGCAGGGGAATGGCCGCGGTCTCCGGCATGTTGTGCCAGTATTTCTTCGGCATTTCGGCGCGCATCGCCGTGGTGTTGAGGCGGGCGGGATTGAAGGTGCTCTCGTAATAGGCTTGCCATCCGACCTCGAAATCGTCGCAGGCCGGCGCCGGACCGTGATCGCCGGGCGGGCCGACGACAAGATGCTCGCCATCCCAATCCAGCGATCCGGCCGGCGTCAGGATGGTCCACCGCATGGCGCGGAAGCGCTCGACGAAGAACGGTGCGGCAGCTTCGACGATGAAATGGTCGGGCTCGAACCAGGCGACAAACCGCTCGCCGCCTTCCGGCCGTTCGATGCGGCGGAAGCGCAGGAAGGCGTGCATCTTGTGCAGATCGCGCGCGATCGCCTTGCGCAGCAGCGCGAGGCGATGGACCAGCGGATCGCTGGCGACCGCCAGCAACTCGCGCTCGCCCTGGATGGTGCGCCAGACCAGGTCATAGAGCAGGGCGTAGCGTTCCGGGTTGCGGTGGCACACCACCGCCTCGATCAGCCCGGCTACCCGTCGCGGCAGGCTGACCGGCGGACCAGTGTCGGCCGGCCCGTCGCCGAACAAGGTTGCCGAGCCGTCGGCGTCCCACACCACGCCCTCGGGTGGCACGCGGGCACTGACCAGCGCACGCACCGCGCGGCGAAAGCCGGCAAGGTCGGCGCCGGGCTGCATGGCGATCCGCCAAGGGGTCATCCGAACAGGCTCAATTGCGTTGCCGGGCTGGTCAGCTCGGCCCGCAGGTGGGCGCGGTCCAGCAGGCGGGTCGGCCTGTGGTCGGCGGCAATGAGAAACGCCCTCGCGCGCTTCAGACCGCGGGTCAGCCGGGCGAGGTCTTCCAGACGAAGCGCGACGTGGCGGCGGGCGCTCAGTATCCGGTCGACGGTCCGGCTTCCCAGCCCCGGAACGCGCAGCAGCGCCTCCCGGTCTGCCGTGTTGACGTCCACCGGAAACCGATCGCGATTCTTCAAGGCCCAGGCGAGCTTGGGGTCGATATCGAGCGCCAGCATGCCGCCGTCCCCGCCGGCGGCGATCTCGTCCACCGAGAAGCCGTAATAGCGCAACAGCCAGTCGGCCTGGTAAAGCCGGTTCTCGCGAACCAGTTGCGGCGGTTTGATCGGCAGAAGAGCGCTCGGCTCGGGTATCGGACTGAAGGCGGAATAATAGACCCGCTTCAGCGCGTAGTTTCGGTACATGGCCGCGCTGGCCTGCAGCACGCTGGCGTCTGAAGCGTCGTCCGCGCCGATGATCATCTGGGTGCTTTGACCGGCCGGCGAGAAACGCCGGCGTTCCTCGCGGGCCTCGACGATCCGCTCCTGCATCTGCCCCATGGCCGCGGAGATGGAGGCCGCGCTTTTCTCCGGCGCCAGTCGGGCGAGGCTCGCCGGCGAGGGCAATTCGATATTGATCGACAGACGGTCCGCCCAGAACCCGGCCTGCTCGATCAACCATGGATCGGCCTCGGGAATCGTCTTGAGATGAATATAGCCCTTGAAGCCGTGAACCTGGCGCAGCGTCTTCGCCACCCGGATCAGTTGTTCCATCGTATAATCCGGCGTCCGGATGATGCCGGACGACAGAAACAGCCCCTCGATATAATTTCGCTTATAAAACTCGATTGTCAGGGTAACCACTTCGTCCACGGTGAAGCGTGCGCGCTCGACATTGGATGAGCGCCTGTTGATGCAATAGATGCAGTCGAACAGACAATAATTGGTCAGCAGAATTTTGAGCAGCGATACGCATCGCCCGTCGGGCGTATAGGCATGGCAGATGCCTGCGCCCGTTACGGAGCCGATGCCCTTGTCGCCGCTCGCGCCTTTGGCGCCGCCGCGCCGCGCTGCGCCCGAGGAGGCGCACGACGCATCATATTTGGCCGCATCGGCGAGGAGCCGGAGCTTTTTGTTCAGAGCCGCATCCATGCGCCACCTATGTTCACTATTCGTTCTTAGCACGAATAGACGGCGCAGGCGTGGTAGCGGCGGGTGGTCAGGGTCGATCTTCGTCGAAGCGCTCGGGGTCGCCTTCCAATGTCCCGAGCCAGTGCTCGCGGCGCCTCACCCAGAGCTCATAGGTCGGCGTCCATAGATTGGGCTCGTCGAACAGACCGAGATGAAGCTCGATCTCTGACGTCACCGGATCCGGGCTGCAAATCCGGGTGCCGCAGGTCCGGCAGAAATACCGGCGGTAGCCGCGGCCATTGTCCCAGCAGCCGTCGCCGCCGACAGCCTGAGGCCGACCATCGGCGTCCGCGAAGGATACCGCTTCAGCCGCGAAGACGACAAAAGTGGCGAAAGGAGCGGCGTGCGCCTTGCGGCAGTCCAGGCAGTGGCAAAGGCCGACCCGAAGCGGGCGGCCGACGGTTCTGAACCGCACGGCGCCGCAGGCGCACCCGCCTTCATGAGCCTCGATGCCATCGGTCGCCATCGGATCGCCTCCCGTTCCCATGTCCGGCTATCCGACCTAACGGCGGCTTTCAACCGCGGTTCCGAGACCGGGTTCGCCCATCATTGCTGGAGGCGGCCTGCCGTCGCTATGATGCCGGGGCGGGCCCCCTCCCGAACCGACGGTGTGCGATGCAGCTCCCGATCCGCGCCATCTTCGTCTTCCACACGGTCGCCCGGCTCGGCAGCATTTCCAAGGCGGCGGAGGAGCTGAACGTCACCCCCTCTGCGGTGAGCCAGCAGGTGCAGGCGCTGGAAGTGCAGCTCGGCGTGACGCTGATGAGCAAGGTCGGGCGCCGCATCGTGCTCACTGAGGCGGGAGAGGGCTATTTCGCCACCATCAATGACGAGGTGGAGCGCATTTCCGAGGCCACCAATCTGATCCGCGGCTATCGCTCCGTTACCACGCTGACCGTGCGCGCGACGCCGACGCTGTCGAACAAATGGCTGCTGCCGCGGCTCGGAGCCTTTCTCGACCGCAATCCGGACCTTGAGGTGCGCATCGACGGCACCAATGAGCCGACCGCGTTCAAGCGCGAGGTGGTCGATGTCGAGATTCGCCACGGTGACGGCCGCTGGCCCGGCCTGTTCGTCGAGGCCATGGCGGAAGAGGACTTTCTGCCGGCCTGTTCGCCCGATTATGCGCCGCCGGCGAGCCTGCGCCCGGCCGAGCTGCCGCGCTTCCGGCTGATCCACTCGGTGAAGTCGCAGGCGCAATGGCCGCGCTGGTTCACCCTTGCCGGCGTCGCGCCGGCCGAGCGCTGGGCACGGGTGCTGTTCGACCGCAGCCATATGGCGATCGACGCCGCAGCCGGCGGCATGGGCATCGCGCTGGAAAGCACGCTGATGATGGAGCGCGAACTGGAGACCGGCCGCCTGGTGTGTCCGGTTGCCGATCCGCCGCCGGTCCGGCTGGTGACGCAGTGGATCGTCTGCCCGCACGAGCATGTGCGCCAACGCAAGGTGCGGCTGTTTCTCGACTGGCTGCGCACGGAGCGGGCCGGGTGGGAAGCGCGGCGCCGCAATGCCCGCACTGCTTTGGAAAAGCCGGCCGGTGCCCGAAAGCCCGTGCCGGCCGGCTGATCGCGAGCGCCGGGAACGCCCCGGCGCCTCGTCAGTAGATGCCCATGAGATGCAGCGGGCCGAGCGTGAGCACCGGGAACAGCACCAGCGCGAAGATGGCGAGCGTGAGCACGGTCATCGGCGCCAGCGAGCCCTTGACCACCTCGTCCACCGTCATCCCCGACACCTGCGCCGCGGCGAACAGGCAGACCCCGACCGGCGGCGTGATCAGCCCCAGGGTCAGCGTCATCACCGTGATGACCAGAAAGTGGATCGGATCGATGCCGAGCGCCTGCACCGGCGGCATCAGCACCGGGATGAGCACGAACATGGCCGGGATCGCCTCCATGAAGATACCGATGATCAACAGGAAGAGGAAGATCACCAGGATGCCGGAGGTCGGTCCGAGGTTGAAGCCGGTGAGCAAGCCGGTGAGCGTCTCCGGCAGGCCTTCATAGGTGAACACCCAGGCGGCGATCTGCGAAGTGGCGGCGATGAACAATATGGTGCCGGAGATGCGCGCGGTGGCAACCAGTATCTGCGGCACCTCGGACAGCGGGATGGTGCGATACACCAGCACGCCGAGCACCAGCACATAGGTCACCGCGATCGCCGCCGCCTCGGTG
>JBGGNI010000146.1:0-29196 GCA_041287585.1 Xanthobacteraceae bacterium
GCTCAAGCCGCCTTGGCGACCACAGCACCGTGCGCCCCAGCGCCCGCTCGAAGGCGCGGATGGTCTTCATCGCCACCGCAAACACCATCTGCTGGTGGAATCGCGGGTCGCCCTCCGACGGCGCGAGGCCGTCCTGCGCCAGCAGATAAGGATCGTTGAGGTCGACCGGCTCGTAGAACTGCCCGCTCACCGGATCGATATCGATCACTTCGAGATAGGCGTTCACCGGACCCGGTTTCAGCTCCTCTTCGACATCCGCCTGCTCCCACGGCAGGGCGATGGTTGCGACGTTGAAGCCGGCGGTCTCCAGGCGCGTGGAGGCCTGCGGGTCGAAGGCGTAGACGCGCAGACGGCGCATCGGCGGCGGCGGATAGCGGCTCGTGGTCATGCCCACTCCAGCGCCCGCGCGAGCCCGGCACGCGGTCTCCGTCTCTCGTCACAAGGTTCGCACGAGATCGGGTAGACCGCAAACGCCGCTCAAGGCGCGGCCGGCGGGGCCGTGGTCAGGCCGCTTTCGGCAGCATCGACGCGAAAGGGCGATCGAGGCGCCGCCGCTCGCGGGCCAGCAGGGCGGTGAGCGCACCGAGGGTGAGCCGGTCGCGGCGCAGGATGAGATGGAGCAGCGGATCGTGCAGAAGCTCGTCGAGCGAAGGCTCGCTGGGCGCGGCCGGCCAAGGCGCGGGCACGGCGGAGGTACGGGTCATGGCGGTGGTCCCTGGATCGAGGCGCGGTGCCGGCCGGCGCAAAGGTGCGCCTGCCGCGGAGCGAGGCGAATGGCGGCTCAGGGCCGCCGACAACAGGGACAACACATCATGGCGCAGCCTCCTCCAGGCAGCTTCAACCCGGTCAGCTTCGTGGTCGCAGGCAAAAATGTCAACTGATTTTATAGATTATTGGAATGCGACGCATTCGAAACAGCGCCATTCCGCTCAGGCGCCGGTGGCGAGCCGGCTGCTGAGCAGTTCGCCGTGGCGTTCCAGCACCGGGTAGGCCGCTGCGGCGACGATGTGGCTATTGATCTGTTTGAGATCGCGCAACAGATCGAGCTGGAGCGCGCTGGCGCGGGCGGCATCGTCGCGCCCGCTGCGCACCAGCGCGAAATGCATCACCGTCGCCTGCGATTCGGCCTCGCGGAACGTCACTTTCTCGTCGGCGAGCAGCCGGGCGGCGCGGGCATCCTCGGTCATGAACAGCGAAGCCGCGGTGCGCAGATTTGAGATCAGCCGGTTGATCAGCGTGCCCAATTCGACCTGCCCCTCGCGCGGAATGGCGAGCCCGCGCTTCAGCCCCTTGGAGATGTGCGGCAGCAGATTGCGGTCGACCACGTCGCCGGCCTGTTCGAGATTCATCGCGAAGGTGAGAATTTCGTTCAGCCGGCGATGGTCGTGGGCGCCGAGTTCCTCCGGATCGATCGAGGTGAGGTAGGTCTTGATCGCCGTGTTGAGGTGGTCGAGCACATCGTCGCGGCGGCGCGTTGCGGCGATCAGCCGGCGGTCGCCGGTGGCGAGCGCATTGCCGGCCCCGGTCAGCATCTCTTCCAGTATGTCGGCAAGCCGCAGCGTCTCGCGCGCCGCCCCGCCCAGGGCGACGATCGGCATTTCCTTGGCCGCCGGGTCGAGATAGAGCGGCCGGGCCGGGTCCGCGGCATCGGCGCGCTTGGGCAGCACGCGGCACAGCAGCCTGGCCAGCGGCGAGAGCAGCGGCAGGAAAAGAACGGCGACGGCCAGATTGAACAGCGTGTGGAAATCGGCCACCGCGCGGGCATTGTCGGGTTGCAGCATCACCATCCAGCGCGACAGCGTCGGCAGCAGCGCCAGCGCCAACGCCACCCCGGCGAGGCGGATCAGCAGTCCGCCCATCGGCAGGCGCTTGGCGACCGGATCATCGCCCGCAGGGCCTTCGAGCAGCGGGTTGATGGCGGTGCCGAGATTGGCGCCCAGCACCAGCGCGAAGGCGGCGACGGGCGGCACCGTGCCGTTGGCCGCCAGCGACATCACCAGCAGCACCACGGCGACGCTGGAGTGCGCCGCCCAGGTGACGCCGGCCGCCAGCATCACATTCAGCGCCGGCGCCGCCGCGGTGGCGCCCAGCAGCAGGCGCAGGTCCGGGGTGTCCTCATAGGCCCGCAGCAGGTCGAGCAGATGGTGCAAAGCCAGCAGCATCAGCCCGAGGCCGATCAGCACGCGGCCGAGATCGTGGGTCTGCGAGCTGGAATCGCGGCGGAACATCATCACGCCGACCAGGATCAGCACCGGCGCGATCGCCGAGACGTTGAAGGAAAGCACCTGCACGATCAGCGTGGTGCCGACATTGGCGCCGAGCATGACGGCAAGGCCCGGCACCAGCTCCACCAGCCCGCCGGCGGCGAAGCCCGACACCATGAGCCCGGTGGCGGTGCTGCTCTGAAGCACGGCGGTGACGCCGAGACCGGCGAGGAAAGCACGAAAACGATCGCGCAGCGCCTGCGCCAGAAGCGCCTTGAGCCGCGGGCCGAAAGCGCGCTGAATGCCGGTCTGCACCATATGCGTGCCCCACAGCAGCAGGGCGATGAAACCGGCGAGATCGATCAGCGTGACGGGAAAGCTCATCGGCCTGCCCCTTTCGGCGTGAAGGCGGTGTCCCGGCGCGGCAACCGGCATTGGGCGGCGTACCGGCCGAAGCTAGACACCGCAACCCTGAGGCAAGCAAGACCGGGCACCGCCGGCGGACCGCCGACGTCGCGTTGCTTCTGCAAATCCGGCGACATTGTTATGGCCCGGAAAGTGACATGGCCGCGTCATCAGGGCATGCTTGCTAGCGGCCGCAATGGGGCACGGCACATCTGCCCGTACCAGACCTGCACGAAGAGGGAAGAACATGAATAAAATGTGGCTCCGAACAGTCTCCGCCTCGGTCGTCGCTTTGTGCGTGTCCGGCGGCGTCTCCTTCGCCCAGAGCTTGGACAAGCTGATCGCCGCGGCCAAGGCCGAAGGCCAGCTCACCACCATCGCCCTGCCCCATGACTGGTGCAACTACGGCGAAGTCATCAGCAGCTTCAAGGCGAAGTACGGCATCCAGGTCAACGAACTGAACCCCGACGCCGGCTCCGGCGACGAGATCGAGGCGATCAAGGCGAACAAGGGCAATAAGGGCCCGCAGGCCCCCGACGTGATCGATGTCGGCCTGTCCTTCGGCCCCACCGCCAAGACCGACGGCCTGGTGCAGCCCTACAAGGTCGCGACCTGGGACAGCATCCCCGATGCCGCCAAGGACGCCGAGGGCTATTGGTACGGCGACTATTACGGCGTGCTCGCCTTCGAGGTGAACAAGGACCTCGTGAAGAACGTGCCGGCCGACTGGGCCGACCTCCTCAAGCCTGAATACGCCAATTCGGTTGCGCTTGCGGGTGATCCGCGCACCGCCAACCAGGCGATCCAGGGCGTCTACGCCGCGGGTCTCTCCACCGGAGCCAAGGCCGGCGAAGCGGCCGGCGTCGCCGGTCTCGACTTCTTCAAGAAGCTCAATGCCGCCGGCAATTTCGTCCCGGTCATCGGCAAGGCGGCCTCGATCGCCCAGGGCTCGACCCCCATCGTCATCCGCTGGGACTACAATGCGCTGGCCGACCGCGACAAGCTCGCCGGCAACCCGCCGCTCGAAGTCGTAGTGCCGAAGACCGGCGTCGTCGCCGGCGTCTATGTCCAGGCGATCAGCGCCTATGCGCCGCACCCGAACGCCGCCAAGCTGTGGATGGAGCACCTCTATTCCGACGAGGGCCAGCTTCTGTGGCTGAAGGGCTACTGCCACCCGATCCGCTTCAACGACCTTGCCGCCAAGGGCAAGATCCCGGCGGAACTGCTCGCCAAGCTGCCGCCGGCCGAAGCCTACAAGGCGGCGGCTTTCCCGAGCCTTGCCGAGCAGGCGGCCTCCAAGGCGGCGATCGCCGGCCAGTGGGACAAGGTGGTCGGCGCCTCGGTGAAGTGATCCGGCACTGAAACGAGACGGCCGCCGGCGCCCATGCGGCACCGGCGGCCGCTTCGACGACGCCCCCTCGCCCTCCCCTCTCGCCGAAGCGGTCCAATGGTCGACACTGCCCGTCCGGTCATCGCCGACGACCTTGCCGCTGCGCCGCGAAGGCGGCTGCCGTTGTCCTGGCTCGGCGTCGTCCCCTTCTTCGCCTTCGCCTTTCTGTTCCTGGTGCTGCCGACCGTCGATCTGATGATCGGCGCCTTCCAGACCCCGGCCGGCGATTTCACGCTCCAGAACATCGCCAATCTGAACCAGCCGAGCATCCTCTCGGCCTATTGGATTTCGATCGAGGTCTCGTTCGCCTCCGCCGTGCTCGGCGCGCTGTTCGGCTTCTTCCTCGCCCATGCCGCGGTGATGGGAAACCTGCCGGCCTGGATGCGCCCGACCCTGACCACTTTTTCCGGCGTCGCCTCGAACTTCGCCGGCGTGCCGCTGGCCTTCGCCTTCATCGCCACGCTGGGGCGCACCGGGCTGGTCACCTGGTTTCTGTCGACCTATTTCGGCTTAAATATCTACGCCTCCGGCTTCAACATCCTCAGCTTCTGGGGCCTTACCGTCACCTATCTGTATTTCCAGATCCCGCTGATGGTGCTGATCCTGATGCCGGCGCTGGACGGGCTGAAGAAGGAGTGGCGCGAAGCCGCTTCCATTCTGGGCGCGACCAAGCTGCAGTTCTGGACCCACGTCGCCTTCCCGGTGCTGTGGCCAAGCCTGCTCGGCGCCACCATGCTGCTGTTCGCCAATTCCTTCGGCGCCATCGCCACCGCCTATGCGCTGACCGGCTCCTCGCTGAACATCGTGCCGATTTTGCTCTATGCGCAGATCCGCGGCGACGTGCTGCACGACCCCAATCTCGGCTATGCGCTGGCGCTGGGCATGATCCTGATCACGGCGGTATCCAACATCACCTATATTTGGCTGCGCGCGCGCAGCGACCGGTGGCTGCGATGAAGAGCGAACGTTTCGGCCCCTGGCTGGCGATGATCCTCGGCACGCTCTATTTCGTCGTGCCGCTGATCGCCACCTTCGAATTCTCGCTGCGCAAGCGGCGCGGCGTCTATTCGTTCGACGCCTATCAGGCGGTGTTTGCCGACAGCCGCTTCATCGAGAGCTTCGGCTATTCGACGCTGATCGCTCTCATCACCATCGTCGTCGGCGTGCTGCTGATCGTGCCGACCGCCTATGTCATCCGCCTGCGCATGCCGCGGCTGCGGCCGGTGGTGGAGTTCATCACCTTGCTGCCGCTGGTCATTCCGGCCATCGTCATCGTGTTCGGCTATTTGCGGCTCTATAACTCCTCGTCCTTCCTGCCGATGACGGCGAGCACGCGGGCCACCGACCTGCTGCTGGTGTTCGCCTATGTCGTGCTCGCCATGCCCTATATGTACCGGGCGGTGGACACCGGCCTGCGCTCGATCGACGTCAACACGCTGACCGAGGCGGCCGAGAGCCTGGGGGCGAGCTGGTGGACCATCCTGTTCAAGGTGATCCTGCCCAATGTGCGGGTGGCGGTGCTGTCCGGCGCGTTCCTGACCTTCGCCATCGTCATCGGCGAGTTCACCATTGCGAGCCTGCTGAACCGGCCGGCCTTCGGTCCCTATCTGCAGAATGTCGGTGCCAACAGCGCCTATGAACCTTCGGCGCTGGCCGTCATCGCCTTCGTCGTCACCTGGGCCTGCATGGGTCTCATCCAGCTTTTCGGACGCGGCGCGCGCGGCTCGTCCGCCGCCACCCGCTGACCGCCAACCGGACCGGACGTTTAAGGAAAAGCCATGGCATTTCTCGATATTTCCGGCGTCCGCAAGGTCTACGGGCAACACCCGGTAGTGCGGGAGTTCAATCTCTCCATCGAGCGCGGCGAGTTCGTCTCCTTCCTCGGCCCGTCCGGCTGCGGCAAGACGACGACGCTGCGCATGGTGGCGGGCTTCGAGCAGCCCACTGTCGGCACCATCCGCATCGACGGCCGCGACGTGACCCACCTGCCGCCCAACCAGCGCAAGATCGGCATGGTGTTCCAGGCCTATGCGCTGTTTCCGAACATGACGGTGGCCGACAATATCGGCTTCGGCCTGCGGGTGGCGAAGAAGCCGGCCGCCGAGATCGGCCCGCGCGTGCAGGAGATGCTCCAGCTCATCAAGCTGCCGCATCTGGCCGACCGCTATCCCTACCAGCTCTCCGGCGGCCAGCAGCAGCGCGTGGCGCTAGCCCGCGCCATCGCCAACAAGCCGCAGGTGCTGCTGCTGGACGAGCCGCTCTCCGCGCTCGACGCCAAGATCCGCGTCTCGCTGCGCGAGGAGATCCGCACCCTGCAAAAGGCGCTCGGCATCACCACCATCTTCGTGACGCACGACCAGGAAGAAGCCCTGTCGATGTCCGACCGCATCGTGGTGATGAGCGAAGGGCGGATGGAGCAGGTCGGCGATCCGTTCGAGATCTACAATTACCCTAGCACCCGCTTCGTCGCCGGCTTTGTCGGCACGCTCAACATCCTCAACGCCCAGGTCGTCGACGCTGGCACCGGCCGGCTGACCATAGACGGCCAGGAGGTGACCACCACCCGCTCGCTCGACGGCCATGCCGCCGGCACCACCTGTTCCGTCGCGCTACGGCCGGAAGCGGTGGCGCTGGGCGAGCCGGCGACGGGGCGAAACAGCCTGCGCGGCACCATCGAGGAGGTCGGGTTTCTCGGCTCGGTGGTGCGCGTCAAGGTGCGGCTCGGCGGCAACGCTATTTCGCTCGACATGTTCAACAGTTCGAGCGTCAGCCCGCCAAAGCGCGGCGAGACCGCCTCGGTGGTGTTCGCGCCGGAAGATCTGCTGGTGCTGGCGGCGTCCGCAGACACCGCCGCCTGAGGTGCTCAGCGCCGGCCGCGCGGCCCGCGGTCGCGGCAGCGATAGCCGACGAAGCATTGCGCCGTGTCCGCCGACTGCAGCCAGGAGGGCTGCACCGTCTGCGGCTGCGGGCAGAAGCCGGCGTCGCGCACATAGCGGTCGAAAATATTGGGGCCGGTGCCGATCACCACAGCGCCGTTCTGCCGGACCAGCCGGCTAAGCGCGTCGCAGCTCAGCGACAGCGAATCCGGCCGCGCCTGCGCCAGTGCGGGCGAGGCGAGAGCGGCCAACGTCAAGGACAGCAGCACGGTGCGCATGGGCTCAGCCCCTTTGTCTTAACCCAACGGCACTATCCCCCAGGCGGCGCGAAAAATTAAGCCGGCACCGCCACACGAAGCCGTGTGCGCTCAGCCGGCGCGGCGGCGGGTGAAGGCATCGGCCAGCACGGCGCCATCGACCGCCCGCCGCAACTGGCACCAGTGCGACAGGCCGCCGGGTTCCGGCCGCCAGGCTTTCAGCTCCACCACAATGCGGTCCCCGACCTCGACATTGCCGTAATAGACGATGTCGCGCGCCAGCGTGGACAGCGGTAGGCGCGGCGTTAGCAGGTCCCATTCGGCGCGGTCGACAAAGGCCTGGAACGCGGTGAAATAAAGGAAATCCGCCCCGTTGAAGTCCTGCGACGGGCAGGGATTGATGGTGAGCGTGCGCCCGTCGGCCGGTGCTGTGCGCGCAAATCCGAAATGCTCCGCCCAATCGCCGCCGCGCAGCCGCGCCGCCAGGGCCGCCGCGGTGCCCAGCCCGCTGTCCGGCAGCGGCGGGGGAAACAGGTCGAGCGCGATGCGGGCGATGGAGCGGTTGCGGCCGGCCTCAAACCGGCGCACGAACACCGAGGATAATTCCACCGTGCCCACCCTGCGGCCGCGGCAGGACAGAAGGTACCGGCTGGCGAACTGGGTGCGCGAAAGCCGCGCCAGTTCCGAGCTTATGGCGAGTTCGTCGTGCTCGGCGAGCGTGCCGAACGCCGCTCCGCTCACTGACACGGCACAGAAGGCGGCATAGACCGGGGCGCCGTCGGCATCGCGGAAATCCGGCACCGCCCGGCCGGCGAGGCGCGCCAGCAGGCCCCAGTGCCGGTGGCCGAGTTCCTTCAACAGCCAGGTCTCCGACAGGCCGCCGAGGCTGAGATGCGGCATGCCGAGCACAAGCCGGTCCTGCATCGTGGCGCAGACCGGCGCGGGGGGAGCGAACGCGACGTTCATCGGCACCCTACCCCACCTTGCGCAGCGCCGATGGCGCGGCGAGTTGCGCTTCGATCCGCTCGACCACGAAGGCGGCATCGCGCCCGACGCTGCCGAAACGGCCGGAACCCCAGGTGTGCAGCCAGGGCAGCCCGATGAAATAGACCCCCGGCTGCGCGGTGACGCCGCGGCGGTGCTGCGGATGGCCGGCGCCGTTGAACACCGGGGCGTCGAGCCAGCGGAAATCCGGTCGGAAGCCGATGCACCAGACGATGGCGGAAATGCCCGATGTGGCGAGCTCCAAGGCAGGCCGCTCGCCCGGCGGCTGCCAGACCGGCGTGTAAACCGAAGGCGGCGGCGCGGCGAGGCCATGATCGGCTATATATTTGTCGATGCTGGCATTTATGCCGTTGTAGATACGGTCGGCCTCGTCCAGCGAGGCTGTGAGATTGCTGTCGAAGCGGAGCTGCGTGCCATCGAGGTCGCGCAGCGCGCCGTAGAGCTCCATGCCCTCGGTAGCGAATTTGCGCAGGTCGATGTCGCGGCCGCCGTCACGGCCGGTGACATAATGGTTGGTGTTGTCGCGCACGCCTTCGCGCAGCGGGTGCTCGTCCACCGGCTTGTCGTAATAGCCCATGTCGGCGAGCCAGGTGACGACGTCGCGGCCGCGATAGAACCGGGCGCAGCGCGGCGCATTGCCGATGGCGAGGTGCACCTTTCGCCCGGCCAGATGCAGGTCTTCGGCGATCTGCGCGCCGGACTGGCCGGAGCCGACCACCAGCACCCCGCCTTCGGGCAGCTGCCCGGCGTTGCGGTACTGCGCCGAATGGATCTGCGCGATACCGGCCGGCAGGCGCTCGGCCATGCGCGGCACGATGGGCTCGTGATAGCCGCCGGACGCCACCACCACCGCATCCGCGGTGAAGTCGCCGGCGCTGGTGGCGACGGAAAAGCCGCCCTCGCCGCGCGGCTGCACCCGGTTGACGCTCACCCCCTCGCGGATCGGCGGGTCGACGACGGCGCGGAAGCCTTTGAGATAGGAGAGGATTTCGTCCTTCACCATGAAACCGTCCGGGTCGGGCCCGGCATAGGCGTGGCCCGGCAGCGCACACTGCCAATTGGGCGTCACCAGGCAGAAATTGTCCCAGCGCTGGGTTTCCCAGCTGTGCATGGCACGGTGCTTCTCGACCACCAGATGGTCGATGCCGCGCGCCTTCAGATGATAGCTGGTCGACAGGCCGGCCTGGCCGCCGCCGACGATGAGCACGGGGTAATGGGTCATGCGGACGGCTCCGTGCTCACTCGTCGAAGGCTTCGACGGTGACGTGAGGATCGGGAAGGGCGGAAAAGCGGCCGGCGGCGCTCTCGATGCGCGCGAGCTGGCCGAGCGCCAGCGAACACGGCACGCCGTAGCGCGCCTTCACCCGCTCGCTGGCGATGTTCAGGGCGGTGCGGCTGCGAATGAGAAAATCGTCCAGCCGATAGGCTTCGCCCGGCCGGAAATAATCCTTGATGACCAGCGAAGGCGAATAGCAATTCTCCAGCGCACCATCCGGCCAGCGAATGTGAAAACGCATTTCAGGCATGGAGCGGCTCCTGCAAGCGGCTGTAAATGTCGAGATGCGCCCGCGCGGTCGCCGACCAGTCGTGCCGCGCCGCCACCGCGCGGCCGGCGCGGACCAGGCGGCGGCGGAGCTCTGGGGCGAGTGCCATGGCGAGCGCGTCGGCGATGGCGCCGGGGCGAGCCGGGTCGCACCACACCACGTCGTCGTCCCCCAGATGTTCGGTGAAGGGGGCGATGCGGGAGACCACGCACGGCACGCCGCTGGCCATGGCTTCCAGCACCACGAGGCCGAAGCCTTCCTTGACCGAAGGGAAGGCCAGTATGTCGGCCAGCCGGTACAGCGCCGGCATGTCGTCCTGCGGCACCGGCCCGGTCTGCACCACGGCGTGCGGCGGCAGGCCGGTGGCGGCCAGCACGGCGGCGAAACGTTGCTGATAGGCGTGGTGATCGAGCAGCGAGGCGCCGCCGGCGATCACGAGCTGGACCCGCGGGTGCACGGCGTGGAGCTGCGCGAACGCCTCCACCAGCCGAACCGTGTTCTTGCGCGCCTCGACGCCACCGACCGCAAGCACCACCGGCCCGTCGCCCAGGCCGAAGTGCCGGCGCAAGCCAGCCTCCCGACCATCTGGCTGCGGTGTGAAGCGGGCGGCATCGACGCCATTGCCGACGATCGTCGCCGCGATGCCGAAGCGCTGCGCGAGCACGTCCTGCCACAGGCGGCTGACGACGAAATGGCGGTCGGCACTCACAATCGCGCGCTGCTGCAAGGCGGCGAGCCGCGGATCGGCAAAATCGTCGACATGATGCACGGTGCGAGCAAAGCCATGGATCAGGCCGCGCGCCTTCAGGCTGGCCAGCGCATTGCCGGAAATGCCGTCCTGGGCGTGGAACACATCGAAGCGCCGGTTCGCCGGCACCGCGAAATGCGCCACATAATCGGCGATGCGGGTCTCGACCATCTCGGCGACGTCCGTGCCGGCCGGCGCGGCGGGCACGCACACCGTGCCGCACACGGTGGGACGAAAGAAACCGCGGCCCTTGGGGTCCGGCGCGTGCACCACTGCCGCGTGGCCGAGCCGTGCCAGCGCATCGCCGAGTTCCAGCGCGTGCACCACGCCGCCGCGCGGGTTGGTGGAATGGGCGAGAATGGCAATGCGCTGCCCGCTCATGCCGCCGCCTCCGCACCATTGCCCGCCGGCCCGCAGCCGAGCATGGGGGTCAGCGCAAAATCCCAGATCGTCTCGGCCGATCGACCCTCATTGAGGGTGACGCGGCGGTCCTGCGTGACAGTGCCGACATCGGCGCAGGCGATGCCGCGGGCTTCGAACCGGGCGGTCACCGCGGCCACATCGGCGGGGCGCGCCGACAGCAGATAGCCGTAGCTCGGAAAGCTCAGCAGCCAGCGGGCCGGGTCGATGCCGGGCGGCGCCGGGATGCAAGCGAGGTCGAGCGCGATGCCGACGCCGGAGCATTCCGCCAGCATTGCGGCGGTGCCGACCAGCCCGCTTTGGCTGATGTCCTTGGCGGCCCGCGCCAGCCCGGCCTCGGCGATGGCGGGCAAAAGTTCGAGATCGCCGCGCAGCCGCTCGGCCGGGGCGTCGGTGGCGGCCTCCCAATTGGCGAAGGGTTCGCGATAGCGCCCGCGCAGATCGATGGCCGCCACCAGCCGCTCGCCGGGCATGGCGTCGAAGCTGGTCAGCAGACGCTTGGCCCGGCCGAGTATGGCGACCGACAATTGCCCGCGGTCGGTGCGGATATTGGTGTGGCCGCCGACCAGAGGCACGCCGAAGCGCTCGCTGGCGGCGCGCAGGCCAGCCAGCACTGGGGCGGCATTGTCCTCGCCGTCCGCCCACACCGCATCGACCACGGCAAGCGGGCGCCCGCCCATGGCGGCGATGTCGGAGATATTGACCATCACCCCGCACCAGCCGGCGAACCAGGGGTCCCCGGCGACGAATTCGTTCATGAAGCCTTCGATGGCGAACAAGAGATAGCCGTCGCCGTCCGGGATCGCGGCGCAATCGTCGCCCACCGGCACCGCACCGGCGCCGGACAGGCCGAGCCGGGCGGCAATGCGGCCGATATCGGCCTTGGCGGCAAGGCCGCGGCTGGCGCGCAAGGTCTCCGCAAGGGCGGCGAACATCACGCCGCCCTTCGCGAATGGGCGTGGAAGCCGGTCTCGGCGTCCGCGATCGGCGGGTAATAGGCGAGGTCCGCTTCCATGCGCAGATGCGGCAGGCCGTGCAGCTCGAATTCCTCGATTACCCGCCACCGCATGCGGCGGAACAGCAGGCCGTTGCGAAGCTGCACATTGGCCAGGAAGCGGTTGCAGCCGCGCGCGTGGGCCGAGGAGACGGCGAGCCGGATCAGCGCCGGCCCCAGCGCACCAACGGTGCGATAATCCGCCGCCACCGCGAGGCGCGAGCCCCACCACAGGCCGGGCGTCTCCTCATGGATGCGCACCGTGCCGACCACGTCGCCGGCCGCGACGCCGAGCAGCGAGAGCGCGACGATGGGGGTGGCGATAGCATCGACGGCGTCACGATCGTCGCCCGCAAACACGCCCTGCTCGTCGCAGAACACCTGCCGGCGCAGCCGCGCGGCGCCGCGCCGCTCCCACGCATCGGTGGCGTATTTCACCTGGAAGCCGGCGGCGGTGAAGGGCTTGAACGGCTCGAACATCAGGCGCACCCCCGCGGTTGCGCGGCGCTGCGCTCATAGGTGGCGAGCGCCGAGCAAGCGCCGCACCGGGCGCAGCCGGCCTTGACGTCGATCGCCTTCAGGCCGCCGGCGATCAGCATGCCGGACAGCGGGCCAAGTATGGAATTCATGAAGGCGGCCGGCGGCGTCGGGTGGCTTTCCAGCGGCGTGCCGGAGATCGGCACGAAGGGCACGACGAACGGATAGACGCCGATGGCGACCAGCCGGCGACAGATGTCGAGAATCTCGTCGCGCGCATCACCCAGCCCGGCGAGGATATAGGTGGAGACCTGGCCCCAGCCGAACACCGGCACGGCGGCCTCGAACGCTTCGAAGTAACGCTCCACCGAGACCTGCGCCTTGCCGGGCATGATGGCGGCGCGCGTGCGCTCGGTCACCGCCTCCAGATGCATGCCGAGTGCGTCGACGCCGGAATCGCGCAGCCGGGCGAACCAGCCGTCGTTGTCCGGCGGCTCGCATTGCGCCTGGATCGGCAGATCGACCGCCGCCTTCACCGCCGCCGCGCTCTCGGCGAGAATGGCGGCACCGCGATCCTTGCCCGGCGGCGTGCCGGTGGTCATCACCATGTGCTTGACGCCGTCGAGTTCGACGGCGGCCTTGGCCACCTCGGCAAGCTGGGCCGGCGTCTTGCGGGCGATGGTGCGGCCGGCGGCCAGCGACTGGCCGATGGCGCAGAACTGGCAGGTCTTGGTGCGGCTCTGGTAGCGGATGCAGGTTTGCAGCACGGTGGTGGCGAGCACGTCGCGCCCGTGCAGCACCGCGATCTTGGAATAGGGAATGCCGTCGGCGGTGCTGCGGCCGTAGAATTTCGGCTGGAGCGGAAACGTCACCTCGCCAAGGTCGAGACCGTCGCGGCTTATGCGGCTGCGCCCGTAGGCGTCGGGCTTCTCGACCAGATACGGGCTCTCGAAGGCCGGCGCGGTGTGCACCGGCACCATCACCGTCATGCCGTCTATGGTCAGCGCCTTGTGGTCGGACGGCCCCGCCCCGCCGCGGCGCGAATCCGCGCCGGCCCTGGGATCAACCAGCCTGACCCCGGAGGACTGCAATTCGTTGATCAGGTGCTCGGTCGGCAACGGCCTCAACTCGATCGGCAGATCCATCGGCTTCATCGCGTTCGCTCCCGGAGTGCACAGGGAAAGTCTCGACGGCTCGCATCGGCGCGGTCGGACGATTGTCGAGAATGAGGCTCAGCAGCTCCGGCCGGGCATAGTGGCCGACCGAATCCATCATCCGCTTGCGCTTGGTGATCAGCGCGAGGTCGAGATCGGCGATCAGGATGCCCTCGCCCGAGGTCAGCGGCGGCACCACATGGCTGCCTTCCGGCGAGATGATCGCCGTCATACAGCCGCCCGTCAGCGCCTTGCGCAGCCTCTCCTCCGGGCAGATGCGGGCGATCTGCGCCTCGGTGAGCCAGCCGGTGGAATTGACGACGAAGCAGCCGGATTCCAGCGCGTGGTGGCGGATCGTCACCTCGATCTGCTCGGCGAAGATCGGGCCGACCAGCGAGCCGGGGAACTGGGCGATGTGGATCTCTTCGTGCTGCGCCATCAAAGCGTAGCGGGCGAGCGGGTTGTAGTGCTCCCAGCAGGCCAGCGCGCCGACGCGCCCGACCGCGGTTTCCACCACCTGCAAACCGGCGCCG
This sequence comes from Xanthobacteraceae bacterium, assembly GCA_041287585.1. GTDB lineage: Bacteria > Pseudomonadota > Alphaproteobacteria > Rhizobiales > Xanthobacteraceae > Ancylobacter. The sequence continues at coordinate 14,008 of JBGGNI010000146.1, forward strand.
TCGCCCTGGCCCCAGATCATCCGCTCATGGAAGGTTGGGGTGATCTTGCGGCGTTTCAGCTTCAGGGTGCCGTCGGCGTCGAACACCAGCTGGGTGTTGTAGAGCGAGCCGTGGTCGCGCTCGTTCACCCCGAGCACGACCACGACGCCCAGCCGGCGGGCGGCCGCGGCGACGGCCGCGGTCACCGGCCCCGGCACCACCACGGCATTCTCATAAAGCCGCAGATGTTCGCCGCCGGTGAGGACCGGCGGATGGACGAAGGAGAAATACGGGTACCAGGGCACGAAGGTTTCGGGGAACACCACGAGACTGGCGCCCTTGCCGGCAGCCTCGGCGAGCGCATTGAGAACGCGCTCCAGCGTGCCCGCCACACTGTCGAGATCGGGGGCGATCTGCACCGCCGCCGCCCGCACTACCTTCGTTTCACCCATCGCCGCCTCCTGTCTCGCTTGGGATCAGAGCGTCCGAGTCTTCAGAGCGTCCAAGTGTGGAGCATGAAGGCGTTGTCCCGGCGGTGGATAAGCGTGATGTCGAGCACGTCGAGCGGGCTGATCGGGATGATGCCGGGAATGAGCGCGCCCTCGCCATGGCCGTAGAGCGCCTGGAGCGCGAAGCGGCAGGCATAGACCTTGCCGCCTTCGTCCATGAATTTGAGGATCTGGTTGTTGAAGTTGAGATGGCCCGGAAACGCCTCGTCGCCGAGCTTGGGAAAGCCGCGCTGCACGCCGAGCGTGACGCCCGGCCCGTACAGCAGCACCGAGGTCTCGAAACCCTTGCGCTGCAGGCGCAGCGCCTGGAGCAGGTTGACGAGGCCGATGGAGCCCTCGAAGGCCACGGTGTGGAAGGTGACGAGCGCCTTTTCTCCGGGGGCGGCTTTGACGTCCTCGAACTTCTTGTCTTCGTAGTCGACCAGGAAGTCGCCCTTCTGGTTGGCGGGCTTGGTGACGGCGGGCATGGTGCGCTCCTTGGGTGGCGTTCGGACGCTAAGCTCGCACGCACTCCGGTGCATGCAGTCAATGCATCAATTGACTGCTAATATGAAGCTTCAATTCAGAAATATTGTACAGTCAATAATATAGTCATGCTGCGGGACCGGATTGCGCAAGAATGCAGCAAAAGAACGCTGGAAAGCGCCGTTCCGGCTGGCTCTGCCTAATTCCGCAGCGCCGCTGCCGGCTTGGAAGCGCACGCCGTCCACAGCCCAAACCGTGCAAGGCGCGCGCCGCAGGTGACAAAAGCGCGATGCAACATTATACATACAATTCTTGCCGCCGGTTCCGGATACCGCTTCCGGCGGCTCTGCTTGCGAGCATTATCGATCATGGCCGACTGGACCCCCGACCTCTCCCGCAGCGACAAGCCGCGCTATCTCGCCATCGCCGATCTGATCGGGCAGGATATCGCCGCCGGGCGGCTCGCCATCGGCGACCGGCTGCCGCCGCAGCGCGCGCTGGCCGGCCGACTCGATGTCGACTTCACCACCGTCGCCCGCGGCTATGTCGAGGCGCAGAAGCGCGGGCTGGTGGAGAGCCAGGTCGGCCGCGGCACCTTCGTCGTCGGCACGCCGAAGCCGCTGCGCCCGCCCCGCGCCGCCGCCATGCCGAGCCGCGCCGACCTCTCGATGAACCTGCCGCCCGAGCCGGACGACCCGGCGCTGATCGAACGCATGCAGGAGGGGCTCGCCGAGGTCGGCCGCGATATCGTCGCGCTGATGCGCTACCAGGGCTTCGGCGGCTCGCCGGCGGACAAGGACGCCGCCTCGTCCTGGCTCGGCCGGCGTGCGCTGGTACCGGCGCAGGAGCGCATCTTCGTCACCCCCGGCGCGCACCCGGCGCTGCTCGCCATTTTCAGCCTGCTCGCCAAGCCCGGCGAGACCGTGCTGTGCGAGGCCATTACCTATCCCGGCGCGCGCTCCATCGCGGCGCAGCTCGGCCTGCGGCTGGTCGGCCTGCCGATGGACCGCGACGGCATCGACCCCGACGCCTTCGCGCAGGCCTGCCGCGACCAAGTGCCCAAGGCGCTCTATATCAACCCGACCCTGCAGAACCCCACCACGCTGACCGTGCCCAAGGCGCGACGCGACGCGCTGGTTGCGGTCGCGCGGCGTTTCCGCGTGCCGATCGTCGAGGACGACGCCTATGGCTTCATCCCGGTGCACGGCGTGCCGCCGATCGCCGCCATCGCCCCGGACCTCACCTGGCACGTCGCCGGCCTCGCCAAATGCATCGGCGCCGGGCTGCGCGTCGCCTATGTGGTGGCGCCGGAGGCCAAGGCCGGCTGGCCGTTCGCGGCGGCGCTCAGGGCCTCCAGCGTCATGGCCTCGCCGCTCACCGTAGCGCTGGCCACGCGCTGGATCGAGGACGGCACGGCGGACACGCTGCTGCGTTTCATCCGGGGCGAGACGGCGGCGCGCCAGCAAATGGCGGCGGAGATCCTGCCGCCCGGCACCTTCCGGGCCGATCCGATGAGCTTCAACATCTGGGCCGAGCTGCCCGAGCCCTGGACCCGCTCCGCCTTTGTCGGGCACATGATGTCGACCGGCATCGGCGTGGTGGCGAGCGATGCCTTCACCGTGGAAGGCCCGCCGCCGGAAGCCGCCCGCATCTGCCTCGGCGGCCCGGCCTCGCGCACCAAGCTGCGCGGCGCGCTGGAATATATGGTGCACGCCATGGAGAACTCGCCCGCCGTCTCGTCCGCCTTCCTGTAGCCTGCCGCCATGGAGCCCATCTATCATGGCGGCGATATCGGCGCGGCGCGCGCGCAATTCCCCGCGGCGCCGCAGCCCTGGATCGACCTCTCCACCGGCATCAATCCCCTGCCTTATCCGGTCGGCCGACTTGACCCAATGGCGTGGGCGCGCCTGCCCGCGGCCGATGCGCTGGAGCGGCTGGAGGCCGCTGCGGCAGAGGCTTATGGCGCCGCCGCCTCAGGCCTCGTGGCGGCAGTGCCGGGCACGCAGAGCCTGATCCAGTTACTGCCGCGGCTGCTGCCGGCGCGGCGGGTGGCGGTGCTCGGCTTCGGCTACCAGGAGCACCCGGAAAGCTGGCGCCGGGCCGGGGCGGAGCTGCGCATCGCGACGGATGCGGCGGAACTGGTCGACAGCCGGCCGGACGTCGCCGTCATCGTCAATCCCAACAATCCGGACGGACGGCGGATCGCCGTGGCGGAGTTGGAGGCAATCGCCGCGCAGGTCGGCACGCTGGTGGTCGACGAGGCGTTCATGGATCTGTGCCCGCCCGAGGCAAGCCTGGTACCACGCCTGCCGCCGGCCGGCTGCGTGGTGCTGCGCTCGTTCGGCAAGACCTACGGCCTCGCCGGCCTGCGCCTCGGCTTCGCCGTCGCCGCGCCGGACGTCGCCCACCGCCTCAAGGCGATGCTCGGGCCCTGGGCGGTGTCGGGTCCGGCCATCGCCATCGGCACCGCCGCGCTGCGGGACCGCGACTGGCTGGAGCGCACCCGGCGGCGCACCGAACGGGCGGCGGCGCGGCTCGACCGGCTGCTGGAGCGCGCCGGGCTGCGGGTCGTCGGCGGCACCGCGCTGTTCCGGCTCGCCGCGCACGACGACGCGCCGGAGATTTTCGCCGCGCTCGGCCGCGCCGGCATATTGGTGCGCCGGTTTCCGGCCCGGCCGCATTGGCTGCGCTTCGGCCTTCCCGCCGGAGCGCCGGCGTGGGACCGGCTGGAACGGGCGCTGCCGCGCACCGGGGCGTGACGCGCCGGCCCGATGGCGCGCATCGGGCCGGCTGCGGCTTGCGGCCGCTCAGCTCTTGACGAAGGCGAGCAGGTCCGGGTTCAGCGCTTCGGCATGGGTGGTGAGCATGCCGTGCGGGAAGCCCGGATAGACCTTCAGCGTGCCGTTCTTCAGCAGCTTGATCGACTTCAGCGCGGCATCGGCGATCGGCACGATCTGGTCGTCGTCGCCGTGCAGGACGAGGGTCGGAACGGTGATCGCCTTCAGATCCTCGGTCTGGTCGGTCTCGGAGAACGCCTTGATGCCTTCATAGTGCGCCTTGGCGCTGCCGATCATGCCCTGGCGCCACCAGTTGTTGATCACGCCCTGCGAGACCACGGCACCCTCGCGGTTGAAGCCGTAGAACGGGCCGGCGGCGACATCCAGGAAGAACTGCGCGCGGTTGGCCGCCGTCCCCTTGCGCAAGCCGTCGAACACCTCGAGCGGCAGGCCCTCCGGGTTGTTCGCGGTCTTCAGCATCAGCGGCGGCACGGCGGAGACCAGCACCGCCTTGGCGACGCGCCCGGCCGGCTGGCCGTGCTTGGCAACATAGCGCGTGACCTCGCCGCCACCGGTGGAATGACCGATATGGACCGCATTCCTCAGGTCGAGGTGCTCCACCACCGCAAAGGCATCCGCGGCATAATGGTCCATGTCGTGGCCGTCGCTGACCTGCGCCGAGCGGCCATGGCCGCGGCGGTCATGGGCGACGACGCGGTAGCCCTCGCCGAGGAAGAACAACATCTGCGCATCCCAGTCGTCGGACGAGAGCGGCCAGCCATGGTGGAAGACGATGGGCTGGGCCTCCTTCGGACCCCAGTCCTTGTAGAAGATCTCGACGCCGTCCTTGGTGGTGACGTAGGCCATGGTCTCGGTCCTTGTGCTGTTGGACAGGTTGAACGGGAAGGGTTTGCCCCGCGGCCGGGATCAGTGCGGTGCGCCGGAGGATTTTACCAGACGCACCGGCACCCCCTTGGACGCCGGCGTGAAGCTTTGCGGATCGTGCGCATAGAGCGGCACCAGCGGATTGGTCTCCGGATAATAAGCGGCGCAGCCGCCGTCCGGGAAGGCGTAGGGCACCACGCGGAAGCCGCGCACCGCGCGCTCGATGCCGTCCTCGGACAGCGTCACCAGGTCCACCCGGTCGTCGGCGGCAAGCCCGCGCCTCGCCATCTCGCCCTCATTGAGAAAGATCACGTCGCGCTGGCCATAGACGCCGCGATAGCGGTCGGAGAGCGAATAGAGCGTGGTGTTGTACTGGTCGTGGCTGCGCACCGTGGTCAGCCACAGCGCCTCGCCGTCCCGCAGCTTCGGGTCCTCGCACAGCCCGGCGCAGACCAGGAAATTCGCCTTGCCGGACGCGGTGGCCCAGATGCGCTCGCGGGCGAGCGAGGTGAGGTGGAAGCCGCCCGGCTGCGCGATGCGGGCATTGTAGCCCTGGAAGATCGGGAACACCGCCTCGATATGCTCGCGGATCAGCGCATAATCGCCGGTGAGCGCTTCCCAATCCACCCGCGAGCCAGGCCCGAGCGTCGCCCGCGCCAGGCCGGCGACGATGGCCGGCTCGCTTTTCAGCTGCTCGCCGGCCGGCGGATTGTGGCCCTGCGAAGCGTGCACCATCGACATGGAATCCTCCACCGTGACCGCTTGCGGCCCGCCGGCCTGCAGGTCGATCTCGGTGCGCCCGAGGCAGGGCAGGATCAGCGCCTCGCGGCCATGCACCAGATGGCTGCGGTTGAGCTTGGTGGCGATGTGGACGGTGAGGTCGAGCGTGCGCAGCGCCGCGTGGGTTGCCTGCCAGTCCGGTACGGCGGCGGCGAAATTGCCGCCGAGCCCGATGAACACGCGCACCTCGCCCCGCGCCATCGCCTCCAGCGCCGTCACCACATTGTGGCCGGGCCGGCGCGGCGGCTCGAAGCCGAACCGCGCCTTCAGCGCGTCGAGCAGGGTCGCGCTCGGCACTTCGGTGATGCCGACGGTGCGGTCGCCCTGCACGTTGGAATGGCCGCGCACCGGGCAGATGCCGGCGCCTTCGCGCCCGACATTGCCGCGCAGCAGCGCGAGATTGGCGATCTGCTGCACGTTCTGCGTGCCGTGACGGTGCTGGGTGATGCCCATGCCATAGACGATGATGGCCCGCTCCGCCTTCATATAGGCGCCGGCCGCCTCATCGATATCGGCGCGCGACAGGCCGCTGATGCGCGCGATGTCGTCCCAGCTCGTGGCGTCGAGATCGGCGATCAGCGGCGCGATGCCGGCGGTGTGGCCGCGGATGAAATCCCAATCCAGCACCGGCGCGAGGTCCTGCGCCCGCGCCTGCCGGTCGGCCTCGACCAGCGACTTCATCAGACCCTTGAGCACCGCGACATCGCCGCCGACCTTGACCTGATAGAGCCGCGAGGAGATCGGCGTCGAGCTCAGCGTCGCCATTTCCACCGGGCTCTGCGGCGCCTGGAAGCGCTCCAGCGCCCGCTCGCGGAACGGGTTGAAGGAGAGAATGGCGGCGCCGCGCCGGGAGGCATTGCGCAGGCTGGTCATCATGCGCGGCGCATTGGTGCCGGGGTTCTGGCCGAAGATCAGGATGCAGTCGGCCCGGTCGAAATCCTCCAGCAGAACGGTGCCCTTGCCGACGCCGATCGACTGCGGCAGGCCGACGCTGGTGGCCTCGTGGCACATGTTGGAACAATCGGGGAAGTTGTTGGTGCCATATTCGCGGGCGAACAACTGGTAGAGAAAGGCCGCCTCGTTGGAGGCGCGCCCGGAGGTGTAGAACTCGGCCATATTCGGGTCGGGAAGCGCCTTGAGATGGCGCGCGACCAGGGCGAACGCCGCCTCCCAGCTCACCGGCAGATACCGGTCGCTCTGCGCGTCATAGCGCATGGGATGGGTGAGCCGCCCCTGCATCTCCAGTTCGAAATCATTGAGGCCGGCCAGCTCGCTCACGGTGTGGGCGGCGAAGAACGCCGGCGTGCAGCGCGCGGTGGTCGTCTCCCAGGCCACCGCCTTGCCGCCATTCTCGCAATATTCGAACGGCGAGGTGTGCTTGGGGTCGCCCCAGCCGCAGCCGGGGCAATCGAACCCGCCCGGCTGGTTCATCCGCGCCAGCGTCGCCATGCCGGCGATCAGCACATGCTGCTCGGCAAGCGCCGTGCCCATCGCCTTCAGCGCCCCCCAGCCGCCGGCGGGCTGGCGATAGGGACGAATGGTCTTCACGACGCCCATGGCGCGGCTCCTGATGCGATGTCGGGGAGAGCGGGCAGATCAGTGACAGGCTCGGTTGGCGCCGCGCCATTGGTGCGGCGTGTCGCCGACGATGCGGCGGAATACGGTGGTGAAATGGGCCTGGGTCTGGAAGCCGACGGCGAGGGCGATCTGCACCAGGGATTCGCCGCTCTCGATCAGCATCGCCTGCGCGGCCTCGATGCGCCGGTGCAGCACATAATCGTGCGGCCGCAGGCCGGTGGCGACGCGGAACTGCGCGGCGAAGTGCATACGGCTCAGGCCGGCCGCCGCCGCCATGCCGGCGAGCGTGACGCTTTCGCTGAGATTGTCCTCGACATAGGCCTTGACCCGCTTCAGCCGCCAGTTCGGCAGGCCGGACCGCACCCGCTCCGGCTTGGGCTCCAGCGGCCGGAGCGGGCACTGGCCGTGCAGGCTGAGCGTGCGCATGATGGTGGCGAGGCGCTCGGCATCGGCCTCGACGCCGCCGAGCCCGTTCGCGCAGGCGCCGAGCGCCTGGGTAAGGCGCGCCAGCACGGCGGCATCTCCGGCCGGGGCGATCGGGTGCGGCGCCGAGATGGCGAGAACGACGCCCATGCTGCCAAGCGGCACGGATAGCGTCTCATGCGCCGGGGTGCCTGGATGAGGCGGGGAAACATGGAACGACATGGCCTGTGCTCCTCGATCCTGGGACGCGGACAACGCGTCAAGCGATGAGCTGAGGATAGGGCGCGGGCGGATTCTCTCCATTCTACGTGGAGGTTGAGCCGCTAGCTGATGTGTTTGCCGCACCTATACCTAGGTATGCGCCGCGCCGGGCGCTTTCGCTTAAAAGCGCGGGCTGAGCGGGCCGCGCGGCGCCCGGCCGAGCAGCGCCACCGTGACGATGCCGGCGAGCGCCGCCCAATAGCCGATCTGGAAGCCGTCAATATAGGCGAGCACATTGGCCTCGCGGCCGACCAGCCCGGCGAGGCTGGCAAGGCCGCGGGCGCCGGCACTCTGCGCCGAGCTGCCCGCACCGGCGAACGGCGCGGCAAGGCTTTGCACGGCGTGCGCCACCGCCGCGTCCGAGGCCGGCAGGTTGAGGCCGATGAGATAGGAATGCAGTTGCTCGCGGTGGCGCAGCCAGGTCGCCGTCAGGCCCACCGCGATCTCCGCACCGCCGAGGCGCAGCACCTGCACATAGGCCGCCGTTGCGGTGGCGAGCTTGGGGTCGGAATTGGCGAGGATGTAGACCACGGCGGCAAAGAAGGTGAAGCCCTGCCCCACGGCCTGGATCAGCAGCATGGGCAGGAAGGTCCAGGCCGACCATTCGTGGCTGATCCCCGTGCCCATCCGCGCCGCCACCGCGAACGCGACAAAGCCGATGAGCAAGGTGATGCGGGCATCGAACAGGCGGATCATCATCACCGCCAGCGGCATGATAGCCAGCAGCGGCAGGGCGGTGCCGGCGAAGATCGGCCAACCCATCTGCTCCGGGCGCAGCCCGGCGACGCTGCCGAGAAAGCCCGGCACCAGCATGCTGTTCGACATGCTGGCGAAATCGAAGCACAGGATGGCGACGAAGGCGCCGATGATGTTGCGCGAGGCGATCACGGTGTGGCTCGCCCAGGGCGCGCGCACCAGCGTCTCGTTGACGAAAAACCCGATCAGCAGCGCGCCGCCGGCACACAGCAAGGTGACGATAAGGCCCGATTGCAGCCAGTCCAGCCGGTTGCCCTGGTCGAGCGCCACATAGATCAGCGCCCAGGCGCAGCCGAGCAGCGCCATGCCGCCCCAATCCGCCCGCTCCAGCAGGCCGACATCGACCCGCTGGCGCGGCGTCCCCACCCGCACCAGCGCGCCGATGATGGGAGCCAGCAGCACGTCCTGCCAATAGACCCATTGCCAGCTCATGTGCTGCTCGTAGAAACCGAGAATGGCGATGCCGGCGCTCTGCGAGAAGGCGAGGCGAAACGCATAGACCGCCAGCGCCGGCACCCACCAGCGGATCGGCAAATTGCGGAAGATGATCATGATGGTGGCCGGAATGAACACGCCGAGCAGCAGCCCGCGCGCGGCGTGCAGCGCGATCAGCATCTCCCAGCCCCGCACCTGCGGGATCACCAGCGACACGCCGGCATAGACCAGGCTGGGCCAGAACAGCACCCGGCCAACCCCGAACGTCGCCGCCAGCCACGGCACCGCCGGGGCGATGAGGATTTGCGGCGCGGTGGCGATGGTGTTCAGCCAGGCGCCCTGGTCGTAGCTGAGGCCGAACGCCCCGCGCAGGTCCGGCAGGCCGATGGAGAACAGCCGCGTGTCGAAGCCGACCAGAAAGGACCCCAGCAGCACCGCCGCCGCGGCCAGCGCGGGGTTGCAGGTCGCGGCTTGTTGCGCAGGGCGAGCCGCCGGCGCCGCCGCGCTCATGGCGTGTCACCGGGCGGCGTTCCGACATGGATCTGCGCCTCCACCGACATGCCGGCCCGCAGCCGCGCGGTCAGCGCCTGCCCCGGATCGATGGCGATGCGCACCGGGATGCGCTGCACCACCTTGGTGAAATTGCCGGTGGCGTTGTCGGGCGGCAGCAGCGCGAACACCGCGCCGCTGGCCGGCGAGACCCGCTCCACCCGCCCGTGCAACGGCTGGCCGGGGAAGCTGTCGACCGTGATGTCGACGCTCTGGCCCGGCGCCACCCGCGTGAGCTGGGTCTCCTTGAAGTTCGCCATCACATAGACCGCGGGAATCGGCACCACGGCGAGGAGGTTGGTGCCGACGTTCACATAGTCCGCCACCTGCACCAGCCTTGTGCCGACGATGCCGTCGAACGGCGCACGTATGGCGGTGTAGCCGAGCTTGAGCCGGGCGGTCTTTAGATTGGCCTGCGCGGCATCGAGGCTCGCCCGCAGCGTGCCCTCCTGCCCCAGCAGCACGTCGAGCTGGCGCTTCTGCGCCTCGATGGCGGCCTGCCCCGAGCGCACATCGGCGGACGCCTTGGCGAGGTTGGCGGTGGCCTGCTGCACATGCTGCTGGGTGCCGGCCACGCCGCCCTTCAGCAGGGTCTGCTGGCGGTCCAGTTCCTGGCTCATCTCGGTCTCGACCGCGATCGCCGACACCAGCTGGGCCTGCGCCTCGTTCACCAGCGCCTGCTGCAGCGCCTCCTGGTTCTGGAGATTGGCCAGCGCCGCCTGCGCGCCGGCCACCATCGCCTGCGCCGCGTCGACCACGGCCTGATAGTCGGCGGGGTCGATCTCAACCAGAGGCTGGCCGGCCTTCACGTTCTGGTAGTCGTCGACCAGGACCTTGAGCACATTGCCGCTGATCCGCGCGCTCAGCAGCGAGACATCGGCCTGCACATAGGCGTCGTCGGTATATTGCAGCGGCCGGTCGCTGGCCCACTGGCTCCAGCGCTCATTGGTAAAGACCAGCAGCCCGCCGGCGATGAGGATGGCAGCCAGCGGTATCAGCAGCCGGCGCAGGCTTGCGGTGAGCGAGGCCGCGGGCGGGGCGGCGGCCGGCTCGGGAGGGCTGTCCTGTGTCGTCATCGTCCGTCCCCCTGTCGGTGCCGCGAATTCGGCCCGATGACAACAGGGGAGAGGGCCGGCGTCTTGCCGAAAGCCCGCTTGCTTGCCGCTTCGCCCGCTTATGCGACGCCGAGCGCGGGAAGACGGATGGCGATGCGCCCGCCGCAGCCGGTGTCCGTCCGGCCGATCCGGATATCGCCGCCATGCGCCAGCACGATGGAACGGCACATGGCGAGGCCGAGGCCCATGCCGTGCGGCTTGGTGGTGAAGAACGGATCGAATGCCCGCCGCGCGGCCTCTTCGGAAAAACCCGGCCCGGTGTCCGCCACCTCGATGCCGACGCCGCCGGCCTCCAGCACGGTGCGTACCGAAAGCCGGCGCTCGGCCGGGGCGGTCGACTGCATCGCCTGGACCGCATTGGTCAGCAGATTGATCAGCACCTGCTGGATCAGGATGCGGTCGCCCTCGATCGCGCCGTCCCCGGCCTCCAGCATCGTCGACAGCGCGACGCCGTTGCCCTTGATGTCGCTGCCCACCAGCCGCAGCGCCTCGTCCACCAAGGGATCGACGGCGAGCGGCACCCGCTCCGGCTCGGCCTTGGCCATCAGCGTGCGGATGCGGCGCACCACCTCGGAGGCGCGATGGGCCGCCGCGGCGGCCTGCTCCAGACAGTCGCGCACCTCGCCGAGCTCCGGCGGATTCCGATCCATCCAGCGCCGCGCGGCGGCGGCATGGGCGGTGATGGCGGCCAGCGGCTGGTTGATCTCATGGGCGATGGAGGCGGACACCTCGCCGATGGTGGCGGCGCGCAGCGCCCGGTCCAGCTCGGCGCGGGTGCGCTCCAGGGCGTCCTGCACGCGAAGGCGCTCGGTGATGTTCAGCACGCTGGCCTGGACCCGGTCGAGACTGCCGTCGACCGGGAAATTAAACGCCACGATCACCCGCAGCAGATCGCCTCTCAGCGTGCGGATGGTGGCTTCGCTCTCATAGCTCGGCTGGCCGGATGCCAGCGCGAGCAGGAAAAGCTGAAAATTATTCTCGGTATCGGGAAGAAACTCGTCCAGCCGGGTGAAGAAGGCATCCTTGGACGGCGCACCCATCAGCCGCAGGGCGGTGCCGTTGACGTCGGTAATGCGGATCATCGCGCGCATGTGCGCAACGACATCGGGATGCTGGCCCAGATAGGCGCCGAGATCGCCGACGCCGCGCGCGGCAAGCGCATCCAGCGCCGCCTTCACCGGCCGCAGATCGTGCTCCCAGATCGCCACCGCCAGCGTCTCGAAAATGGTGCGGAACCGGCGCTCGCTGAGCCGGAGCGCATGGTCCGAGGCGTGGCGGGCCAGCACCACGAAGGTGGTGGCGAGAATGGCCGCCAGGCTGAACAGCAGGCGCAACGCCACTTCGAACGACGCATCGAAGCCGTGGCCATAGACGAAGCCGAACAGCGTCAGCGCGAGGCAGGCGGCCGCGCAGGCCCGGATCACCCGCTCGGAGGCGATATCGCCGATCGCGATCAGCACCAGCACATAGAGCACCGCCACCGCGCTGCCGAGCGTGGTGAAGCTGTCGATGGAGAAGATGGCCGCGGCCAGCCCGGCCGCCCCGATACACCGGCCTATGCGTTCCCGGGCACTCGGGGCGAACTGTCTCGGCATCTGCGGCTTCGGGTCCATGGTCGACCTTTTGGGAAGCCGGGAAGATAGAGAGACCCGAAGCATAATGGCAGTGGCCGAAGGTCTGGGGCCACGCGGCTTCGAGAGGCGTCTCAGTGGTTCGAGCGGGTGGCTTCCCAGAGGAACCAGGTGCGGCGCTCGGATTCGTCGATCCACACCTCGAGCAGGCTGGTGGTGGCGACGTCGTTATACTCTTCGCACACCGCATGGACGGCGCGCAGGAAGCCGGTGACCTGCTTGTTGTCGTCGACCAGCTCGGCGAGCATGTCGGGCGCCGTCACATAGTCGGCGTCGTTGTCGAGCAGGCGCTGCAGACGCTGAATATGCCCGATGGAGCGCAGCGTGGTGCCGCCGACCTTGCGCGCCCGCTCGGCGATGGCGTCGGTGGTGGCGAAGATCTGCTCGCCCTGCTCGTCCAGCATCAGATGATAGTCGCGGAAATGCGGGCCGGACAGATGCCAGTGGAAGTTCTTGGTCTTCAGGTAGAGCGCGAACATATCGGCGAGCAGGCCGGTAAGGGCTGCGGAGATGTCGCGGGTGGCGTCCTCACCAAGGTCGGTGGGGGTGCGCAGCGGGGCGCTCTGGCGCGCTTTGGCCGAAGAGGTCATGGCGGTACTCCATGGAGGGACTGAGGTGAACGTGGCGGCGGGGCAACCGCCCGACACCGACCAAAATAGAGCGGCACGATCCTAAACCCTATCGCCAGTTCGGGTAGCGGGCTCATACTTGGGTGTGATCGGCTCTCAGCCGAGGCCGCCAAGGGCGGCGTCGAGGCAGGCGATCATCGCGCCGCCGTCGTACGGCTTGCTGAAAAAGCCGATCGCGCCGCCCTCGGTCGCCTGGCGGCGCACATGATCCTCGGGAAAGGCGGTGATGAAGATGACCGGCGTCCGGCTGCCGGCGGCGCGCAGCCGCGCCTGCAACTCCATGCCGCCCATGCCGGGCATCTGCACGTCGGTGATGACGCAATCGCTGTCGCAGCACCGCGGCGATTGCAGAAACTCCTCGGCCGAGGCGAAGGTGCTGATCGTGAGACCGAGCGAGCGGACCAGGCTGGCGGTGGCGAGGCGCACCGCCTCGTCGTCGTCGATGATGGCGACCATGGCCGGCCGATTGACCCAATCCTGACGCACGACATGGTTCCTCTGACAAAGGCCGGCAGGCCACCGGCCGCCGCCTCGTACCCGAACTCCTGTATCGCTCCGCACGCCGCCGATGAAAATCATATCAAGGTTTGGTCGGACTATTTCTTAGGAAGCACCGGGTTCTTGAAAAGTTCCTGACCCAGCACTTCGGCCATGCGCACCAGATCGGCAAGCGAGCGGGCTCCCATCTTCCGCATGACATTGCCACGGTGGATTTTCACCGTGATCTCGGAAAGCCCGACCTCGGCCGCAACCTGCTTGTTCATCAGGCCGGAGGTGACGAGCGCCATCACCTCCTTCTCGCGCCCGCTGAGCGCGCGGTACAGCTCCTGCACGCCGGCCACGATCTTGTCGGCCTGGCGGCGCTCGCGATCCCGCTCCACCGCATTGGCGACGGCATCGAGCAGGTCCTGGTCGCGGAACGGCTTGGTGAGGAAGTCGAGCGCACCGGCCTTCATCGCCCGCACCGACATGGGTATGTCGCCATAGCCGGTCATGAAGATGATCGGCATGTCGAGCGCGGAATTGGCGAGCTGGGTCTGGAAATCGAGGCCGCTCACGCCGGGAAGCCGGATGTCGAGCACCAGGCAGCGCGGCACGTCCGGCACTTTCGCCGCCAGCAGCTCCGCCGCCGAGCCGAACAGCGCCACCTTGAGCCCGACCGAACGGAACAGGCTGGACAGCGCATCGCGCAGCGCGGCGTCGTCGTCGACCACGATGACGAGCGGCTCCGCGGCGTCGGCTCCTGGGCCTTGGGTGGTCGAGGGGGCGCTCACGGCAGGGATTCCTCAACGGCAGGCAGGGTGGAAACTTTGAAAGGCTTGGAGCCGCCGCGCAAGGCCGATCAATGGCGCAGGCCCGGCGCCTCCTGGCCGGTGCGCGCGACATATTCGGTATAGCCGCCGCCATATTGGTGAACGCCTTCGGGCGTCAGCTCCAGCACCCGGTTCGACAGCGCGGCGAGGAAATGCCGGTCGTGCGAGACGAACAGCATGGTGCCCTCATAGCTCGCCAGCGCGGCGATCAGCATCTCCTTGGTGGCAATGTCGAGATGGTTGGTCGGCTCGTCGAGCACCAGGAAGTTCGGCGGATCGAACAGCATCATGGCCATCACCAGCCGCGCCTTCTCCCCGCCGGAGAGCACGCGGCAGCGCTTTTCCACATCGTCGCCGGAAAAGCCGAAGCAGCCGGCGAGCGAGCGCAGCGAACCCTGGCCGGCCTGCGGAAACGTATCTTCCAGCGTCTCGAACACCGTGCGCTCGCCGTCCAGCACGTCCATGGCGTGCTGGGCGAAATAGCCCATCTTGACGCTGCCGCCCACTGCCACCGTGCCGTCGTCCGGCGCGGTGGAGCCGGCCACCAGCTTCAGCAGCGTCGATTTGCCGGCGCCGTTCACGCCCATGATGCACCAGCGCTCCCGGCGGCGGACATGAAAGTCCAGCCCCTCATAGATGGCGCGGTCGCCGTAGCTCTTGTGCACGTTCTTCAGGCTGACGACATCCTCGCCCGAGCGCGGCGCCGGCTGGAACTCGAACACCACGGTCTGGCGGCGCCGGGGCGGCTCCACCCGATCGATCTTCTCCAGCTTCTTCACCCGGCTCTGCACCTGCGCGGCGTGGGAGGCGCGGGCCTTGAAGCGCTCGATGAAGGCGATCTCCTTGGCGAGCATCGCCTGCTGGCGCTCGAACTGGGCCTGCTGCTGCTTTTCGTTCTGCGCCCGCTGCTGGGCATAGAATTCGTAGTCGCCCGAAAACGTGGTCAGCGCGCCGCCGTCGATCTCCACCACCTTGGTGACGATGCGGTTCATGAAGGCGCGGTCATGCGAGGTCATCATCAGCGCGCCGTCATAACCTTTAAGGAAATCCTCCAGCCAGATCAGGCTTTCCAGGTCGAGATGGTTGCTCGGCTCGTCCAGCAGC
>JBGGNI010000147.1:0-26851 GCA_041287585.1 Xanthobacteraceae bacterium
ACATCGACCCGCAGGCCTACCTCGCCGACGCCATCACGAGGATCGTAAGCGGGCATCCCAACAGCCGGATCGACGAGCTGTTGCCGTGGCCCTATCCGGCCCAGCCCGCCCTCAGCGACGTGGCCTAACGACGACGCTTACCCATCAGCGAGGAGCCGTCACAATAGCGATGGTAGATGATGGTGGTCAGCAACCCGGCGAGCATAGCCATATGGGCATCATCCATATCGTCAAAATGCGCCTGGCCGAAATCAAGCGCCACATGCACCCTGCCCGCCGCGGCGATTGTCAGATCCCTTTGCGCGATGTCTCGGAAAGCCCCCTGCTCCAGGATTGACTGATAGTCCGCCCCAATCCAAATGCCACCCTTCTTCTGGATGGGCCATTTGAGGTCGGCAATGACCATATGAGCAAGCCGGTCCTCATTGTCGTGGTATCGGACCGGGCGTGGAGCGACCGAAATCTGCTCGATGACCTCGTTCAAATCGGCCGCGAAACTCATCGGCTCAGGATCGTACTCGCTCCCGTTCCAATGCGTTTCCCAATTCGAAGTGATGTGGCTCAGGGGTCGCAGCACCGCACGGTCGAGATAATCGCTGTGAGCAAAGAATCCCCTGACCGCTTCGGGGAGATGCATCACAACGATTCCGGTTCTTTTCGGCATGATACCTCGGGCGTCACCGCAGCCACGACCTAGCCATAAACCCATCCGCAGCGGCGCCGAGGTGGAAGGCACATCGCAGTTTGCCATTAGCGGCAATCTTCCGCACCAAGAAAGAGGGTCGGCCGGCGATGCGGGAAAATCGTGTCGCGCCATGTTGCATTCCATGTCGCGTGGATCTGCCGCAACACGATGTCATTGCTTGAAAACAAAGGGAAATCGTTCGCAACACGACGCGACATGAAAGCGATGATCGCCGCGGCGCGGCCTTAACTAAAGGATTGTTTTTGCTAATGAATTAGTTGGCTGGGGGACCTGGATTCGAACCAGGACTAACGGAGTCAGAGTCCGCAGTTCTACCGTTAAACTATCCCCCACCGGGTCAAGGCTTCAGCAAAAGATGCCGAGGTCGACCGGATGGCGATTGCCGGGCGATCTCCTATCGCGCCTCGTCGCCGATATCAACCCCCGACGCCGCCACTCCAGCACCACCTTGCTCAGCGCCTTGCGCAACGAGCTTCGCGGCGGGTCCCTTTAATGCGGGATCGACAGGACATAGCTGGAAGGCTCGCGGACACCGCATTCCGGAGGACATAACTCGCTTTATGCTACTATATTACCATTATCGCGTTGAATTTGGGGTTTTGTTGACCAATCCTTACTTAATTACCTGTCGAGTTGGAAAATATGGCTCCGGCGACCATGCGATCGGCGCAGTGCTGTCATGCAGCAATCGGCCTGTTGCGACGCACAAAGCGATTTATATTGATGGCATATCAAATACAGGAGGCTCACATGAGCACCACGTTTATCACCCACTCTGCTCCGTCTGATTTGTTCGGCCGTGTGGTCGGCGGCGTTGCGTCTTTCTTCGAGGCCATCGGCGAAGGCCGTCGCATCGCTCAGCGCTATGAGACGCTGTCGCGTCTTTCCGACGCTGCGCTGGCTCGCCGTGGCATCGCCCGCGCCGACATCGCCCGCGTCGCCGTTCACGGCCGCTGAGCGAACCCGGACCGCACCGTTCCCGCGACGCCGTTCCCGGCGCCGCGGCGACTAGCGCAGGCGCACGGTAACGCTGTCGCTGAGGCCGGTCGAATCCATCACCGTCAGGCGGACGAATCCGGCTGAAGGGTGGCTCCAGAACAGTGTTGGCCCGGTGTGCGGTTCTCCGTCCGGCACGCCGTCGACCAGCAATGTGATGGCCCCGAGCCCGCCGCTCACTTTGAGCGCCAGCGGTTCGCCCGCTTCCGCTTCGAGGTTGGCGCCGTCGGGTGGATAGGCGATGCGCGGCCCCTGACCGCTTGTCGCGTCCGTCGCTGCGCCGAACCGGCGCAAGGGCGGCGGCAGTTGCGCATTGGCGGCCGACAGCGCCTCGCGCGGCGGGTCCGGCAGTGCGGCTGGGCGGCTTGCCAGGCGGGCGAAGGCATCGAACAACAGGGGCGCGGCTGCGGTGCGGCCGATCATGCCCGGCACCGGCTGCCCGTCCGGGCGGCCGACCCACACCGCGATTGTGCGCCGACCGTCGAAGCCGATGGCCCAGGCATCGCGATAGCCGAACGACGTACCCGTTTTGAAAGCGATGCGCCCGCCCGCGGAATTGCGCGGCGGCGGCGTGCCCGCAAGTGTGTCGGCCAGATACCAGGCCGCGACCGGGCTCAGAAGGCGCGATGGCGCGGCCGTCACGGCAGTGGCCGGGCCGTCCAGCCGGTCTCGTAGCGGGCGTGCCGCGCCGCCGCGGGCGATGTCGGCATAGAGCGCCGCCAGATCCTCCAGCCGCACCCCCACCCCGCCCAGCCCGATGGCGAGCCCCGGCACTTCGCCCGGCGGCAGTTCCAGCCGCGTGCCGGCACCAGCGAGCCGGCTCGCCAGCCGCTGCGGCCCCACCGCCTGCAGCAGCGCCACCGCCGGCACGTTGAGCGACCATTGCAAAGCGTGGCGCACCGGCACCGTGCCTTGAAAGGCGAGGTCGAAATTCTCCGGCGCATAGGCGCCGAACCGGGTCGGCCGATCCTCGATCAGCGTTTCGGGGTGGGCGATGCCGTCCTCGAACGCAAGACCATAGATGAAGGGCTTGAGCGTCGACCCCGGCGAGCGCACCGCGCGCGTCAGATCGACCGCGCCGGCCCGGCCGCGGTCCGCGGCATCGGCGCCGCTGACGCGGGCCAGCACCTCGCCGCTGGCATTGTCCACCACCACGAAGGCGAGCGAAACGCCGGGCTCCAGGCCGCGGGTGCGCTCGCGGGCGAGGTCTTCCAGCCGCTGCTGCGCCGCGCGCTCGATGGCGAGCCGCTGCGTCTGCGCACCCGGCCGCTCGCGCCGGGCCGCCTCCGCAGCGTGTGGGGCGAGGCTCGGCAGGGCGAGCCGGCGGGCGGGGACGGGCGTGGCGCGGGCAAGTTCCACCTCGGGAATGCCGTACAGCCCCTGCTCGGCGAGGCGGGCCAGCACGCGCTCGCGCCCCAGGCGCGCGGCGGCGACGGCGCGGTCGGGGCGGCGCGCTTCGGGGGCCTGCGGCAGGGCGACCAGCAGCGCGGCTTCCGCCAGAGCCAGGCGCCGCGGCTCCTTGCCGAAATAGGCAAGGCTTGCCGCCCGCACCCCTTCCAGATTGCCGCCATAGGGGGCGAGGGTGAGGTAGAGCGCCAAGATTTCGTCCTTGGAGAGCCGCGCCTCCAGCTCGATGGCGCGGCGCATCTCGGCGAACTTGGCGGCCAGCCGGGCAGCCAGCGTGCCGCCCTCACGCGGCTGCAGCAGCCGGGCAACCTGCATGGTGATGGTGGAGCCGCCGGAGACGATGCGGCCATTGGTGAGGAGCTGGAAGGCGGCGCGGCCCAAGGCGCGCAGGTCAACACCGGAATGCGCGTAAAATCGCCGGTCCTCATAGGCCACCAGCATGGCGAGATAGCGCCGGTCCGTCGCGGCGAGGTCTGCGGCCAGCCGCCAGCGGCCGTCAGTCAGCGCGAAGGGCCGCAGCAGCCTCCCGTCTCGGTCCAGCACTTCGGCCGAGATGGCGGGTGCCGGCGCCGGCGGCGCGGCGGCGCGCACATGGGCGACCCAGCCGGCGGCGGCGGCGGCGATCAGCGCCGCGCCGGCCAGCGTGCTCCCGGCAAGGGTGCACTGCCGCTTCATCGTGCCGCTCCCGTCACCTCCATGGCGCCCGCCGCCGTGCGGGCGAAGCGGTCGGGACGGTACATGTCCTCCACCGTCGCCGGCGGATGCGCATAGCGGCCGGGCGAGACCGCGCGCACCACATAGGCGACCCGCATCGAGCCGGCCTCCTCGGCGTCCTGCGTAAGGTCGAAGGCCGCGACGAAGCGGTCGTCGCGGAACTCGGTGTGGTCGGGGTCAGCGGTGGTCTCCAGCCAGGACAGCGCGCCGGTGTCGCTGCCGGCCACCAGCTTGGGGTTGTCGATCTCGAAGCCGGCCGGCAGGTGGTCGACCAGCAGCAGGCGGGTCGGCGCGGCCTCCTCTTCCTCGATATCGAGCACCACCACCAGGCGCTGGTTCTGCGCCACCTTTGCCGGGTCCGCCGGCTGGCCCGCCAGCGTGAAATAGCTGCGGGCGAGGGTGAGGCCCTTGGCCGAGGGCGGCTCCGGCGCCACCGGAGAACCCTCGATCGACACCGCCACATCCACCGGCGCGCTGCCGGCGTTGCGCAGCGTCACGCTGCGCCCCTCCAGCTCGGCGCGGCTGTAGGAGCGGGCGAACACGCCGTCCTGCGGCGCTCCGTCCACCTCCAGCCGCAGCCCCGGCGCCGCGCGCGCGGCGCGGGCGGCGAGCAGCGTCCAGGCGTCTTCCTGGGTGCTGCTGCGCCCGGTGAGCGCCGCCGCCCCGGCCAGCCGCAGGCGGGCGGTGCGCGCGGCATCGTCGAAGCCGGCTTCCGAGGCCAGCGTGGCGATGCCGGCGGCATCGCGCAGCACGGAGCCGAAATCGGCGCGCCCCAGCGTATCGGCCGCCGCGCCGGCCGGGATGAGCTGCAGGGCGGCGTCGAACACGCGGCCGGCCCGGCCGCGATCGCCCAGCATGGCGAGCGCGGCGGCGATCTGGCCGCGGGCGAACGGCGACTTCACCTCGTCCAGCTTGGCATCGGCGACATAGCGCAGGTCGCCCAGCGGCGCGCGGCCGTTGCGGGCCAGCACATAGGCGGCATAGGCGGCGCCGTCGCCGGTCGGCCCGTCTTCGGAGCTCGATATGGCGATGGCGTTGCGCAGCCGGTCCAGCGCCAGCGTGAAAGCGAGCTCCGGCACGGTGAAGCCGCGCTCCTTGGCGCGGGTGAGGAAATCGCTCACATAGGCGTCGAGCCACAGATCGTTGCCGCCGGCGCTCCACAAGCCGAACGAGCCGTCCGAGCCTTGGCGGGCGACCACGCGCTCGATGCTTTCGCGAATCTGGTCGGCCGGCGGGTGGGTCAAGTTCACCTGCGACGCCGCGGCGAGTTCGCTCAGGTACAGCATCGGCAAGGCGCGGCTGGTGAGCTGTTCCGAGCAGCTGTAGGGGTAGCGGTCGAGCGCCATCAGCAGGCCCGGCACGTTGATCGAAGGATCGGGGCTGGCGGATACCGCCACCTTGCCGGTTCCCGGCACCAGATCGGCGAACAGGTCGGCACCCAGCGTCACGCTCTCGCCGGGCTTCAGCGGGCGCACCGTACGGCGGGCGATGGAGGGATAGGCCGGGCGCACCCGCAGCGCATAATCGCGGCGGATGGAGAGCCCGCCGGGGCCGCCGATGCGCAGCGAGATGCGGGCGTCGCCGATGCCGGTGCCCTGCAAAGGCAGCACCAGGCTTTGCGTCGCGCCCTTCGGCAGCGCGAGCCTGGTCGCGGTGCCGGTGAGGCCGACCGGGCCTTCCGCCACCACGTCCACCGTATAGTCGCCCGGCTCACCCTCCACATTGTTGAGATCGAAGCGCAGCGTCGAGCGATCGCCGGAGGCGAGGAAGCGCGGCAGCGTCGCGGTGGCCACCACCGGATCGCGGATCAGTATGTCGGCCTGCGCATGGCCGATCCGCCCGGCCGACCACGCCACCGCCATCAGCCGGCCGGTGCCGTCGAAGGCGGGCACAGCGAACTCCACTAGTGCCTTGCCGTCCGCGCCCACCTTGACCAGCCCGGAGAACAGCGCGAGCGGCGGCTGCGTCGGCGGCTCGCCCTGCTTGCCCTCGTCGGCGGAATCGCCGC
This sequence comes from Xanthobacteraceae bacterium, assembly GCA_041287585.1. Taxonomy (GTDB): domain Bacteria; phylum Pseudomonadota; class Alphaproteobacteria; order Rhizobiales; family Xanthobacteraceae; genus Ancylobacter. The sequence continues at coordinate 5,832 of JBGGNI010000147.1, forward strand.
CGGAGCGCAACCGGCCGCGGGTGCCCTGCATGCCGTCGATGAGCTGGCCATAGAGGTCGCGCACCTGGGTGGAGAGCACGCGCTGGCCGAGATAATAGTCGTCGGGGTCCGGCGCATCGAAGCCGGTGAGGTTCAGTATGCCGACATCCACCAGCGCCAGCGTCACATAGGCTTCCTCCCCGGCGCTGAGGCCGGCGAGCGTCACCGGCACGGCGAGCGTGGTTTCCGGGCGGATCTTCGCCGGCGGTTCGAGCGCGACGTTCAAGCTGCGTGCGGCATGGTCGACGCCGAACCAGGCGAGGCCAATAGCCCGGCCGGGGTTGCGCCCGGCGGCGACATCGAGCGGCCGGTGCAGGAAGGCGAGCGCATAGGCGCCGGGGCCCCAGGTCTGCGCCACCTGGAAGGTCGCCTTGGTGTCGCCGGGCGCAACCGTCAGCGTCTGGCTGGCAAGCACGCCGTCGCCCACCACCATCACCGTGGCGGAACCGGAAAAGCGGCTGGCGAGGTTCACGGTGAGGGTGTCGCCGGGCTTGTACTCAGCCTTGTCGAGCGCGACCTCCAGCCGGTCCGGGGTCTCCGCGGTGGCGTCGCCACCCCAGCCGGCGGCGAAAGCGATGGCGGTGGAACGCCCGCCGGCGGAAACCTCCAGCCGGTAGCGGCCCCAGGCTACCGGCGCGGCGATGCGCGCAGGCGCCTCATTGCCGATGTCCAACCGGCCATCCGCAACCTTGCGGGTGGACTTCACCGGCTCGTAGTTCCAGGCGCCGTCCGTGCGATACCATTGGTAGCGGCTCTCGACGCGGAACAGCTCCCACTTCACGTCTTTGGCTGCGATGCGCCGGCCGGCGGCGTCGACCATGACGACGTCGAAGGCGGCCTCCGAGCCCTGGGCAAGGTCGTTGCCGCGGAACAACGGGCGCACACCGATACCGGGCACCGCCGTCGCGACGGGGAAGGCGAGCGTGCGGGTGATGGCGCGGCCACCGCCCTCGGCCAGCCGCACGATGACCTCCAGCTCCAGCGGGCGCTGCGTCGCCGGCAGGCCGGCGGGCAGCGGCACCTTCAGGCTCGCCTTGCCGTCCGGCCCGGTGGCCGGGCTGTCGGCAACCGGCGTGCGCACCGGAGTGAAGCCGTCATCGGTGCGGCCGAACTGCCAGCCCTCATAGCCGGGACGCCCGTCCGCCACGCGCACCTCGGTCTCGGCCTCGATGTCGAGGCCGGAGGCCGGCGGGCCGAACAGCCAGCGCCCGGCGGCCTGCACCTCCGCCGGCGTGGTGGCGCCGATCTCCTTGGCGGCGGAGCTCAGCACCAGATCGAGCCGCTCCGGCACATAGTCCTCGACCAGGAAGGTGGCTTGCCCGATCGGGCTGCCCTTCGGGTCGGCAAAGGCTTCCAGCCGCCAGGTACCGGTCATGGCACCGGAGCTGATCGGCAGGTCGAGCGCGCGTCCGCCCGCGCCGGCGTCGGGCGAAAACACCCGCCGGTCTTCCACGCCGTCCGGCCGGCTCAGCACCACGGTGAGCGGCACGCCGGGCACGGCGCGCGCCTGCGGATCGCGCAGCAGCGCGGTGACGTGCACCGTCTCGCCAGTGCGGTAGACGCCGCGCTCCGGCGTGACGAAGGCGTCGAGCCGGTCCGGCGCGGCGCGCCCGCCGACGCCGCGGTCGGTGAGGTCGAAGGCCTGGTCGCGCAGCGAGAGAAAGGCGTAGTCGCCATTGCCGGCACGGGCCACCAGCACGGCGGGCTCCAGCCCCTTCGCTCCGGCGAGCAGCCCGGCCGGGAAGGCCGCGCCGCCGCCGGCATCGGTGCGGACCGTTCCCAGCACCTCGTTGGAACTGGCGAGCAGGCGCAGTTCGACATCGGCCATCGGTTCGGCGCTGCCGAGCGCGCGCACCATCACATGCAGCCCGTCGCCGCCGGTGAGCGCGGTGAGGCCGAGATCGGACACCACGAACCATTGCGTGGAGCGCGGGCCGTAATCGTCGTTCGGGTTGGCGGCGCTGCCGGCGGGAATTGCGGTGAGCACATAGACGCCCGGCTCCAGCGTGCCGACCGCATCGTCGACCGGGAAGGAGGTGACGACATCGGCATTCAGCGTGCTCACGGTTTCCAGCTCGCCGGCATAGACCTTGGTAGCCCGGCCGTCCGCCAGCTTTTCGCGGTCATAGGAATCGATGTTGCGGCGGAAATCGCCGTCGAGCGCCGAGGGTATGAGGCTGCGGTCGCCGATGCGGAACAGCTCCACCGCCACCCGGTCGGTGTTGACGGAGATCACCGGAATGCCGCGCGGGCCGGTGCGCGGCAGCACATAGTTGCGGCCGGTGAAGCGGGCTGCCGCCGTTCGATCGCGCACATACACGGAGATGTCGGCGGTCTTCGCCAGGGTTTCGGCGGCGATCACCGAGGGCAGGCCGGCCCGCACCTGGATGGCGTAGCGCTCGCCATGGCGCAGCCCGTCGACGCAGAGCTGGCTTTCCTCGACGCTCACCGCCGGCTTGTCCTGGCCGGCAACCGTGATGAAGGAAGCATAATCGACGCCGCCCTTCACCAGCTCTTCGGAGAACTGCACGCACACCCGCGGGCTGGCGGCGTCCGAATCGACCGAATAATCATAGATGCGGAAGCCGTGCTCCTGCCGGTTGCGCTCATAGGCAAGGCGCTCGATCGGGTCGTCCTTGAGGTCGAGCGCCAGCTTTGTAGTGTCCAGCGAGGCGCGCCACAGCCCGCGCTCGGCATAAAGGTTGCCCAGGAAGAACAGCGCATCCGCTTCGTCGCTGCGGGTGGTGGCACGCCGATAGGCGATGAAGCCGGCGGCCGCCGCCCGGTCGAGAAACACCGAGCTGTCCTCGTTGTCGTTGGGATTGATTTTGACGAGCGTGCGGGCGAGGCGCAGCCACAGGCCGGAATCGGTGCCGGCAGTGAACGCCAGAGCGCCATAGAGGTCGGCCGCGGTGCGGGGGTCACCCTTGGCGGCGGCGGCCTCGGCGTCGCGGCGAATCTGCGCCGCCGGCTTGCCCAAGGGCTTCTGCCCGCGCTTCAAAACCGCTTCGAATCGCCGGGCACCTTCGACAAGATCGCTGCGCGCAAATGTCTTGGCGCCGGCCGGCACGGAAGCCGCGGCCGGCGCGGCTGCGGTCGGCCGCGGGGGCGGCATCGGCGTCTGCGCGACAAGCACCGAGGTGAAGGACAGCCAAAGCGCGGCGCCGAGCATCGCGCGGGACGAACGGGTGAACATGAGCAGCCCTCCGGGCGCCGCGGGCCGCCCTAGGGTGCCGGGCCGCGACGGATACGCATCGTAGCCGACATTGTAGCGGCAATTTGGGGCGCTGCGTGTCGGCGGGCGCCGAACCGAACCGTTGCCATTTCGCCATGCCGGCGCGGAATGCCGCCCGCGCGCCATTGAATAGCCGGACGCCGTTAGGTATACGGGCCGTCAATCCCATCGAGGGTTCCGTGTGCCGCGCGCGTCGCCGGACGCGTGCCCTGCACCCACCGCAGCGAACCACCGCAGGCTTGCGGGGGCAACGCGAGACCAGAGGCGCTCCATGTCGTCCACGTTCGACACCGTCGCGAACATCATCGCCGAGACCTGCGACATTCCGCGGGAGAACATCACCCCGGACAGCCACGCCATCGACGATCTCGGCATCGACAGCCTGGACTTCCTGGACATCGCCTTCGCCATCGACAAGGCGTTCGGCATCAAGCTGCCGCTGGAGCAGTGGACCCAGGAAGTGAACGAGGGCAAGGCCACCACGGAACAGTATTTCGTGCTCAAGAACCTGTGCGCACGCATTGACGAACTCATCGCCGCCAAGAGCGCCTGAGCGAAACCGGGCATGCGTCTCGAATATTTCCAGATGATCGACAAGGTCGTGGCGCTCGATCTCGACGCCAGGACCATGCGCTCGCGCAATCAGGTGCCGACGGCAAGCCCGGTGTTCGAGGGCCATTTTCCGGGGCACCCGCTGATGCCGGGCGTTCTGCTGATCGAGACCATGGCCCAGACCGCCGGGCTGCTGCTGATCCGTCTCGGCCGATTCGAGCGCATGGCGTTTCTGGTCAGCGTGAAGGACGCCAAGATGCGCACCTTCGTGATGCCCGGCCAGTTGCTGGAAGTGGATGCGGAGATCATCCATGAGGGTTCGGGCTACGGCGTCGCACACGCCAGGGGCTCGGTCGACGGCAAATGCGTCTGCGATGCCGAGATCAAGCTGCGCACAGCGCCCTTCCCCGCCGTAGAACTGCGCGAGTATCTGGTCGGGCTCGCCCGCGGCGTCGGCATGCCGATGGACGGGCTGGCCGATTGCGCGCCGGCCGGAACCCCCGTGCATGTCTGAACGGCGCGACGTCTGGATCACCGGTATCGGGCTGATTTCCTCGCTCGGTGAAGGTCTCGATGCCCATTGGGACGCATTGGCCGATACCGCCGCACCGGTGGTGGAAGCCGAGCGCTTCGCGCCCTATGTGGTGCACCCGCTGGCGCCGATCAATTTCGACAAGCAGATCCCCAAGCGCGGCGACCAGCGGCAGATGGAGCCCTGGCAGCGCATTGGCACGTATGCCGCAGGCCTTGCTCTGGCATCGGCCGGCATCGCCGGCGACCGCTCCGTTCTGGGCGCCACCGACATGGTGGTCGCTGCCGGCGGCGGCGAGCGCGACCAGGCGGTGGACGGTGCGATCCTGACCGAAATCGAGAACCAGCCGCACCCGGAAAGCTACCTGAACGAGCGGCTGCAGTCCGATCTTCGGCCCACCTTGTTCCTGGCACAGCTTTCCAACCTGCTGGCCGGCAACATCTCCATCGTGCACGGCGTCACCGGCTCCTCGCGCACCTTCATGGGCGAGGAAAGCTCGGGCGTCGACGCGGTGCGCATCGGCTGGGCGCGCATCGCCGCCGGGCAGAGCGAGATCGCGCTGGTGGGCGGCGCCTATAATGCCGAGCGGCGCGACATGCTGCTGCTGTTCGCGCTCAAGAAGCTCGCCATGCAGGCGCCGTGGTCGCCGGTGCTGGCAAGCGCCCGCGGCGTGCCGACCGGCTCGGCCGGCGCCTTCCTGGTGCTCGAATCGCCCGAACACGCCCGCGCCCGCGGCGCCACCCCCATCGCCAAGCTCTCCGGCGTGTGGTCGGAGCGCGCCCGCCGCCGCGATCCCGGCGCGGTGGAAGCCGTGCTGGAGACGATGATCGCGCAAGCCCGCGGCGGCGATGCGGCCGGCACGGCGGTGCTGTCCTGCGCCTCCGGCGCGCCGGAGCCGACCCGCGCCGAAGAGGCCGTGCTGGAGCGAGCCGGCCTGCCGGTGCGCTCGGTGACCGACCGGGTGGGCCACAGCCTTGAAGCGCAGTTGCCGGTGGGGCTGGCTCTTGCCGCCCTCGCCGTCTCCAAAGGCCGGTTGTTCGCACCGCTGGCGGGGGAAACGCTGGAACAGGCTTTCGAACAGCCGCTCTCCCGTGCCATCGTTACCGGGGTGGGGCATTGGCGCGGCGAAGGCGTCGCGCTGGTCGAGCGCGCCGACTGAAGCGCTGCATACGACGCGAAGGAGCGCAGTTATGGCGTCCTATCTGGACAAGCTGGGCCGGCCGGTGGTCGTGGTTACCGGCATGGGCCTCGTTACCTCGCTCGGCCAGGGCAAGGACGACAATTGGGCCCAGCTCACCTCCGGCACCTCCGGCATTCACCGCATCAGCCGGTTCCCGGTCGACGGATTGCGGACCACCATCGCCGGCACGGTGGACCATCTGCCCGGCGGCTCGCGCACCGCGCCGGACCTCTCCGAGGAACTGGCCGCGCTGGCCGCGGACGAGGCTGTTGCCCAGGCCGGGCTCGGCCGGCGCGGGGATTTCCCCGGCCCGCTATTCTGCGCCGTGCCGCCCATCGAGCTGGAATGGCCGCAGCGCCGCGTGCTTGGCCGCGAATCGGCGGCGAACGGCCCCATCACCTATGACGACCTGCTCCGCGCGGCCGAAAGCGGGACGCATGGCGACTGGCACGAGCGGTTCCTGTACGGCTCGATCGCCGACCATCTGGCCGACCGCTTCGGCACGCGCGGCCAGCCGATTTCGCTGTCCACCGCCTGCGCGTCGGGCGGCACCGCCATTCAACTCGGCGTCGAGGCCATTCGCCGCGGCGATTGCGACGCCGCGCTCTCCATCGCCACCGACGGCTCGGTGACGGCGGAAGCGCTGATCCGCTTCTCGCTGCTCTCGGCGCTCTCCACCCACAACGACCCGCCGGAGGCCGCCTCCCGCCCGTTCTCCAAGAACCGCGACGGCTTCATCATCGCGGAGGGTGCCGGCGCGCTGGTGCTGGAGAGCCTGGCGCACGCCCGTGCCCGCGGCGCGCGCATTCTCGGCGTCATCGAAGGCGTGGGCGAGATGGCCGACAGCTTCCACCGCACCCGCTCCAGCCCCGATGCCAAGCCGGTGATCGGCTGCATGCGCAACGCGCTGGCCGATGCCGGGGTGAGCGCGCAGGACGTCGACTACATCAACGCCCACGGCACCTCGACGCCGGAGAACGACCGCATGGAGTTCACCGGCATGAAGGAGGTGTTCGGCGAGCGGCTGCCGAACATTCCGCTCTCCTCCAACAAGTCGATGATCGGCCACACGCTGACCGCGGCCGGCGCCATCGAGGCGATCGCCTCGCTGCTCACCATCGCGCACGGCCGCATTCCGCCGACCATCAATTACGAAATACCGGACCCCGCCATTCCGCTCGACGTGGTGCCGAACGTCGCCCGCGACGCCCGCGTCAATCGGGTGATGTCCAACTCCTTCGGCTTCGGCGGGCAGAATGTCTGCCTGCTGGTGACGGGAGAGCCGGCGTGAGCGAGGTCGCCCGATGAGCGCGCTTCGCGTTCTGGTCACCGGCGGCGGGCGCGGCGTCGGCGCGGCTATCGTGCATGCGCTCGGCGTTGCCGGCTTCGATGTGATCTTCACCGTCCGCACCGCGCAGGCGGAAGCGCAGGCCTTGATCGACGATGTGCGGCAGGTCAATCCGGAAAGCCGGCTTGAAGCCCGCGCGCTCGATCTTGCCGATAAAGCGATGGTGGCGGCGTTCGCCGCGCAGATCGCCGAGGAACCGGCCTATTTCGGTTTCGTGCACAATGCCGGGATGAGCTACGACACGCTCGCCGCCCTGGTCGACCAGGATCGCGCCGAAGCGCTGATGCAGGTCAACTACTGGTCCTTCGTCAAGCTGGTCGGAGCCCTGGTGCGGCCGATGACGCGGGCGCGGGCCGGCCGCATCGTCGCCATTGGCTCGATCGCCGCCGAGGTCGCCAATCCCGGCAATGCCATCTATGCCGGCTCGAAGGCGGCTCTGGCCGCCTATTGCCGCACGCTGGCGGTGGAGAGCGCCCGGCGCGGCGTGACGGTGAACACCGTGGCGCCCGGCTTCGTCGACACCCAGATGCTGGCGCCCTATGCCGCCCATCGCGCCAATATCGAGAAGCAGATCCCCATCGGCCGCTTCGCCGCCGGCGCCGATGTCGCCGCCCTCGTCGCCTTCCTGCTCTCCCCCGGAGCGGGCTACATCACCGGCACCACCTTGCCGGTGGATGGCGGCCTCACCGCCGCACTAGCCATCCAGCGCTGATTTCGATATCCAGCGACCCTTCACGGACGCACCGGCCCGGCAGCCAAGCCGCGGGGCCCTGCCCTGCCCCGGCGCGCCGGCGGCCTTATCGGGAGCTTCTCATGCGCGCGCTGCAACTCGTCTCGGACCGCAACCTCGTGCTGACCGAGATTCCGGAACCGCCGGCCCCGGCGGCCGGCGAGGTGCAGATCCGGGTGAAGGCGCTGGCGCTGAACCATATCGACGTCTGGGGCTGGCGCGGCATGGCCTTCGCCAAGCGCAAGCTGCCGCTGGCCGTGGGCGCCGAAGCGGTGGGCGAGGTGGCGGCCATCGGCGAAGGTGTCACCCGCTTCAAGCCTGGGGCCAAGGTCGCCATGTACGGCGCGCTGACCTGCGGCCAGTGCAAGGCCTGCCGCCAGGGCCGCGACAATCTGTGCGAGAGCGTCGCCGGGGTGATGGGTTTCCATGTCGACGGCTTCGCCCGCGACGTCATCAACATCAAGGAACGACTCTGCGTGCCAGTGCCGGACGGCATCGAATGGCGCGATGCCGCCTGTGCGCCGGTAACCTTCTCCACCGTCGAGCACATGCTGTTCGACAATGCCAAACTGGAACAGGGCGAGACCGTGCTGGTGCATGCCGGCGGCTCGGGCATCGGCACGGTGGCGATCCGCATGGCCAAGGAACTCGGCGCCACCGTCATCACCACGGTGGGCGACAACGAGAAGGGCAAGAAGGCCACGGCGCTCGGCGCCGACCATGTGATCAACTACAAGACCGATCGCTTCGAGCACGAGGTGCGCAAGATCACCAAGAAGATCGGCGTCGATGTGGTGTTCGAGCATGTCGGCGCCGAGACCTGGAACGGCTCTCTGCTCTCGATGAAACGCGGCGGCCGACTGGTAACCTGCGGTTCGACCTCCGGGGTGACGACCAGCATGAACCTGATGCAGTTGTTCCAGCGGCAGTACCATATTTTTGGCTCGTTCGGCGCGCCGATCCGGGCGATCGAGGACGGGCTGAAGCGCATGGCCCGCGGCGTGCTGCCGGTGATCGATTCGGAATTCGAGCTGAACGACTTCGACAAAGGTCTGGAACGGCTGGAGACCCGCAAGGTGTTCGGCAAGGTGGTGGTGCATTTCTGACCGCCCGACAATGACCGACGCCCCGTTCTTTGCCCGCCGCGGGGCCGCTGCATGAGCGCCCTGCCCGGAAACGGCATGCCCTGGCCCAAGCGCCTGCGCAACCACGCCCTGTCCGGCGCGGTGTGGGCGCTGGTGCGCTCCTTGCGACTGATCGGGCCGACCACCGCCGCCGCGCTCGGCGCCGGCGCCGCCCGGCTGGTCGGGCCGCTGACGCCGATCCACCGCCGGGCGCTGGACAATCTGGCCGCCGCCTACCCGGAGAAGAGCGCCGCCGAGCGCGCCGCCATCGCCCGCGGCATGTGGGACAATCTCGGCCGGGTGGCCGGCGAGTTCGTCCATCTCGACCGCATCTGGCAATATAATATGTGGGAGCCGGCCAAAAGCCGGGTCGAGACCACCGGCGTGTCGAACTTCGTCGCCATGCGGGTGGACGGCAAGCCGGCGCTGGTGTTCACCGCGCATCTGGCGAACTGGGAGCTGCCGGCCATCGCTGCGGCCGCGCAGGGGCTGGACAGCGCCGTGCTGTTCAAGCCGCCGGAGAACGCCTTCTTCGCGCAGATGCTGCTGGAGGCGCGCAGCTCGGTAATGGGCGAACTGGTCGCGGCCTCGCATGTGGCGGTCTTCGAACTCGCCGCCATGCTCGACCAGGGCAAGCACCTCGGCATTCTGGTGGACCAGGGCCGGCGCGGTGGGCCAAAGGTGCGCTTTTTCGGCCGTCTGTGCACCTCCAACCCGACCATTGCCCGGCTGGCCCGGCTGTATGAGTGCCCGGTGCACGGGGTGCGGGTCATCCGCCTGCCGGAGGGGCGCTTCCGCATCACCTGCACGCCGCCGGTGGAACTGCCACGCGACGCCGCCGGCAAGATCGACGTCGATGCGTCGATGCAGACCATCACCACCATCGTCGAGGGCTGGGTGCGCGAGCACCCGGAGCAGTGGACCTGGTTCTACAAGCGCTGGTCGCGCGGGCGCGCTCAGGAGGAGTGAGAGAGTTTCGCTTCCGCTCGTGATTGCCCCTCTCCCGCGTGCGGGGGAGAGGGTAAGGGTGGGGGCCGCCGGGGACAGAGCGCCACAAGAGTTTCCCCTCCAAACCCTCCCCCGCACGCGGGAGAGGGCTACAAGAATGCGCCGCCTACTTGCCGCGCTTGAACTTGTTCCAGGTGCGCGTCACCACCCGCTGGAGATCCTGCGGATAGGTGGTCACCGTGAACAGCTTGGCCTGCGTCTCCGCATTCGGGTAGATCGCCGGGTTATCCAGGATCGTCTTGTCGATGAACTTCTGCGATTCCAGATTGCCGTTGGCGTAGGAGATGTAGATCGAATTCTTCGCCGCCACTTCCGGCTTCATCATGTAATTGATGAAGGCCAGCGCTTCGTCGACATGCTTGGCATCCTTGGGGATTGCGAAGTTGTCGAACCACATCAGCGCGCCTTCCTTCGGGATCACGTAGTCGATGTTCACCGGCTTGCGCTTGGTCTTCTTCGCGGCTTCCTCGGCGCGGGTCTTGGCCTGGAAGATATCGCCCGACCAGCCGAGCGCGATGCAGATGTCGCCCCTAGCCAGAGCGTTGATATAGCCGGAGGAATCGAACTTCTTGATCGAGGGGCGGATGGTCATCAGCAGATCGCCGGCCTTGGCGATGTCGTCCGGGTTCTTCGAATTGGGGTCGAGGCCCAAATAGCGCAGCGCGGTCGGGATGACCTCTTCCGGTCCATCCAGAATATAGACGCCGCAATCCTTCAGCTTGGCGAGGATTTCCGGCTTGAAGAAGATATCCCAGCTGTTGAGCGGCAGGTCGCCGAGGCGATCCTTCACCTTGTCGACATTCATGCCGATGCCGGTGGTGCCCCACATATAGTTCACGGCATATTCGTTGCCGGGATCGTAGACCGCCAGTCGCTCGGAAATGGCCGGCCATTGATACTGGATGTTGGGCAGCTTGGCCTTGTCTAGCTTCAGAAAGATGCCGGCCTGGATCTGGCGCTGCAGGAAGGAGCCGGTGGGCACCACCACGTCATAGCCGGTCTTGCCGCCGAGCAGCTTGGTCTCCAGCACTTCGTTGGAATCGAACACATCGTAGCGAACCTTGATGCCGGTCTCCTTAGTGAAGTCCTCCAGCACCGATTCGTCGATATAGTCCGACCAGTTATAGACGTTGACAACCTTGTCCTGGGCCGCGGCAGAGCCGGCCGCCAGCGCGGCAAGCACGCCTGCCGCGAGGACGGAGAGAAGTCGAGACATGCCGTTCTCCTTGCGATGATGATGGTGGAGCCGCTGCCCCCATGCTCCGACGGCAAAGCTAGAGGGTCCGGCGCAACTGCTCAAGCCTTGGCATGCCTAAAGGTTCGCCATGCCTAAAGGTAGGTCTGATATTCCAGCGGGGCGATGCGCTGTTCGAACGCCGCCAGCTCCGCCTCCTTCATGACCGCGAAGACATGGCGGAACGGCAGGCCGAAGGCGCGGGCGACGAAATCCGAGCCGGCGAAGGCGGCCGTTGCCGCGCGCATGGAATGGGTGAGCCGCGGCGCCGCCGCCTCATAGGCGTTTCCGGCCAGCGGTGCCGGCGCGGCCAGCTCGCGCTCCATGCCCTCCAGCATGCCGGCGAGGATGGCGGCGAGCACGAGGTGCGGATGGGCGTCCGCCCCGGCGATGCGATGCTCCAGCCGGCGCGCCTTTGGCGGGCCGTTCGGCACCCGCACCGCCACCGATCGGTTGTCGTAGCCCCAGGAGATGCCGGTCGGCGCATAGCTGCCCGGCACCAGCCGGCGGAAGCCGTTGAAGCTGGGCACGAACAGGATGGCGGTCTCCTCCATCGTCGCCAGCATGCCGGCGGCGGCACGCTCCAGCAGGCCCTGGTCGGCGGCGAAGGCGTTGGCGCCGGTACTGTCCAGCAGGCTCACATGCACATGCATGCCGGAGCCGGCGAATTCCAGGAACGGCTTGGCCATGAAGCTGGCGCGCAGCCCGTGGCGGCGGGCGACGCCCTCGATCAGCCGGCGCAGCAGAATGGCGTCGTCGGCCGCGGCCATGGGATCGGTGCGGTGATAGAGGTTCACCTCATACTGGCCGGGCGCCGCCTCGGAGATCACCGTATCCGCCGGCAGGCCCTGGGCAGCGGCGGCGGCGCGCACCTCGTGCAGCAGGTTCGCATAGGCGTCGAGGTCGGACATGGCGTACATGTTCTGCCGCGCCGGGCCGTTGCCGGCCGCAAACACCGGCTCCGGCACGCCGTCGGCGCCGGGGGCCTGCTTCATCAGGTAGAATTCGAGTTCGAAGGCGACGCAGGGAAACAGCCCGCGCGCGTTGAGCCGCGCCACCTGCCGGGCAAGGCGGTGGCGGGGGTCGAACGGGCTCGGCGTGCCGTCCGATTCGTGCATGGTCAGCAGCACCTGGGCGGACGGACGCGCCGCCCAGGGCACCGGCTTCAGCGTGCCGGGAACGGGGCGGCACAAGCCGTCCTTGTCGCCGGTCTCGATATGGATGCCGGTGGCCTCCACCTCGCGGCCCCAGACGTCGAGGCCGAAGATAGAGCTGGGTATGGCAACGCCCTCGCCCCAGATCTTGGACGCCCCGCCGCCGGGAATCCATTTGCCGCGCAGGATGCCGTGCGTATCCGGCAGCAGCACCTCCACAATCTCGGGTGCGGGCTCGCGGGCGAGATAGGCGGCGAGTTCGTCGTTCGGCGCCGCGGCGCGGGCGGCTTCAGGCGCGGGCATGGTCCACCTTTTAGGGGTGCGGCATGGCCGATTGTGGCCATGGCGAGCGGGCCGCGGTCAAGCTGCTGCCAGCGGCGCTCTCATGGGCGCTCTCATGCCACAGCGCCGGGGTTGACGCACGCAAAATGTGATCACATTCTCGGCCGCTGCTTTCACCCGCCGGAAACCCTCGCCATGCTGCCCGCTTCCACCGCCGAGTTGCGCGCGCTCGATGCCGCCCACCATCTCCATCCCTTCAGCGACACCAAGGCGCTGAACGCCGAGGGCGCGCGGGTTATCGAGCGGGCCGACGGGGTGTGGCTGACGGATTCCGACGGCAACCGCATTCTCGACGGCATGTCCGGCCTGTGGTGCGTGAATGTCGGCTATGGGCGCGAGGAGATCGTCGAGGCGGTGCGCGCGCAGATGAGCGAGCTGCCCTATTACAACACCTTCTTCAAGACCACCCACCGGCCGGCCATCGCGCTCGCCGCCAAGCTGGCCGAACTGACGCCGCCGCAGTTCAACCGGGTGTTCTTCACCGGCTCCGGCTCGGAATCCAACGACACCGTGATCCGCCTGGTGCGGCGCTATTTCGATGTCAGGGAGCAGCCGGAAAAGAAGATCATCATCTCCCGCCGCAATGCCTATCACGGCTCCACCGTCGCGGCGGCGAGCCTGGGCGGCATGGCGCCGATGCATGCGCAGGGCGGCCTGCCGATTCCCGGCATCGTCCACATCGCCCAGCCCTATTGGTGGGGCGAGGCGCGCCAGGGCGAGACGCCGGAGGAGTTCGGCATCCGCACCGCGCGGGCGCTGGAATCGACCATCGACGCGCTGGGCGAAGACCGCATCGCCGCCTTCATCGCCGAGCCGGTGCAGGGCGCCGGCGGCGTCATCGTGCCGCCCGCCTCCTATTGGCCAGAGATCGCCCGCATCTGCCGCGAGCGCGACATCCTGTTCGTCTCGGACGAGGTGATCTGCGGCTTCGGCCGCACCGGGCGCTGGTTCGGCTGCGAGACCTTCGACACCAAGCCGGACCTGTTGGTGATGGCGAAGGGCATCACCTCCGGCTACATGCCGCTGGGCGCCGTGATGGTGGCCGACCGGGTGGCCGACCTGCTCATCGAGAAGGGCGGCGACTTCAACCATGGCTACACCTATTCCGGCCACCCGGCGGCCTGCGCCGCCGCGCTGGCCAACCTCGCCATCATGGAGCGCGAAAAGCTGGTGGAGCGGGTGGCGGACGATGTCGGCCCCTATCTCAAGGCCCGCTGGAGCGCGCTGGCCGAGCATCCGCTGGTGGGCGAGGCGCCGATGGTCGGGCTGGTCGGCGCGCTGGAGCTGACGCCGGACAAGGCCGGCCGCACCAAGTTCCCGGATGTCGGCAAGGCCGGCACGCTGGCGCGCGACTTCTCGTTCAAGAACAACCTCGTGATGCGCGCCGTGCGCGACCGTCTGATCATTGCGCCGCCGCTGGTTATCTCGCATGGCGAGATCGACGAACTGGTCGCCCGCGCCCGGAAAACGCTGGACGAGACCTGGGACGAACTGCGACGCTGGGGATGGGTGGGCTGAACCACGGATATCGCCGATGAACGCACGCGCGGCATTGCGCACCGAGACCGGCATCAGCCACGCCCGCGCCGCCGCCCTGCGCGCTGAGGCGGAGGCGCTCTATCTCGGCATGCGGCCGCGCACCCGCGCCGCCGCGGGCGCCGCCGCCCATCTGCTCGACGGCGTGCCGATGCACTGGATGAGCGACTGGTCCACCCCGGTGCCGCTGATCGTGGCGCAGGCCACCGGCGCCCGGCTGACCGATCTCGACGGCCACGCCTATGATGATTTCTGTCTCGGCGACACCGCGGCGCTGTTCGGCCATGCGCCGGAGGCGGTGGTGGAGGCGGTGACCCGCCAGGCGCGGCAGGGCCTTGCCACCATGCTGCCGAGCCCGGATGCGGCGGCGGTGGGCGACCTGCTGGCCGAGCGGTTCGGCCTCGCCCACTGGCAGATCGCCACCACGGCGAGCGACGCCAACCGCTTCGCTCTTCGCGCCGCGCGGGCGGTGACCGGGCGGCCGCGGCTGCTGGTGTTCGACGGCGCCTATCATGGCGCGGTGGACGAGACCTTCGTCGCGCTTGGCCCGGACGGGCGCACGGTCAATGCGCCGGGCCTGCTGGGCGAACCGCGCGAACTCGGCGCGCTGACCCGCGCCGTGCCGTTCAACGATCTCGACGCGCTGGAGGCGGCATTGGTAGACCGCACCGTCGCCTGCGTCATCACCGAGCCGGTACTCACCAATTGCGCCATGGTGCTGCCCGAACCCGGCTTCCATGCCGGACTGCGCGAGATCACCCGCCGCACCGGGACGCTGCTGCTGATCGACGAGACCCACACGCTGTCCACCGGACCCGGCGGCTATAGCCGCGCGTTCGGGCTGGAGCCGGACCTGTTCGTCGCCGGCAAGGCGATCGCCGGCGGCATCCCGGCCGCGGTGTGGGGCATGAGCGCGCCGGTCGCCGACGCCTTCCGCGCGGTACGGGCGCGGGCAGGCGAAGGCCGGTCCGGCATCGGCACGACACTCTCCGGCAGCCCGCTCCAGCTAGCCGCGCTGCGGGCAACGCTCGAACACGTGGCGACGCCGGCGGCGTTCGATCACATGAACCGGCTGGCCGACCGCATGGAAGCGGGGCTCGCAGCGGTGGTGAGCGAAGCTGGCCTGCCCTGGCACATCGCCCGCTGCGGGGCGCGGGTCGAGGTGGTGCGCTCGGCAACGCCGCCGCGCAACGGCGCGCAGGCGCGCATGGCCCATTTCCCGGCGCTGGAGGCGGCGATCCACCTCGCGCTGCTGGTGCGCGGCGTGCTGATCTCGCCGTTCCACGACATGATGCTGGCCAGCCCCGCCACCACGGAAGCGCAGGCCGATCGGCTGGTGGCGGCGACGCGGGAGGTGACGGGGCGGCTTCTCGGGTAAGGCTCAGCCCTTCACCGTCTCGAACCCCGCCTCTTTCCAGGCCAGGATACCGCCCGCCATGTGGCGGTGAAGATCGAGGCCGGCGGCCTGGGCGGCGGCGGCGGCCTTTTGCGAGCGCTGGCCGGAGCGGCAGGAAAACACCAGTTGCTTGCCGCCGGCTTCGGGCAACGCCGCCGGATCGAAGGTCGACAGCGGGAAGTCGACGGCACCGGGAATCGATTCCGCGGCAAGTTCGTTCGGCTCGCGGACATCGACCAGCAGGATGGTGCCGGCATCGAGCCCGGCCTTCACCTGCTGCACCGAAAGGTTCTCGATGACGCCGCCGAAGGGATTGGGCTGCATGGTCCGTCTCCTTGGGTCCTGATGAACAGGAGGTAGACCCGCCGACCCGCCGCCGCAAGGGGCGGCCAACGGGTGGCTCAGCGCGGCCGCACCGCGGTGACGCCGAGCACGATGAGCCCGCCGCCCGCCAACACCACCCAGGACGGCACTTCGCCGAACAGCATGGTGGCCATACCCATACCGACCACCATCTGAAGCAGCAGCACCACCGAGATCAGACCGGCCGGCAGCCGGCCCAATGCGAAGGTGGCGAGCCCCTGCCCGAAGGCGTGGGTGATGATGCCGAGGCCGGCCACCGCGAGGAAGCCCTGCAGGCTCGCCGGCGCCAACTGCTCCCCGGCCGCGATCGCCCAGACAAGGCAAAACACCATGCCGGCGCCGCTGGAGATCAGCGCAACCATGCCGCCGCCCAGCGCCGCGCGTTCGCCGTCCCTGCGTATGCCGCGCACGACGATCATATAGGCGGCGTAGCAGGACGCGGCGGCGATGCACATCAGATCGCCGATGAAGCTGGCCGAGCCACCGCCCAGCGAACTGTCAAGCACGATGACGGCCGACCCACCAAGCGCGAGCGCCAGCGCTATCACCAGCGCCGCGGTCGGCCGCTCGCCGAGGCAGGCCCAGGCGAACAGCACGATGAACACCGGTGCGATGTTGCCCAGCAGCACGCCGTTTGCCGTCGAGGTGCGGGCAAGACCGGCGTGGAACAGCACGAGGTCGGCGGCGAAGAACAGGCCGGCCAGCACCGTCAGCGCCAGGCTCCTATACCGCGCACCGGAGGACGGCACGGCGCCCGCCCGGACACCACGGCGTTCGGCATAGGCCCACAATGCGGTGGGGCCCAAAGCAAACAGCAGGCGCCAGAAGCCGATCGCCGCCGGGCCGACATCGGCAAGGCGCACGAAGATGGCCGAGAAACCGATGCAGACCGCTGCAACGACCACCGCCAGAAAGGCGTGCCGACGCAGGCGGGCCTGCTCGAACTCGGAAACATGAACGCCGCCCCCGCCCAGAGGCAGCGGGGCGGCAAAGCCATTGGAGGCCGAAGGCGGCGGGGACATGGTAAAAACTCGAAGGGGAATCACGGCGCGGTATCCACCGCCGGCATGGCACGCATATGGCGCGCTGATATGACCATTCGATTAGCGCCGCATGCAAAATCAATAAAGCGAATTTATTTTGTTAATCTATCACCAATTGTGATACATGGTTTTCCCATATTTGCGGCTTGAGCTGGGAGACGAGCCGATGCGCCATCTCGACACCGAGTCCTTGGGAATGCTGATCGCCATCGTGGACAGCGGCGGATTCACCGCCGCCGCCGAGCGCGTTGGTCGCACCCAATCTGCGGTTTCCGCGCGCATCGCGCAGCTGGAGGACATGCTCGGCGTGCGCCTGCTGGAGCGCTCGCGCCGCGGCATCGCGCTGACCGAGAGCGGCGAGCGCCTGGTGGCGCACTCCCGCCGGCTGCTGGCCTATGAGAGCGAGGCGCTTGCCGATCTCAAGGGCGGCACGCCGGAAGGCAGCGTGCGGCTCGGCATGCCGGACGATTATGTCGACGCCTATTTCACCCCGACCGTCGCCCGCTTCGCCGCCGCCTACCCGCGCGTCGAAATATCCATCCGCTGCGACCTTTCCAAGGTGCTGGAGCCCGAGGTGGAGCGTGGTCAACTCGACGTCGCCCTGATCACGCGGGATCTCGCGCGGCCAACTGGCGAGCTTCTGAAGCGCGAGCGGCTGCTCTGGCTGGCAGCGCGCGGCCACCGGCCGGAACGCAGCGACCCGCTGCCGCTTGCCCTGTTCCCCACCGGCTGCCGGGTGCGGCCGCACATCGCCGCGGCACTCGACGCGGCCGGCCGCTCCTGGCGGGTGACGTGCACCTCCTCCTCGCAGGGCGGCATCCATTCGGCCGTGGACACCGGGCTGTGCCTGACCGCCCTGCCCGAGTGCGCCGCGCCGCCGGAATGGCGGCGCCTGGGCACCGCCGAGGGATTTCCGCCGCTGCCGGACCTGGAGATCGGCCTGTTGATGTCGCCGGCCGCCACCCCTGCCGCCCGCCGGCTCGCCGAAATGCTGCGAACCACCCTGACGCCGGGCCAGAGCGCGGAAGAAGCCGCCTGATCAGAGGCGTCTCAGCTGCGCGTGATCTTCAGGCCGCCGAAGCTCTGGCAGGTGGCGAAAGCCTGCAACCGCGTGATGTTCACATGGCGCGGCACCGTGCAGCAGAAGAAGATCTGCTCGGCAATGTCCGCGCCGGTCATCGGCTCGGTGCCCTCATAGACCTTGTCGGACTTGGTATCGTCGCCGTGAAAGCGCACCAGCGAGAACTCGGTCTCGGTGAGGCCGGGCTCGATATTGGTCACACGGACATGGGTGCCGGCGAGATCGGCAACCAGATTGAGCCCGAACTGCTTCACGAAGGCCTTGGTGGCGCCATAGGCGTTGCCGCCCGGATAGGCGTAGTCGCCCGCGACCGAGCCGGTGAGCACCACATGCCCCTCGCCGCGCTCCACCATGCCGGGCAGGGTCGCCCGCACGGTCTGCACCAGGCCGCGAATATTGGTCTCGATCATGTCGTCCCAGTCCTGAAGACTGGCGCGGTGCGCCGGCTCCAGCCCGAGCGCCAGGCCGGCATTGGCCATCACCACATTGAAGCGCGCGAACTCCGGCGGCAGATCGGCCAGCGCCGCGACCAGCGCCGCGTTGTCGCGCACATCGAGTTCCAGCGGATGGAAATGCGGGCCGAGATCGTCGCGCAGCGCCACCAGCCGGTCCGCCCGCCGCCCCGTTCCCACCACCCGCGCGCCGGCCTTCACGAAGCGCCGCGCCGCCGCCGCGCCGATGCCAGAGGTAGCGCCGGTGACCAGCACGACGAGTGTGGATGGATCGAGCATCTGGTACATGGGCGCCTCCGCGATTGCTGCATCGCACATAGCGCGCGCAGGCCCGAGCGTCCATCGGGCGATGCAGCATCGGCACGCTCATAGCAAGACTTCGTTTACCATGCGCCGCGATACCGGCCGGCGGGGTCACGCTCGCGCCACGATCCTGCCCGATGAGTGCAGCGTGTTCCGCGAAAGGGAGCCGCGTGTTGCGGGCCGGCATTGCCGGTCCTGGGGAGTTCGAGAAACCATGTGTATCCGTGTCGCCGCCGTGTCGGCCGTCGCCGCCCTGCTGCTGGCTGGGTGCAGCACCGTGATCGACGGCTTCGGCTCCAGCCCGGCGCCCACCGCCGACGGCTCCGCCATCACTCCGGCGCCGACCGGTTCGGTCGAAAGTTCCGCCGTTGCCGCAGCCCAGCCCGCTTTCGGGGCCGGCGCCGCCTCCGCCGGCGATGCCGTCACCCCGCGCCGCGCCAGCGATACGCTGGCGATCAATGCGCCCGCCCCGGCCGCACCCGGCGGCGTCGCCTTCGCCGAGCCCGGTGCCGCCCGCACCCAGCTTGCCGGCGACTGGACCTTCGGATGGGACGACGGCCAGAAGACCTGCCCGGTGAAGCTCTCTACAGAGCACGGCCTTTCGGGCTTCGCCGCCAGCGCCGACGTGACCTGCCCCAACGACATCTTCATGACCAAGGGTTGGGACCTCTGGGGCAGCGAGATCGTGCTGCAGAACCATGTCGGCAAGGTTACCGCCCGGCTCAAGACCGCGGGCAGCGGCCGCTACGAGGGCGTGGTGACGTCCGATGGCGGGCGGGTGACGCTGGTGCGCTGAGGCGAACGTGGAGGCCTGCGCCCCCCGACCCTTGCCGATTCGCCGCCTGTATCGAGGAACCGCCACACGGACCGTGCGTTATTGGTGGCGTCCGTCGAAAAAGCGGATCAATGTGGCCATATGCAAACTCGATTGATTCGCGTTTGTCATCGGGGGATCTTCTGATGCGCAGCGTGTCAGGCTTGTCCGTGCTTCAGGCCGTTCCGGTCGCGGTGAGCGAGCCGGTGTTCGCCGGCGAGGCTGGCCCCGTGCGATCCTGGCCGTTGCGCGGCGCCGACATGCCGACCCTGCGCCGGCAGATGTGCGAACATCTCGATCGTGCCCGACCGCGTTCCGATTCCGAAGCCCTGAAGATGTTGCGGCAGGCCTTTCCCGCCACGCCGCTCGCGCTGCGTGTCGCCGCCCTCGCCGGTCGTCCCCGCGTCAGTTAATTGAGAAGATCCCGCCGCGGATCGACCGCCGGCTCGCCCGAGCCGGTCGGCACGGCGCCGCCTTGCCCCGGCATGTCGACGTGGGTGCGCTCATATTCGCGCGCCAGCTGCGCATAGCGCATAACCGAGAACGGCAGCGTGGCGAGGTAGGACACGCTGAGCAGCGCCAGCATCTGCCAGGGCCAGCTCACAAACACCGCGACGAACAACGCGACGCAGACGAACAGCGGCAGTACGGCATCGCGCGGAACGCGGCGGCCGAGCTTCTTGCCCGACCAGGCCGGCAGCTTCGAGACCATCAGCACCGCAATGGCCAGGCAATAGGCCGCGGCCAGCGCCGGAGAGGCGATGAGGCGCGGCATGCCGATCATTTCGAGATAGATCGGCAGCAGCACGCAGATCGCGCCGGCGGGTGCGGGCACGCCGGTGAAGAAGTCGCCGGCGAAGGGCGGCCGGTTCGGGTCTTCCAGCATGACATTGAAACGGGCGAGCCGCAGCCCGGCGCAGATGGCGAAAGCGAGCGCGGCGATCCAACCGATCGAACCGAGCGATTCCAGGCCCCAAATGTAGAGAACCAGACCCGGCGCCACGCCGAAGCAGACGAAATCCGACAGGCTGTCGAGTTCGGCGCCGAACCGCGAGGTGCCTTGCAGCATGCGGGCGAGGCGGCCGTCCATGCCGTCGAGAATAGCGGCCAGCACGATGGCGCCGAGCGCCAGTTCCATGCGGTTCTCGATCGCCATGCGAATGCCGGTGAGGCCGGCGCACAGCGACAGCAACGTCACCAGATTGGGAATCAGCAGCCGCAACGGCACGGCCTGGAAACGCTTGCGCCGTCGCTCCGGTGCATCCGGATCATAAGGCGGGAACAGCGACGGCATCGGCGGAACTCCTGCTGCGAACTCTCAGCTTACCCGAAAAGCGACGTCCGCCCAGAACCCGTCGGAAGCTGCAGTGGGGAGATCGGATTCGGCCGCCAGCTCCGCCAGCACGGTCTCGCCGCCGATGCTGCGCTGGCCCTCGGCGACGCCGAGCTTGCTGCCGGCCGGCAGATAGACGTCGACCCGCGAGCCGAAGCGGATCAGCCCGAAGCGCTCGCCGGCGCGCAGATCGTCGCCCTCGCGGACGAAGCAGACGATGC
>JBGGNI010000148.1:0-13676 GCA_041287585.1 Xanthobacteraceae bacterium
TGGTCGAAGGCGTGCACCGGCTCGGCCGCCTCAAGCTTGGCCAGCACCGCCGGATAGCCGGGCACCAGGGTCAGCACCTCGATGCCCTCGCCGGCCAGCGCCAGCGGCAGCGCGCCGGCGACATCGGCGAGGCCGCCGGTCTTCACCAGCGGAAACACCTCGGAGACGACCGAAAGGACTTTGGGCTCGGCCATTCCCGCCTCACATCTCCAGCCGGTCGATCATCGACTGGGTGATGAGGCATATGCCCTTTTCCGTGCGGCGGAAGCGCTTGGCGTCCAATTCCGGGTCTTCGCCGACCACCAGGCCGTCTGGGATGCGCACATTGGCGTCGATCACCACATTGCTCAGCCGGGCATGCCGGCCGATCTGCACATAGGGCAGGATGACGCCGTTCTCGATGGCGCCGTAGGAATGCATCCGCACCCCGGTGAACAGCAGGCTGCGCCGCACCCGCGAGCCGGAAATGATGCAGCCGCCCGACACCAGCGACTGCACCGCCCGCCCGCGCCGGCCTTCCACATCGTGCACGAACTTGGCCGGCGGGGTGATCTCGCCATAGGTCCAGATCGGCCAGTCGCGGTCATAGAGGTCGAGTTCGGGCACCACTTCGGTGAGGTCGATATTGGCTTCCCAATAGGCGTCCACCGTGCCGACGTCGCGCCAGTATGGCGCCACTTCCGAGCTGGAACGCACGCAGGAGCGGGAGAAATGGTGCGCCCGCGCCGAGCCGTGCTTGACGATGTAGGGAATGATGTCCTTGCCGAAATCGTGCGAGGAATTGGGGTCTGCGGCGTCGCGGCGGAGCTGGTCCACCAGGAAATCCAGCGCGAAGACATAAATGCCCATGCTGGCCAGCGCCTTGTCGGGATCGCCAGGCATCGGCGGCGGGTTCTTCGGCTTTTCCAGAAAGGACAGGATGCGGTCTTCGGTGTCCACATGCATCACGCCGAAACCGCTGGCTTCTTCGAGCGGCACCTCCAGGCTGCCGACGGTGACGTCCGCGCCCTGGTCGACGTGCTGCTGAAGCATCGACTCGTAATCCATCTTATAGATGTGATCACCGGCCAGTATGATGATGTATTTCGGGCCGTAGTCCGAGATGATGTCGAGGTTCTGATAGACGGCGTCCGCCGTTCCGACATACCACATGTTTTCCGAAACGCGCTGGCTCGCCGGCAGCACGTCGAAGCTCTCATTGCGCTCGGGGCGGAAGAAGTTCCAGCCGCGCTGCATGTGGCGGATCAGGCTGTGCGCCTGGTACTGGGTGGCGACGCCGATGCGGCGGATGCCGGAATTCAGCGCATTCGACAACGCGAAGTCGATGACGCGCGACTTGCCGCCGAAATACACCGCCGGCTTGGCGCGCCGGTCGGTGAGTTCCATCAGCCGGCTGCCGCGCCCGCCGGCCAGCACATAGGCCATGGCGGAGCGCGCGATCGGCGCATTGATAGCCGGCGGCCTGGTCATCGCATTCTCCCCCAAGTTTTTGTTCCGTGGCGACCGAGCGTGCTCTCAGTCCCCCGTCCAGTGAAAATAGAGCGTGGCGAGGGGCGGCAACGTCACCTCGGCGCTGGCCGGCTGGCCGTGCGAGGGGTGCTCGTGCGCATAGACCGCGCCGAAATTGCCGATGCCCGACCCGCCATAGACCGGCGCATCGGTGTTGAGCACCTCGCGCCAGCGCCCGGCGCGGGGCAGGCCGATGCGGTAGCCGAACCGCGGCACCGGGGTGAAGTTCGAAACCGCCAGCACCGGCGCATCGCCCTCCGCGCCGAAGCGCAGCCAGGCGAACACCGAGTGCTCGGCATCGTCCACCACCACCCAGGAAAAGCCGCGCGGCTCGCAATCGAACGCATGCAGCGCCGGGATGTCGCGATGGCGGTGATTGAGGTCGCGGACCAGAAGCTGCACGCCGCGATGGTACGGGCCGGCATCCGCCAGATGCCAGTCCAGCGAGCGCTCCTCGCTCCATTCGCCGCGCTGGGCGAATTCCTGCCCCATGAACAGCAGCTTCTTGCCGGGATAGGCCCACATCAGCCCGTAATAGGCCCGCACGGTGGCGAACTGCTGCCAATCGTCTCCGCTTACCCGGCTAAGGATCGTTCCTTTGCCGTGGACCACTTCGTCGTGCGAGAGCGGCAGCACGAAATTCTCCGAAAAGGCATACATGAGGCCGAAGGTGATCTTGCTGTGGTGCCAACGCCGATAGGCCGGATTCATCGCGATGTAATCGAGCGTATCGTGCATCCACCCCATGTTCCACTTGAAACCGAAGCCGAGCCCGCCTTCATGCACCGGGCGCGACACTCCGGCCCAGGAGGTGGATTCCTCCGCGATCATCACCGTGCCGGGATGTTCGGCATAGCTGAGTTCGTTGACCCGGCGAACAAAGGCGACGGCGTCCTTGTTGTCGTTCGATCCGTCCGGGTTGGGCGCCCATTCGCCGTCCTTGCGCGAATAATTCAGGTACAGCATCGAGGCCACCGCATCGACGCGCAGCCCGTCTATGTGGAAGCGGTCCAGCCAATACAGCGCGCTGGCGGCCAGGAAATTCGCCACCTCGCGGCGGCCGAAATCATAGATCGCGGTGTTCCAATCCGGGTGGAAGCCGCGCCGCGGGTCGGGATGCTCATAAAGCGGGCCACCGTCGAAATGGGCGAGGCCGTGAATGTCGGTGGGGAAGTGCGCCGGCACCCAGTCCAGCAGCACCGACAGCCCGGCCTGGTGGGCGCGATCGACGAAGCGGGCGAAACCGGCAGGGTCGCCAAACCGGCTGGTGGGCGCGAACATGCCGATCGGCTGGTAGCCCCAGGAGGCATCCAGCGGGTGTTCGGAGATCGGCAGCAATTCGAGATGGGTGAAGCCCATCCAGGCCGCATAGGGAATCAGCTGGTCGGCGAGTTCGTCATAGCTGAGGAAGCGATTGCCCTCGCCGCGGCGCCAGGACCCGAGATGCACCTCGTAGATCGCCATCGGCTTCGCGCGCGCCTCGCCCTGCGCCCGCGCTGTGAGGTGAGCGGCATCGTCCCAGGCGAAGCTGTCGGTGCGCGCCACCACCGAGCCGGTGTCCGGGCGAAACTGACCGCGGAAGCCGAACGGGTCGGCCTTCAGCGGCAGCACATGGCCGTCCGCGGCCGCGATCTCGTATTTATAGACCACGCCCTCGTCGATGCCCGGCGCGAACAGCTCCCACAGGCCGCTGTCGATGCGCTTGCGCATCTGGTGCAGGCGGCCGTCCCAGCGATTGAAATCGCCCACCACCGAAACGCGCGTCGCATTGGGCGCCCACACCGCAAAGCCCACGCCCGCCACGCCTTCATGCTCCATGGCATGGGCGCCGAGCCTCTGATAGAGCAGCTTGTGGGTGCCCTCCAGCAGCAGATAATCGTCCAGCGGGCCGAGCATGGGGCCGAAGGCGTAAGGGTCGCTCAACTCCCACTGCCCGCCCTCGTTGCGCGCCCGCAGGCGGTAGCGCGCCCAGGCGGGGCGATCGGCGACCAGCCCTTCGAAGAAACCGGCGGGGTTGCGATGCTCAAGGGCGAGGAAGACGTTGCCGTCGTCCCCGATCGCCTCCAGCGTCTGCGCATCCGGCACGAAGGCGCGGATGACGAGGCCTGCTGTGGTCTCATGGGCGCCGAGCACGGCAAACGGATCGGCATGGCGTGCACCGACCAGTGCGTCGACGTCCGCTTCGGGCGCCCGCCACGCGCACATGCTGCCCTGCCCTTTCCACGCCGTGACCGCCGGACTAAGCGCTCATGCGGACAAAGGTTCCACCCCTGCGCCCCGAAGTCCAGCACGGAAGTGGTACGTTGGTGCATGCGAGAGGCGGCGGCGCCTTGGCACCGCCGCCGGCCGCGCCTCACCCGACCGTGCGAACCGGCACGTTCCAGATGTCGGCGGCATATTCCGATATGGTCCGGTCGGAGGAGAACCAGGCCATATTGGCGGTGTTGATCAGGCTCTTGGTCCACCATTCGCTGCGCGTGTTCCACAGCGCGTCGACCGAGCGCTGGGCCTGGTAGTAGGAATCGAAGTCCGGCGTCACCAGGAAATAGTCGTGGTGGCGCAACGCATTGGTGAGAGGCTTGAAGCGGTCCGGCTCGTCGTGGGAATAGACGCCGGACTCCACCGCATCCAGCACCTCGCCGAGATTGGGCGAGGCGTGGATGGCGCCTTCCTCGTCGATGCCGCTGCGCCGGCGTTCCTCGACCTCGGCCGCAGTGAGCCCGAAGATGAAGATGTTGTCCGGCCCGACATGCTCGCGGATTTCGACATTGGCGCCGTCCAGCGTGCCGATGGTGAGCGCGCCGTTGAGCGCCATCTTCATATTGCCGGTGCCGGAGGCTTCCATGCCGGCGGTGGAGATCTGCTCGGACAGGTCGGCGGCCGGGATGATCATCTCGGCGAGGCTGACATTGTAGTTGGGCAGGAACACCACCTTGAGCAGGTCGCGCACCGTGGGGTCGTCATTGACGATGCGCGCCACGTCGTTGGCCAGCTTGATGATGAGCTTGGCCTGGTAATAGCTCGCCGCCGCCTTGCCGGCAAAGATCTTCACCCGCGGCGCCCAGTTCTTGGTGGGGTTGGCCCGCATGGCGTCGTAGAGCGCGATGGTTTCCAGAATATTGAGCAGTTGCCGCTTGTATTCGTGGATGCGCTTGATCTGCACATCGAACATCGCACCCGGATTGACCTTGATGTCCATGCGGTCGCGGATCAGCCGGGCCAGCGCCACCTTGTTCTGCCGGCGCACGGCGGCGAACTTTTCGTGCAAGGAACCGTCCGCCGCCAGCGGCAGCAGCTTGGCGAGCGCCGAAGGATCGTCCAGCACCTTCGGCCCGCACACCGAGACCAGCAGCCGGGTGAGGCCGGGATTGGACTGGTTGAGCCAGCGGCGGAAGGTGATGCCGTTGGTCTTGTTGTTCATGCGGTCGGGGAAGACCGTGTTGAAGTCCTTGAACACCGTGACCTTCATCAGGTCGCTGTGCAGCCCGGCGACGCCGTTGATGCTGTGCGAGCCGAGAAAGGCGAGGTTGCCCATGCGCACGCGCCGGCCGTGGCCTTCCTCGATGAGCGAGACCGAGGAGAGCAGAGCATCGTCGCCGGGGAATTTCTGCCGCACCGAATCGAGGTGCATGGCGTTGATCATGTAGATCACCTGCATATGGCGCGGCAGCAGCCGCTCCATTAGCGGCACCGGCCAGGTCTCCAGCGCCTCCGGCAGCAAAGTGTGGTTGGTGTAGGAAATGGTGCGGTTGGTGATGTCCCACGCCTCGTCCCACTCGATGTCGTATTCGTCGAGCAGCAGGCGCATCAATTCGGCCACCGCAATGGCCGGATGGGTGTCGTTGAGCTGGATCGCCACCTTGTCGGGCAGCGAGCGCACGTCGCCGAAGCTGTCGACATGGCGGCGCATCAGATCGTGCAGCGAGGCGGCGGTGAAGAAATACTCCTGGCGCAGTCGCAGTTCCTGGCCCGCCGGAGTGGCGTCGCTGGGGTAGAGAATCTTCGAGATCGCCTCGGCCCGCACCTGCTCCGCCAGCGCACCGACATGGTCGCCCTGGTTGAAGGCGTCGAGCCGCAGCGGGTCCGCCGCGCGGGCCGACCACAGCCGCAGCGTGTTCACATGCCGGCCGCGCCAGCCGATGATCGGGGTGTCGTAGGCCACCGCCTCCACCGTCTCGCCGGGGTGCCAGACCTGCTTCTTGCGCCCGCCGGGCACCGACACCGCCTCGACCGAGCCGCCGAAGCCGACATCGTAAAACACCTCCGGCCGCTCGAACTCCCAGGGGTTGCCGAACGACAGCCAGTCTTCCGGGTATTCCTGCTGCCAACCGTTCTTCACCACCTGGCGGAACAGGCCGTGGTCGTAGCGGATGCCGTAGCCATAGGCGGCGATCGACAGCGTCGCCATGCTTTCCATGAAGCAGGCGGCCAGCCGGCCGAGGCCGCCATTGCCCAGCGCGGCATCCGGCTCCACCTGGCGCAGCCGGTCGAGATCGACGCCGAGATCGCCGAGCGCGGCGCGCACCGTGTCCAGCATTTCGAGATTTGTCAGCGCGTCGAACAGCAGCCGGCCGATCAGGAATTCCAGCGAGAGGTAATAGACCCGCTTGCGGCCTTCCGAATAGGTCTGGCGGGTGGAGTTGATCCACCGGTCGACGATGCGGTCGCGCGTGGCGAACGCGGTGGCCAGAAACCAGTCGCGGTCGCTGGCGGCGGCCGGGTTCTTGCCGACGGCATAGGTGAGCTTGGCGATGACGGCGGCGCGGAACTTGGCGACGTCGTCGGTCGCTCCTGGCTCCGGCGCGGCGGTCTTCACGAGCGTCTGCCCCTCAACCTCGACTGTCATGTGCTGCTCTTGCTCCCATTGGGACACTACGTCGACCCGCCCGGCCCGGCGCGGTCGTGCCTTGCTTCGGCCTATGCAACGTTCTGGCCAACTTACTGCCGACGCACGCGCTCGAAAGCGCTCGCCGCCAGAACCGCCCAGCCGGCCATCAGCATAAACCCGCCGGCCGGCGCGGCCATGGGAAAAATACCGCCGCCGAGCAACGCACGCGCGACAAGATCGCCGCAGAACACCAGTGTGCCCAGCATCAGCCCGATACCGGCGAAATCGGCGATCGCGCGGGGCTTGCCGGTGGCGGCGCCGAGCGCGGCGACGGCGGCGAGCGCGGCGGCGTGCAGCAGTAGGAAATCGGCGGCGGTGGACAAGCGCAGGTCCGCCACCGCATGGGCGCTGGCGGCGGAAGCGGCAACCCCGGCGAGGCCGAACAGGCCGGCGGCGGCGACGAGCAGGCGGCGGATCGCGGTCATTGGGCGCCCTCGGTGGCGATGATGTGGAAAAAGCCGCCGGAAACCGGGCCCCGCCGGCTGCCGGACATGCCCAGCGCCCGCCCCTGGCCGTCCGCCAGCGCGGCGAGCGGGGTATCGGTGCCCGGCTCCGTCACGGTGGCATAATGGAATTCGTGGCCGCGCAGCCGCAGCCCGGCGGCGCCGATGGTGCCACCTTCCAGCAGCCGCGCCTGCCGATAGCCGAGATTGAGCTTGCGGCGGCGGAAGCTGGTGGCATGGCCGAGCAGGCCGAGCATGGGGTGAACCACCCCCTCGGCGTCTTCAACGGCGGTGCCGAGCACCATGTACCCGCCGCACTCGCCATGCACCGGCCGCGTGGCCGCGAACGCCGCCATGCCGTCGTGGAACTGCCGCGCGGCGGCGAGCCGGGCGCCGTGCAGTTCGGGATAGCCGCCGGGCAACCAGCAAACATCGCAGTCCGCCGGCGGCGCCTCGTCGGCGAGGGGGGAAAACGGCACGATCTGCGCGCCGTGCCGCCGCCAGCCGTCAAGCACATGCTCATAGACGAAGCTGAAGGCGGCATCGCGGGCCAGCGCGATGCGCCGGCCTGGCGGCGGTAACGCCACCGCCGCCCCGTTGGCGACCGTCAGCGGAGACGCCAGCGCCTGGATCGCGTCCAGCGCCAGATGGGCTTCCGCCATATCGGCGAGCCGCGCCAGATGCGCCGCCAGTTGCGGGTGTTCCTGCGCCTGCACCAGCCCGAGATGGCGCTCCGGCAGCGCGAGCCCGGCCTCGCGCGGCACGCTGCCCAGCACCGGCACGCCGAGCGCCTCGATAGAATGCGCGGCCTGCGCGTGGTGGCGCTCGCTCGCCACTTTGTTCAGCACCACGCCGGCAATGCGCACCAGAGGGTCGTGCCCGGCAAAGCCGCGCACCACGGCGGCGGCCGATTGCGACTGGCCGGAAATGTCCAGCACCAGCAGCACCGGCAGGCCCAGCCGCGCCGCCAGGTCCGCCGCCGCCCCGGTGCGGCCCGGCTCGCCCATGACGCCGTCGAACAACCCCATCGAGGCTTCGATCACCAGCAACTCGGCGTCGCGTGCGGCCGCCCCGGCCAGCGCGTCGATCAGGTCCGGCGGCATGGCGAAGCTGTCGAGGTTCAGCCCCGGCTGCCCGCTGGCGGCGGCGTGGAAGGCGGGGTCGATATAGTCCGGCCCGGATTTGGCCGCCCGCACCGGCACGCCGCGCCGCCGCAGCGCGGCGATGAGGCCGAGCGTGACCGTGGTCTTTCCCGAGCCGGAGCGCGGCGCGCCGATGATGAAGCCGCGCGCGCTCATACGTGCACCATGGCGCCGGGCGTCCTATAGAAAAGCGTATGGATGACACGCCGCACCGCCCGTTGCGCCGGGGCTGGACCACCGGAACCTGCGCCGCCGCCGCCGCCAAGGCGGCGTTCCGGGCGCTGCTGACCGGCGTGTTCCCGGACCCGGTGGAGGTGCGCCTGCCCGGCGGCGAGCGGCCGAGCTTTGCGCTGGCCACCCACACGCTCGGTGCCGGCACCGCCACCGCGGGCGTGGTGAAGGACGCCGGCGACG
Organism: Xanthobacteraceae bacterium; assembly: GCA_041287585.1. Lineage (GTDB taxonomy): Bacteria > Pseudomonadota > Alphaproteobacteria > Rhizobiales > Xanthobacteraceae > Ancylobacter. The sequence goes on from JBGGNI010000148.1 coordinate 8,397, forward strand.
ACCCGGACGTGACCCACGGCGCTTTGGTGCTGGCGACCGTGCGCCGCGCCCCGGCCGGCGCCGGCGTGCGCTTCTTCGCCGGGCCCGGCGTCGGCACGGTGACGCGGCCGGGGCTCGCTCTGGCGCCCGGCGAGCCGGCGATCAACCCGGTTCCGCGCCGCATGATCGCGGAGGGGCTCAGCGAGGTCGCCGCCGAATTTGGCGCCAGTGCCGATGCCGAGGTCGAGATCGGCATCGAGGATGGCGAGCGGCTGGCGGAGCGCACGCTGAACGGCCGGCTCGGCATTGTCGGCGGCCTGTCGGTGCTGGGCACCACCGGCATCGTCATCCCGTTTTCCTGCGCCGCCTGGATCCACTCCATCCATCGCGGCATCGACGTCGCCCGCGCCATCGGGCTCGATCATGTGGCGGGCGCCACCGGGGCGGCCTCGGAGGCCGCGGTGCAGAAGCTGCACGGCCTGCCGGAGACCGCCTTGATCGACATGGGCGATTTCGCCGGAGGCATGCTGAAATATCTGCGTGCCCATCCGGTGGCCCGAGTCACGGTGGCCGGCGGCCTCGCCAAGATGACCAAGCTGGCGCAGGGGCGGCTCGATCTGCATTCCAAGCGCGGCGAAGCCGACCTCGCCGCGCTGGCGCGGCTTGCCGCCGAACTCGGCGGCGACGACGTGCTCGCGGGGCGCATCGCGCAGGCCAACACCGTGGCGGAAGCCTTCGCCCATGCAGCCGCGGCCGGGCTGGCGCTGGGCGATGCCATCGCCGCCCGCGCCCGCGCCACCGCTGGCGCGGTGCTGGCGGGCAGCGGCAGCGCGGTGGAGGTGACCGTGTTCGACCGCGAGGGACGGCTGATGGGGCGGGCGGGGTTCGGGGACGGCTAGAGTTCGTCCGGCAAAGTCTCGAAGGCGGCGCCGGGACTGGCAACAGCGGTGTGCGTCCTTCGAGGCCCGAGCGTTGCTCGGGCGCCTCAGGATGACGCTCGTATTCGCATGGCAATCACCGACCTCGTCATGCTGAGGCGCCGACCGCAGGGCGGCCTCGAAGCACGCACCCCGCGGGTCCAACCTTCTCCGGAAGCTGAGCCCGCTCTCCAGCCTCATTCGCGCCCCCGGAAGCGGCGCTGATAGGCGGTATCGTACAGCGCGCTCTCGCGAAAATCCCGCGCCGCCAGCGCCGGGCCGACCAATATGAGCGCCGCCCGCTCCGCCGGCGCAGCGGCAAAGCGCCCGGCGATATCGGCCAGCGTGCCCGTCACCGTGCGCTCGTTCGGGCGGGTGGCTTCCACCACCACCACCGCCGGGCAGTCCGCGCCGTAATGCGGCACCAGCTGAGCGGCGATACGCTCAAGCGCATGGATCGACAGATGCAGCACCAGGGTCGCCCCCGTCGCGGCAAAGGCGTCGAGCGTCTCGCCGGGCGGCATGGCGGAGGCGCGGCCCGGCACCCGCGTCAGCACCACGGACTGCGCCACTTCCGGCACGGTGAGTTCGCGGCCCAGCAGCGCGGCGGCAGCGGCGAAGGCCGGCACGCCGGGGGTCAGCGTATAGGCGATGCCGCGCGCCTCCAGCCGGCGGATCTGCTCGGCCACCGCGGAATAGATCGAGAGATCGCCGGAGTGCAGCCGCGCCACATCCAGCCCGGCGCGGTCGGCGGCAACACATTCGGCCTCGATGTCGTCGAGCGAGAGCGGGGCGGTGTCGATGAGGCGGGCGCCGGGCGGGCACCAGGCCAGCAGTTCCAAAGGCACCAGCGAGCCGGCATAGAGGCACACCGCGCAGCGGGCCAGCAGGTCGCGGCCGCGCACGGTGATGAGATCGGCGGCGCCCGGCCCGGCGCCGATGAAATGCACGCTCACGCCTGCGCCTCCCGCTGCACCAGCGCGCAGGTGACCGGCCCCAGCACGAAGCGCGGACCCAGCAGCCGCGCCAGCGCGCCGCCCGCCGCCAGCGCCGCCGCCTCGGCGGCCGACGGCACGCCGAGCAGCGCGACGACCCGCTCCGAGCGGGTGACGGCGCGCTTGCCGGCGGCCTCCAATTGCGCCTGCGGCACCAGGATGAGCGGCAGGCCGAGCCGGGCCGCGGCCTCCGCGATGCCGGCCTCGCCGCCCTTGATCGCCGGGGTGGCGAGCAGAGACAGGTCGGCCAGCGCCAGCCCGTGGCGCTCCAGCACGCCCTCGATGGCGGCGCGCACCTCGCGCTCCGTAACCCCACGCCGGCTGCCGACGCCTGCCACGATCATGGCTTGATCCAGCTCCATTGCGTGACTGGCCGGAACGGGCTCCAGCCGCTGAAGCCGCCCACCGGTGCGGCGCGGGCGACGGCGATCTGCACGAGGTCCCCGCCCAGCGCACCGTAGCGCGCGATCAGCAACGCCTCGGTCTCCAGCGTCACCGCATTCACCACCAGCCGGCCGCCGGACTGCAAGGCGCCGATCGCCGCATCGAGCACCGCCTCGCTGGCGCCGCCGCCGACGAACACCGCATCCGGCCCCGGCAACCCGGCGAGCGCGGCGGGCGCTTCGCCCTGCACCACGGTGAGCCCCGGCACGCCGCAGGCGAGCGCGTTACGGGCGATGCGCGCCGCGCGGTCGGCCCGCGCCTCGACGGCGAGCGCGCGCAGCGAGGGGTCCGCCAGCAGCCATTCGATGCCGATGGAACCCGACCCGGCGCCGATGTGCCACAACATTTCGCCGCGGCGCGGCGCCAGCGCCGCCAGCGTCACCGCGCGCACCTCGCGCTTGGTGATCTGGCCGTCATGCTCGAACAGCGCCTCCGCCCGCCCCGCCGTGCGCGGCAGGATGCGCGCGCCCGGCGCCGCCGCCACCTCGATGCCGACCAGGTTCAGCGGGTCGATGTCGTCGAGTGCGAAGCCCGCCGCCGGCGCGGTGCGCACCCGCTCGCGCGGCCCGCCGAGCGCTTCCAGCACATGGAGACGCGAGGCACCGAAGCCGCCCGCCGCCAGCAGCGCGGCCAGCATGGCCGGGCCCTGCCCGTCCGAGGTCAAGGCCAGCAGGCGGCGGCCGGGTTGGAGGTGGGGCCGCACCAGTTCCAGCGGCCGGCCGTGCAGCGACAGGCTGTCGACCTCATGGAGCGCCCAGCCGAGCCGAGCGGCGGCGAGGCTGAAGGCGGAGGGCGCCGGCAGCACCCGCATCTCCTGCGCCGGCACGCGGCGGGCGAGCGTGGCGCCGACGCCGTGGAGGAACGGGTCGCCCGAGGCCAGCACGCAGACCGGCCGGCCGCGCAGCGCCAGCACCTCCTCGACGCCGCGCTCGAACGGGCTCGGCCAGGTGCGCCCGTGCGCCACCCCGGCCAGAGCGAGGTGCCGGCGCCCGCCGAACACGATGTGCGCCGCGTCGAGGCACGCCTGCGCGGCCGGGGAGAGGCCGGCGCGGCCGTCCTCGCCGATGCCGAGCACGGTGAGCCAGGGTTCGCTCATGCGGGCGCTCGCGCGGAGCGCGGCGTGTAGATGAGCGGGGCGCGTCCCGGTCGCTCGACGATGCGCGTTTCACCGGAGCCGACGATGAGGCAGGTCGCCATGTCGGCGTCCGCCGCATCGGCGCTCGCCAGCGGCACCAGCTTTATGCGCTCATCCGGCCGGCCGACGGCGCGGCCGAACAGCACCGGCGTGGTGGGCGGCAGAACGTCGCGCAGCAGCGCGAAGGCACGGCCGAGCTGCCAGGGCCGGGCTTTCGAGACCGGATTGTACAGCGCCATGACGAAACCGGCTTGCGCCGCCAGCCGCAGCCGGTGCTCCACCCGTTCCCACGGCTTGAGGTTGTCGGACAGCGAGATGGCGCAGAAATCATGGCCCAGCGGCGCGCCGGTGCGGGCGGCCAGCGCCAGCATGGCGGTGATGCCCGGCACCACCTCGATATCCAGCGCGCGCCACGCCGCCGGGCCGGCTTCCACCGCCTCCACCACCGCCGCCGCCATGGCGAACACGCCGGGATCGCCGCCCGACACCATCGCCACCTGCGCGCCCGCCGCCGCATGGGCGAGCGCGGCACCGGCGCGGTCGAGTTCCTGCCTATTGTCGGATGCGAAACGCTGCTGGCCGGGGCGCAGCGGCACGCGGTCGAGATACGGCCCATAGCCGTAGAGCGCTTCGGCGCGCTCCAGCTCAGCCTGCGCCTGCGGCGTTAGGAAGCGCGCATCGCCGGGACCGAGACCGACCACGACAAGGCGCCCGCTCACCGCCGCACCTCCCAGCCCGGCACCAGCACGATGGCGAAATAGGGTGCCGGCTCCTCGCTGCGGGCGGCCAGCGGTTCGCAGCGCCCGCCCTCCATGGTGCCGCGCTCAATATAGAGCGCGCGCTCCAGCCGGCCGGTGCGCTCCAGCGCGCGGCGGATCTTCGGCAGGTTGCGGCCGACCTTCATGATCACCGCCGCATCGGCCTCACTAAGCCGGCGCGCCAGCTCGTCCTCCTCCAGCGTGCCGGGCAGCACCGCCAGCACATCGTCGCCCTGGGCGATCGGCGCGCCGGCCAGCGACCAGCAGCCGGACATGCCGGTGACGCCCGCCACCACCTCGGTGGGGTAGCGCGGCGCCAGGCGCACATGCAGGTGCATGTATGAGCCGTAGAACAGCGGGTCGCCCTCCGAGAGCACGGCGACGGTGCGGCCGCGGTCGAGATGGGCGGCGAGCGTGGCGGCGGCGGCCTCATAGAACGCGCCCATCGCCTCGCGATAGGCGGCGTGGTGGCGGTGCGCCTCGGTGGTGACCGGATAGCCGAGCCCGACTTCCTCGACGCCCGGCGGGAAATGCCCGCAGGCGATGGCGCGGGCGTGGCTGCCATTGCCGAGCTTGGCGAAATAAGCGACCACATCGGCGGTGCCCAGCGCGCGCACCGCCTTCAGCGTCATCAGTTCCGGATCGCCCGGCCCGACGCCGACGCCGATCAGCCGGCCCGTCTTCATAGGCCCGGCCTCGCCAAGGCGTTCACCGCCGCCGCCGCCATGGCGCTGCCGCCGAGCCGGCCGCGCACCACCAGCCAGGGCACGCCGTGGCCGCCTTGCTCCAGCGCCGCCTTCGATTCGGCGGCGCCGACGAAGCCGACCGGAATGCCGAGGATCGCCGCCGGCCGCGGCGCACCTTCCGCCAGCATCTCCATGAGGTGGAACAGCGCGGTGGGGGCATTGCCGATGGCGACCAGCGCGCCGGCCAGATGCGGGCGCCACAGCTCCAGCGCCGCCGCCGAGCGTGTGGTGCCGAGCCGGGCTGCGAGCGCGGGAACGGCGGGATCGCGCAGCGTGCACAGCACCTGGTTGCCGGCCGGCAGCCGG
>JBGGNI010000149.1:0-5950 GCA_041287585.1 Xanthobacteraceae bacterium
CCTGTTCCTCGCCGATGCCCAGACCACCGTGCTTCCCTTGCGGATGTTTGCGCTGATCGAGGAATCGCTTGATGTCCGGGTCGCCGCGATCTCCGGAATCCTGATCGGCGTGACGCTGATCGGGCTGCTTATCGCCCGGCGCGTCCTCGCGCCGCGCCCGTCCTGATCGCGCGCGCCCAATCCTGTTCAAAGTACCAAGGAATCCCGTGATGAATGTCCGCCCGGCACCTGCCGCCGCTCGTGGTATCGGATCTCTGCTTGCCGACTTCGAGCCAGATTTCGCGTTTTCCGCGCCGCTGCCGCTTCCGGTGGAGGAATTCGAGGAACGTCTGCGCCGGATTCGTCGGCAGGCGGTGGAAGCCGGGCACGATGCCCTCATCGTCCACACCGGCGGCGTCGGCTGGTTTCACACCTCGAACGCCTATCTTCGCTACATCTGCGACTGGATGCGCGAGGATGTGCTGATCATCCAGACAGATGCCGACAAGGCGATGGTGCTTTTGTCCTTCTTCACGCAGTCGGTTCTGCTGCCCCCCGGAGGCGAGCCCGTTCTGGTCGATGAAATCTGGCAGGTCGGCCCGATCGGACGGGAATATGCCGATCGGCCGGGAGACTCGGTGGTCAAGACCGCCGAAAAATGCGCGGAAGTTCTTGGCAATCTCGGCCTTGCATCGGCACAAATCGGCCGGATCGGCGACCGGACCTCATTGACCTTCTGGGCGGCTCTTGAAGCGATGCTTCCCAAGAGCCGGTTCATTGCCGATAACGGCATACTGGATCGTATGCAGAAGGTGCGCTCGCCGCGCGAGATCGAGATGTTCCGCGCCGCCGCGCAACTGGCAAGCATCGCGACGCAGGCCGCCTATCATGTCGCGAAGCCCGGTGTGACGGACCACGAGATCTACGCGGCGTTCACCTGCGCCCAGCTTGCGCTGGGTGGCGAGACCGGCGACGGCTACCAGATCGGGATCAACGAATTCGGCACCCATTGCGGCAAGCCTTATGGGCACATCGTCCGGCCCGGCGATCTCATCAACCTCTACATTTCCAACGTTACCTATCGCGGCTACACCGCGCAGACCGCCCGCATGATCGCCGTCGGCGCGATCACCCAGCGCCAGGAGGACGTGCTTGCCGCCTGCACCGAGGGTGTGAAGCGGGCTGAATCGTTGATCAAGCCGGGTGCGCTGATGCGGGACGTCAACAATGCCGCCTTCGAACCGATGATCGAGCTGGGTCTTCTTGCCTCCCCGGAGGCGCGGACCATGCCCTATAACTGGTCTGCGATGCCGGATGGCGGCGCGCGCCTCATTCCCCGGCAATATGTCCAGGACATCGACTGGGAGGCGCAGGGGCGAAAGCTGATGCACGTCTATCCCGCGACGCATGGCCCTCATAATCCCAACCTCGGCCATTCCATCGGCATGGCGGGTTCCCAGAACAGCTTCAACATCTCCTCGCATAATTACGACCGACTGGAGGAGGGCATGGTGTTCGTGCTCCACGCCCAATGGCTTGAACCCTTGTCGGCGGGCTGCAATATCGGCGATTGCTATGTCGTGACCAAAGACGGCTTCGAGAAGCTGAGCCGCCACACGCCGCTTGAAACCTTCCGCGTCGCCGGCGGGGCCTGACATGAGCGCCACGTCACCTCACACCCATTTCAACTTCGGGGAACTCCCCTGACTGCACGCACCGCCAAGCCGCCGTCGTCGCACGCTCACACGCCCCCGAGCTTGAGCATCGCCCCCGGTTCACGCCGTCAGCAACCCGGCGCCGATGGCCAGCCAGACCAGATGGGCGTCGGTGCGGGCGCCGAGCTTGGATTTGATCTGGTAATGGTAGTTCTGCACCGTCTTCAGGCTGAGGCTGAGTTCCCCGGCGATGGCGTCGGCGGTCAGGCCCGAGGCGAACATCCGCAGGATCTCGGTCTCGCGCGGCCCCAGTTCGGCCAAGGCGGTGCTGTTGCCGGACAGCCGGTCGGCGGCGATTTCCCGCGCCACGTCGTCGCTCAGCGCGCGTCCGCCCTTGGCGACGGTCTCCACCGCCCGCACCAGCTCTTCCGGCGCGCTGCTCTTGGTGACGTAGCCCGCCGCTCCGGCCTCGAATGCCTTGAGCGCGAAGGCCGCGGCCTGGTGCATGGTGAACACCAGTATGCGGGCTCCGCGGTCCCATTGGCGGATGTGGCGCACCGCCTCCAGGCCGCCGGCGCCGGGCATGGAGAGGTCCATGATGACGATGTCCGGGGCGGTTTCGCGATAGGCCCGGTAGGCGTCGGCGGCGTTCTCGGCCTCGGCGACGACGCGGTAGCCCGGCCGCCGTTCCAGTAGCCGGCGATAGCCCTGCCGGACCACCGGATGGTCGTCGACCAGCAGGATGGCAAGGCCGCTCATGGGCCTGCCCTCTCCGTCACCGGCACCTGGGCTGCGATGCGCACGCCGCCCGGCGACGGGCCGATGGACAGCACCCCGCCGAGCGCGCCGATGCGCTCGCGCATGCCCAATATGCCGAGACCCGAACCTGCGCTCACCTGCGCCGGATCGCCGCCGCCATCGTCCTCCACAACGAGGCCGATGGTGCCGGCCGCCTTGGTTCGCGTCACCGTCATCGCCACCTGCGTCGGCTTGCCGTGGCGTGCGGCATTGGTGAGGCATTCCTGGGCGATGCGGTAGACGTCGAGCGCCGTTGCCGGCGTCACCTGCCCGAGGTCGCCCTGGACCTCCAGGCGGAACGCGGCACTGCTCCCGCGGCGCAGGTTCCAGCCCGCCACCATGTTGCGCAGGCTGGTCTCCAGGCCGAGTTCGTCGAGATCGGGCGGGCGCAGCCGCAGGAAGGCGCCGCGCAGCGTCGCCATCATCTGCGCGGTGACCTTTGCTATGGCGCCGGCATCCTCCGCCAGATCCTGCCGCCCGGCCGGCACGCCGGCCTCGATCGACGCGGCAAGCGCGCCGACCGCGGTAAGGCACTGGCCGAACTCGTCGTGCAGTTCGCGCGCCAGCAGGCGGCGCTCTTCCTCCTGCACCTGGAACAGGCGCCGGGTGAGGGCGGTGCGCTCGGCCGTGGTGCGCTCCAGCCGGCTGGCGAGATCGTTCACCGCTTCGGCGATGCGGCGAAATTCGGCGATGCGCGGTGCCGGCAGGCGGCTGGCATGGTCGCCGGCTTCCAGCCGCCGCAAGCCGGCGATGATCTTCTGCGCCGGCCGCAGCGCATGCCCCACCGCCGCCGCCGCCAGCAGGCAGATGCCGAGCGCGATCGCCGCCGCCATGCCGGCCATGACGCGCACCTGCCGCCAGGCCACGGTGGTGGCGGCAACGCGATCGACCGAGGCGACCACCGTGCCCACGGTCTTGCCGCGGAACAGCAGCGGGCGGACAACGGGCGAGCCGGCATCGAACAAATGGTCGAACGCCAGGCCGAACCAGGCTGGGGCGGCCTCGCCGAGCCCATCCCAGCCGCCGCACAGGCGGCGGCGAATGTCGCTCGGAATGCCGAATTCGACGCAGACGCCGGGCAAGATGGAGGCAACAGCCGACTCGATCTGCCAGTCCGACAGCGACGGCGGCAGAAAGGCCTGGATGCCGGCGCTGCCGAGGCCGGGGCGGGTCTCCAATTGCCGCGCCACGCGCTGCGCCGAGGCTTCGACATCGAGCCGCAGGCGGGCGTCGGCATCGTGCATGATCCAGGCGATGGCGCAGACCAGGCACAGCAGCACGATGCCGACCAGGCGCAGGACAAGGCTGAGCAGCAAGCTCATGAGCGTGGCTCCCGGCGCGCGAGCGGCGCTGCGCAGGGCTGATTTGGGCTCCCTTGCCGCCCTTTAGGCAAGGGGGCGCCGCGCGATCGGGAAAATTGCCCGGCTCGCGCCGGGCAGGGCGCCCTGTCGACCGGGGTCTAGGGGCAGCAGACTGGCTGTTGAGGAGCGGCGAGAGGCGCCGCCGACATCGGGAGGCCGGCGGATGCAGGCTGTGCGCGAGGCGACCGTCGTCCGGCCGGAGGAGGGGCCGCAGGCCCGCGTCGCCGCGCTGGCCTCCAGCCTGCAACAAGGGCTGATCGGCCACACGGCGCTGGTGGAGCGGCTGCTGATCGCCCTGCTGGCCGGCGGCCATGTGCTGATCGAAGGCGCGCCGGGGCTCGCCAAGACGCGGGCGGTGAAGCGGCTGTCGGACGGGCTGGAGGCCTCGTTCGCCCGCATCCAGTGCACGCCCGATCTGATGCCGGCGGACATCACCGGCACGCCGGTGTGGCGGCCGGACCGCGGCGTTTTCGAGTTCGTGCCCGGCCCGGTTTTCCATTGCCTGGTGCTGGTGGACGAGATCAACCGGGCACCGCCCAAGGTGCAGTCGGCGCTGCTGGAAGCCATGGGCGAGGGGCAGGTGACGGCGGGCAACGCCACGCACATGCTGCCCCGGCCCTTCATGGTGGTGGCGACGCAGAACCCGATCGAGCATGAAGGCACGTTTCCGCTGCCGGAGGCCCAGCTCGACCGGTTTCTGTTCCATGTCGCGGTCGAACTGCCCGATGGGCGTGCCGAGCGGGCGATTCTCGATCTGGTGGAACGCGAGGCGGCGGGCCAGCCGCCGGCGCTGCCGCCGCGGCTCGATGCGGCCGAGATCGGCCTGGCGCGGGCCGAGGCGCAGGCGGTGCATCTTTCCCCGGCGCTGAAGGATTTCATCGTTCGGCTGGTGATGGCGACGCGCGACGGCTCGGCCGGGGCGGATGTGCGCGCGGCGATCGAACATCCGGTTTCCCCGCGCGGCACGCTGTCGCTCGCCGCCGGCGCCAAGGTGCGCGCCTATCTCAAGGGGCGGGCCCACGCCACGCCGGAGGACGTGCAGGAACTCGCCACCGACATTCTGGCCCATCGGCTCGGCCTCACCTGGCGCGCGGCGGCAGATGGCGAGACCGCCCGCGGCATCGTCGCCCGCATTCTCGCGCGCATCGCGCCGCTGTGATGGAGAAGCCCGCCGCCGCGATAACCGAGGCCGGCACCGGCATCGACACCGATGCCCTGCTGCGGCTCCGCCACATCGTCGCCGATGCCCGTCGCCTCGGCCTGCGCCGCACCTCGGCACGGCCGGGCGCGGTCGCGACCCGGCGGCGCGGTCGCGGCACCGAGATCGACGAGGTTCGGCTGTGGTCGCACGGCGACGACATCCGCCATATCGACCGCAACAGCACTGCCCGCACCGGCGTGCCGCATGTGCGCACCTTCCGCGACGAGCGCGAGCAGACCACGCTGCTGCTGGCGGACTTCCGGCCCTCCATGCTGTTCGGCACGCGGCGCGCCTTCCGCTCGGTGGCGGCGGCCGAAATCCTGGCTCTGGCCGGCTGGGCCGCGCTCAGTGCCGGCGGGCGCGTGGCGCTGCTGGCGCTGACCGGCTTTGAGCCGGTGTTCGTGCGGCCCGCCGCCGGCGAGCGGGCGATGTTGCGGGTGATCGGCGGCCTGCAACGCGCGCACGCCGCGGCGTGGGCCTCGACGGCGCCGGAGGCGCCGCTCGACGCCGCGCTGGACATCGCGGCCCGCGCCCTGCCGCGCGGCGGCACGCTGCTGGTGGCCAGCGGGCTCGACACGCCGGGGCCGGGCCTCAACGACGCGGTGCGCCGCGCCGTGCACCGGCTCGATCTGCACATTGCGATCGTCAGCGACGCCTTCGAGCGGGCCGCCCCGCCCGGCCGCTATCCGTTCCTGACGCCCGAGGGCGTGTTCGGCGTCCGCATCCTCGCGGCAGCCGGCAATGCCCGGCCGCCGGATGCGGTCGAGGCGCTGCGGCGGCTCGGCGCCAAGGTCGCGGTGTTTGCGGCGGAACTGCCGCCGGAACGGCATATTCAGACGCTGGAGAGGCTCCATGCCGGCGGCTGACCTGCTGGCGGCGCTGCACCCGGTGCGGCTGCCCGCGCCGCCCGCCTCCTCCCCGGCCGAACTGCTGGCGCTGGGTGGCGCGGGCGGTGT
>JBGGNI010000150.1:0-37212 GCA_041287585.1 Xanthobacteraceae bacterium
TTTCAATGGCTTAAATGATTTTTCCGCGAACGGCCCGCGAACATGGCGGAATAACGCCGAATCGTCTTCGGAATTCAGCCGCAGCCCGCCTCTCAAGAGAGCATTGGAAGATCGGCGCTCTGCCGTATCCGGCATTGGCGCACTTCGCGGCCGAAGTTGCGCTGGGTTGTTCGGCACGGTGTAAGCCGTTGCTTTGGAGAAACATTTGCTCTGGTGCGTTTGCGGCCGCGCACCGCTTCAAAGCGAGCGACACCCCCACACGGTGCCCGAAAAATATCTTGAAAACAACGACTTAGAGACAGCCTGCTTGTTCTAGACAATCGTTCCCGTAATGACCATAGGTCGCATCCGAGACGGCGCAGCAATTCTGGTAAGCAATCTGGGCTTTTGCCTGTGGCAAAGCCTGTCCACGGTCTTGCCGACCTTCAAGACCGGTGGAGCCGAGACGACCGGCATCCAGAGAGACTCACAATCCGCGACCGGATCGCCGGCCGCGTTCGGCACACCGCGCCATATATGCGCAACCTGCTCGGCTGTGCCATCATACCCCGAATGACCGCGGTCCGTATGGGCCACGCCGCGGCGGCGTCGCGCCCGCCCGTCCCCTCACCCACACGGCATCCCGCGCCATGTTCGACTTCTTCGCCTCCGCCGCCGTAACGCTGCTGATCGTGGTCGATCCGGTGGCTCTGGCGCCGATTTTTCTCGGCGTCACCGCCGACCTGTCGGACGCCGAGCGGCGGCAGGTCGCCTGGCGCTCGTCTGGTCTTGCCCTCGCCATCCTCGTCGTGTTTGCCGCGATCGGCGCGCCGTTGCTCGATGCGCTCGGCATCGGCTTGCCGGCCTTCCGTATCGCCGGCGGGCTGTTGCTGTTCGTGATCTCCTTCGAGATGATCTTTGCCCACCGCGCCGAGCGTAAACCGGCGACCAACGCCGCGGCCGCCGCGGAGTCCCGCGCCAACCAGCTTCAGACCATCGCCGTGTTTCCGCTCGCCATTCCGCTGATGGCGGGTCCCGGTGCCATCACCGCCATCATGCTGCTGGCCGGCCAGGCCGAGGGAGACCCCGCTCGCCTTGCCGGCCTGTTCGCGATAACGGTGGTGGTGGTCGCGAGTTGCCTCGCCGTCTACCTCGCTGCCGAGAAGGTGAACGCCATACTCGGCGTCACCGGCAACGCCGTTTTGTCCCGCCTGCTCGGCATCATACTGGCGGCGCTGGCCGTGCAGTTCGTGGTGGATGGGATCAAGGCCGCGTTCGCGCCCTGACCCGAACCAAGAGACGGTTTGGAGCGTCCCGTTTCCCGGACAAGCTGCACGTAGTGCAGCGCCGATCCGGCTGCGCCTGCGCTGGCCCGGGACGCCGCGGCGGCACCTCCTGGGACTTTCAAACTGTCGCTAAAACCTAGAACGGAATTTCGTCGTCCAGGTCGCCACCACCGAACCGGCCGCCGGAACCTGCGCCGCTTCCGACGCTGGCCGGACGACGCTCGCCGCCTCCCGAAGCCCGCGCGCCGGACGCGCCGCCGATACCGGTGCCGCCGGCGCCGAAATCCGCACCGCCGCCGCTATAATCCTCGACCGCATCGCCACCGCCGCCGCCCTTGCTGTCGAGCAGCGTCAGTTCGCCACGGAACCGCTGGAGCACCACTTCGGTTGTGTATTTCTCCTGGCCGGCGGGGTCCTGCCACTTGCGGGTCTGCAACTGCCCCTCGACATAGACCTTCGAGCCCTTGCGCAGATACTGTTCCGCCACCCGCGCCAGATTCTCGTTGAAAATCACCACGCTATGCCATTCGGTCTTCTCCCGGCGTTCGCCGGACCCCTTGTCCCGCCAGCTTTCCGAGGTGGCGATCCGCAGATTGACCACCGGCTCGCCGGAATTCAGCCGCCGCACCTCCGGATCGCGGCCGAGATTGCCGATCAGGATCACTTTGTTGACGCTGCCCGCCATCCCGTCCTCCATACCCTTCGTCGTTCGGACCCCCACCTTAACCGCCGCAGCCGCCGGCCGGGAGCTTCCGAAGGTCTTGTCCACACCTGTCGAACATCGCCGACAGTTCGTTCTTGATATGTTCCTAGCATTCTGCTTTGCTGGGCGCAAGTGGTGGATGACGCGGCGGCGAGGGCTCACTATCTTGGGGGCATGACGATGAGTGAGTTTGCGGAACTGAAGTCGGATCTGAAGACACTGCGCCAGGAACTGGGTTCTGGCCTTTCGGCGCTCGACGCGCGCATCGGCGGCCTCGACACCCGTCTGATACGGGTCGAGGCCAAGCTCGACGAAAAGCCGGGCACCGCGACCATCTATCAGGCCGCGCTGACCATTTTCGCGGGCATCTTCGCCGCCGTCGTCGGCACCGTCGTCATTCTCAAGAATCTGGGCGCAATGCCCTGAGCCGTTCGGCAGTGCCGCCGACGCCGAGGACCGTATGAAGGATCGCGTGGAAAGCCCCCGCCGCGACGCGCGCACCATCTCCATACGCGGCGCGCGCGAGCATAATTTGAAGAATGTCGACCTGGAGATACCGCGCGACAGTCTGGTGGTGTTTACTGGCCTGTCCGGCTCCGGGAAGTCTTCGCTCGCCTTCGACACCATCTATGCCGAAGGCCAGCGGCGCTATGTGGAAAGCCTGTCCGCCTATGCGCGCCAGTTTCTGGAGATGATGCAGAAGCCGGACGTCGACCAGATCGACGGCCTGTCGCCTGCCATCTCCATCGAGCAGAAGACCACGTCGAAGAATCCCCGCTCCACCGTCGGCACGGTGACGGAGATCTACGATTATATGCGCCTGCTGTGGGCCCGCGTCGGCGTGCCCTACTCGCCCGCCACCGGCCTGCCGATCGAGAGCCAGACGGTGAGCCAGATGGTGGACCGGGTGCTCGCTCTGCCGGAAAAGACCCGGCTCTATCTGCTCGCCCCCGTGGTGCGCGGGCGCAAGGGAGAATACCGCAAGGAACTGGTGGAATTTCAGAAAAAGGGTTTCCAGCGGGTCAAGATCGATGGCGTGTTTCATGAAATCGCCGACGCGCCGACGCTGGACAAGAAGCTGAAGCACGACATCGATGTGGTGGTGGACCGGCTGGTGGTGCGCCCGGACATTGCCGGCCGGCTGGCCGACAGCCTGGAGACCGCGCTGGGGCTGGCCGACGGCATCGCCGTCATCGAATTCGCCGACACCCCCGACGCGCCCCCGCGCACTGAGGCGCCGGCGGGCAAGACCAAGCGCGCGCGCGGGGCCGCGGCCAATGAGGCGCCGGCGCAGACGCCCGAGGCGCCGCAGCGCATCCTGTTCTCGGAAAAGTTTGCCTGCCCGGTTTCCGGCTTCACCATTTCCGAGATCGAGCCGCGGCTGTTTTCCTTCAACAATCCGTTCGGCGCCTGTCCGGCCTGCGACGGCCTCGGCCATGAGAGCAAGATAGACGCCGAACTGGTGGTGCCCGACAGGACCCGCACCCTGCGCCAGGGCGCCATTGCGCCCTGGGCTCGCTCGACCTCGCCCTATTATGGCCAGACGCTGGAGGCGCTGGCCCGCCATTACGGCTTCAAGCTCACCGTGCCGTGGGCCGACCTGCCGCAGAAGGCGCGCGACGTGATGCTCTATGGTTCGGGCTCGGAGGTGGTGCGCTTCGTCTATGAGGACGGCACCCGGGCTTATGAGAATGCCAAGACCTTCGAGGGCGTGGTCACCAATCTGGAGCGGCGCTGGCGCGAGACGGAGAGCGACTGGGCGCGCGAGGAAATCGGCAAGTATTTCTCCGCCGTGCCCTGCGCCAAGTGCGGCGGCTTTCGGCTGAAGCCCGAGGCGCTGGCGGTAAAGATCGACGGCGAGCACATTGGTACGGCCGCGCAGATGTCGGTCAGCGCCGCGCGCGCCTGGTTTTCCGCCCTGCCGGAGCGCCTGAGCGACAAGCAGAACGAGATTGCGGCCCGCATTCTGAAGGAAATCCGCGAGCGCCTCACCTTCCTGCTCGACGTCGGGCTGAACTACCTCACTTTGGCGCGCGCCTCCGGCACATTGTCGGGCGGCGAAAGCCAGCGCATCCGGCTGGCGTCGCAGATCGGCTCCGGCCTCACCGGGGTGCTCTATGTGCTGGACGAGCCCTCGATCGGCCTGCATCAGCGCGACAATGAACGCCTGCTCGGCACGCTGAAGCGGCTGCGCGATCTCGGCAATACGGTGGTGGTGGTGGAGCACGACGAGGACGCGATCCTCGCCGCCGACCATGTGGTGGATGTCGGGCCGGGCGCCGGCATTCATGGCGGACGCATCGTCGCCCAGGGCACGCCGGCCGAGATTCTGGCGAACCCCGCCTCGCTCACCGGCAAATATCTCACGGGGGCGCTCGGCGTTCCGGTTCCCAAGCGCCGCAAGCCGGATCCGCGCCGCGTGCTGCGGGTGGTCGGAGCACGCGGCAACAACCTCAAGAACGTGACCGCCGATGTGCCGCTCGGCCTGTTCACCTGTGTCACCGGCGTGTCCGGCGGCGGCAAGTCGACCCTGCTGGTCGACACCCTCTATCGCGCCGTCGCGCGGCGGCTGAACGGCGCGTCCGATCCCCCTGCCCCGCACGACCGGCTGGAGGGGCTGGAACACCTCGACAAGGTGATCGACATCGACCAGTCGCCCATCGGGCGCACCCCGCGCTCCAACCCCGCGACCTATACCGGTGCGTTCACGCCGATCCGCGAATGGTTTTCCGGCTTGCCGGAAGCCAAGGCACGCGGCTACGGGCCGGGGCGTTTTTCCTTCAACGTCAAGGGCGGGCGCTGCGAGGCCTGCCAGGGCGACGGCGTCATCAAGATCGAGATGCACTTCCTGCCCGACGTCTATGTCACCTGCGACGTGTGCAAGGGCAAGCGCTACAATCGGGAGACGCTGGACGTAATCTTCAAGCAGAAATCGATCGCCGACGTGCTGGACATGACGGTGGACGAAGGCGCGGAGTTCTTCAAGGCGGTGCCGGCGGTGCGCGAGAAGCTGGAAACGCTGTCGCGCGTCGGCCTCGGCTATATTCATGTCGGCCAGCAGGCCAATACGCTCTCCGGCGGCGAAGCGCAGCGGGTGAAGCTTTCCAAGGAATTGTCGCGGCGCGCCACCGGCCGCACGCTCTATATTCTCGACGAGCCGACCACCGGCCTGCATTTCCACGACGTCGCCAAGCTCATGGAGGTGCTGCATGAATTGGTCGAGCAGGGCAACAGCGTGGTGGTCATCGAGCATAATCTGGAGGTGATCAAGACCGCCGACTGGGTGCTCGACCTTGGGCCGGAAGGTGGCGACGGCGGCGGCGAGATCGTTGCGGCCGGCACGCCGGAAGCCATCGCCAAAGAGCCGCGCAGCCACACCGGCCGCTTTCTCGCCGGCGTCCTTGCCCGCCGGCCGCTCAAGGCACGGCCGCAGGCGGCGGAGTGAAGAGGCGGTGATCGCCGGCCGGCCTTTACCGCCGGTCGTTGCACGGCGCAGACGCTCGCCGGTCGCGCTGCACGCTGGAGAGCCATTGGCGTACCATCGCCTGGCTTTGCCGTCTCTCCGGCCGAGTGGCGAATGAAAATGCGGTGTACGAGCGGCATCTGCGTGTCGCCTCGCATGGACACGTCCGCTTGCCGACGGCTGTGGCTCGTTGCCGTTTGATGGCAGTGGCCAGACGAGCCAGCGCGGAACGTGAGGCGGCTTCGTCGTCGCGCCCGAATGTCGCTTATTGGCCGTACGGCGGCGCACATCAGCGGCACCGGTCGCGGATGAGGTCGGCCGAAAATCAATACGCGGCGTCGCCTCGCCGCATCCTGTCTGCCGCTCCGCCTTTGCAGGAGATGTGAGAGCGATTGTCGAATTGCGGCGGACGGTGTGGCGGTGCTGCCGCAGTTCGGTTTACGCGCTTGCCCATGAGCGAAAACGGTAAGGCCGCCGGGGATGATAGCGGCTGTCGTATTGGAAGCGGTGCCCGGCAACTCCCCCTCGGACCCGCCTGCGGCTGTCCACCGCTCCCCGCGCGCGGGTGCGGTCGAGAATGATGGATTCGTTCAATAACGAAGCAGCTTAGAGACTGTTTGGAAAGTCGGCGGCGGAGGCCCGTCGAGGGATTTTCCAAACGGTCTCTTACCGCCGGCAGGAGGGACCGCAGGCGCGATGCCCAGCATCGGGCAAAGTTTCCGACGCACCGGGCGGCGAAAAAACCCGGCGGCTCGACCCGTCCTACCTTTTCAAACAGGCTCTTACCGATCAACCTTCATGTGCTGCTCCAGGTAGAGCAGCGCCATGGCGCGTTCGTCGCTGGAGGCATCCGCGAAGGCGTCGTCATAGAGATCGACGATCCATTTGTCGTCGCCGCCGGCCGCTGCGTCGCGTGCCAGCGTCAGCCACATCAGGCCGCGGGCGGTCTGGCGCGGAATGCCGTCATCGCCCTTGAACAGCAACTGGCCGAGCACCGCCTGCGCCTGATACTGCCCCTTCTGCGCGGCGAGGCCCAGCCAGCGCGCGGCGAAGCGCGGGTCGCGGCCGACGCCGTTGCCGTCGATGTACAGCCGCGCCAGTTGGTACTGCGCATCCGGGTCGCCGAAATAGGAGGCGGCGTAGGAGAACAGGTCGCGGGCGCGTCCCACATCGCGGCGAACCGCGCTGTTGGGAATGCCGTTGAGATAATAGCCGCCCAGCGCCACGAAGGCGTCGGCGACGAAGCGGGCCTGCGGCGCCGATGGGTTGTCGTCGGCGTGCATGTCGGCGATGCGGCTGAAATAGTCGAACGCCTTGAGCTGGTCGCGCTTCACGCCCTCGCCGTCGGCATACATCCGCCCGAGCTTCCACTGGGCGCCGGCATGACCCTGCTCGGCGGCGTAGCGCAGCGAATCGACGCCCTTCTCGGTCTCGCCGGAGCGCAAGGCGCGGGTACCCAGCCGCACCGCCTCGTCGAGGGGACGCGCAACGGCGCCCGGCATCGGGGCCACGACCACCGGCGGCGCAGAGGGGCCGGTGTTGCCGTCGAAGGCCAGCGCCGAGCCCATCAAAAGACCCGACGCCACCCCCGCCATCAGCACCGCCGCAAGAGAACGCTCAAATATCCGCATAGCACGAGGTCTCGGCCGCACCGCCCGGATGGGTGACGGCGCCATCGCGCGCCGGACCCACCGTCTGTGCGAACTTCCAGATCGCCCCCGACCCGAAGGAAGACGGACGGGGCGTCCATGCCGCGCGGCGGCTGGCGAACTCCTCGTCCGAAAGCGCGACGTCGAGCGTGCCGGCCACGGCGTCGATGGAGATCAGATCACCGTCGCGCAGCAGCGCAATGGGCCCGCCGGCGGCGGCCTCCGGCCCGACATGGCCGATGCAGAAGCCGCGGGTGGCGCCGGAGAAGCGGCCATCGGTGATCAGCGCCACCTTGTCGCCCATGCCCTGGCCGTACAGCGCTGCCGTGGTCGCCAGCATTTCGCGCATGCCGGGGCCGCCCTTCGGCCCCTCATAGCGGATCACCAGAACCTCGCCTTCCTTGTAGGCGCGGCTGGAGACCGCCTCGAAGCAGGCTTCCTCGCTGTCGAAGCAGCGGGCGGGGCCGGTGAATTGCTGGTTCTTCATGCCCGCCACCTTCACGATGGCGCCGTCCGGGGCGAGGTTGCCCTTGAGGCCGACCACGCCGCCGGTGACGGTGATGGGGTCGTTGGCCGGGCGCACCACGTCCTGGTGCGGGTTCCATTTCACCGAGGCGAGGTTCTCGGCAATGGTGCGGCCGGTCACGGTAAGGCAATCGCCGTGCAGGAAGCCGTGGTCCAGCAGCGTCTTCATCAAGAGCGGAATGCCGCCGGCCTCGAACATGTCCTTGGCGACATAGCGCCCGCCCGGCTTCAGATCGGCGATATAGGGCGTGCGCTTGAAGATCTCGGCAACGTCGAACAGATCGAACTTGATGCCGCACTCATGGGCGATGGCTGGCAGGTGCAGGCCGGCATTGGTCGAGCCGCCGGACGCTGCGACCACGGTCGCGGCATTCTCCAGCGCCTTCCGCGTGACGATATCGCGGGGACGGATGTTTCGGGCGATGAGGTCCATCACCTGCTCGCCCGCCGCCATGCAGAACCGGTCGCGGATCTCATAGGGCGCCGGCGCACCAGCCGAATAGGGCAGCGCGAGGCCGATGGCCTCGGAGACGGTGGCCATGGTGTTGGCGGTGAATTGCGCGCCGCAGGCCCCGGCGGAAGGACACGCCACCTGTTCCAGTTCGTCGAGATCGTCGCCCGACATCGCACCGACCGAATATTTGCCGACCGCCTCGAACAGGTCCTGCACCGTCACCGGCTGGCCGCGATAGGAACCCGGCAGGATCGAGCCGCCATAGATGAAGATGGAGGGCACGTTCAGCCGGCACATCGCCATCATCATGCCCGGCAGCGACTTGTCGCAGCCGGCGAGGCCCACCAGCGCATCATAGGAATGGCCGCGAATGGTGAGTTCGACGGAATCGGCGATCACCTCGCGCGAGACCAGCGAGGCCTTCATGCCCTCGTGACCCATGGCGATGCCGTCCGTCACCGTAATGGTGCAGAACTCGCGCGGCGTGCCGGCGGCGGCGGAGACGCCCTTCTTCACCGCCTGCGCCTGGCGCATCAACGAAATATTGCAAGGCGCGGCCTCGTTCCAGCACGAGGCGACGCCCACCAGCGGCTGGTGGATCTGCTCGCGAGTCAGCCCCATGGCATAGAGGTAGGAACGGTGCGGGGCGCGCGAAGGCCCCTCCGTCACATGGCGGCTCGGCAATTTGGTCTTGTCGATGATCGTCTTGGCGTCCATCACGCAGGCGCTCCGGCGTCGGCGGAAATCTGCGGGCAACCGCACCCGTACGCTACTCTCCACCGTCTCTGGAGCGGATTTCGTGCTGGTTTGTGGCGGCTTCGCGGCACCCGGCCTCGGCACGCCTCATGGGGTTGCGAATGCGCGACACTGTTGCCGGAACGACACGTTCGCGCACCGCCTGGAGCGGCTCCTAAGCCGCGGCGGCGAGCCGGGCCAGAGCCTCGCCGATCTTGGCGGCGCGCGCCGCGGCGGCCTCGCGGCGCTCGCGCTGCTCGTCCACCACTTCTTCCGGAGCGCGGCGCATGAAATCGGCATTGCCGAGCTTGGCATCGACGCGGGCGATGTCGTCACGCGCCTTGGCGAGTTCCTTGGCGAGACGCGCGGTCTCGGCGCCGATGTCCACCACGCCGCCCAATGGCAGCGCCGCGGTCTCGCCGCGCACGACGATCTGCACCGCATCCTTCGGGGCCTGGGCGGAAAATTCGAGGGCGGACAGGCGGGCGAGCCGGCGCAGCGCGTCTTCCCAGCGCCCGGCACGGGCCTGCGTCTGCGCCCCGGCATCGACCATGATGAGCGGCAGCTGCGCGCCGGCCGGCACGTTCATCTCCGCCCGCACCGAGCGAATCTCGGTGACGAGATCGACCAGCCAGCCGAGTTCGGCGTCGGCATCCGGCGCACCCAGACCTTCGAGTACCGGCCAGGGCGCCAGAGCCAGCAGCCCCTCCCCGTCGGTCTGCGCCCAGAGTTCCTCGGTGAGGAAGGGCATGAAGGGATGCAGCAGCTTCAGGATGGCGTCGAGCACAAAGGCGCCCGTGGCGCGGGTCTCGGCCTTGGCCGGCCCGTCGGGGCCGGTCAGCACCGGCTTGGCGAGTTCCAGGTACCAGTCGCAGAAGATGTTCCACACGAAGCGGTAGGCGGCGCCCGCCGCCTCGTTGAAGCGGTAGTCCTCGATCGCCTCGGTCACCTCGTTCACCGCCCGCTCGGCCTCGCCGAGAATCCAGCGGTTCAGGGTCGTCTCGGCGGCCGCGGGCCGGAAGCCGGGCTCGCGGCGGCAGCCGTTCATCTCGGCGAAGCGGGCGGCGTTCCACAGCTTGGTCGCGAAATTGCGGTAGCCTTCGACACGCGCGGTGGCGAGCTTGATGTCGCGGCCTTGCGCGGCCATGGCGGCCAATGTGAAGCGCAGCGCGTCCGCGCCGTACTGCTCGACCAGCGACAGCGGATCGATGACGTTGCCTTTCGACTTCGACATCTTGGCGCCCTTCTCGTCGCGCACCAAGGCATGGATGTAGACGTCGGCGAACGGCACGTCGGGCATGATGTAAAGGCCCATCATCATCATCCGGGCGACCCAGAAGAAGATGATGTCGAAGCCGGTGACCAGCACCGAGGTCGGGTAGAAACGCTGGAGTTCCGCCGTCTCGTCCGGCCACCCCAGGGTGGAGAACGGCCACAGTGCCGACGAGAACCAGGTGTCGAGCACGTCCTCGTCGCGGGTGATCAGGGTGGCGCGCCGGTCCGGGTCGTCGGCCAGCGCGCGGGCCTCGCTGTCGGTGATGATGCCGGCCTGCACGCAATGGGCGAGCGCGGCGGCCACCGCCTCCTCCTCGGTCTCCTCGACGAAGACGGTGCCGTCCGGCCCGTACCAGGCCGGAATCTGGTGGCCCCACCAGAGCTGACGCGACACGCACCAGGGCTGGATGTTCTCCAGCCACTCGAAATAGGTCTTCTCCCAGTTTTTCGGCACGAAGGCGGTGCGCCCGTCCCGCACCGCCTGCAAGGCGGGCTGCGCCAGAGTGTGGGCGTCGACATACCATTGGTCGGTGAGCCAGGGCTCGATGACGACATTGGACCGGTCGCCGTGCGGCACGGTGTGGAGGTGCGGCTCGATGCGATCGAGCAGGCCGCGCTCCTCCATCAACGCAACGATGGCCTTGCGGGCGACCTCGCGGCTCTTGCCGTGCAGCACCAGCACGGCGTCGAGATCGTCGCCCGGCGTGGCGCCCTGCAGGAAGTCGTCATTGCCGGCCAGCGCCAGCCGCGCCTCGGCATCGAGCATGTTGATCATCGGCAGCGCGTGCCGCTTACCGACCTCGAAATCGTTGAAGTCGTGGGCCGGGGTAATCTTCACCGCGCCGGTGCCCTTTTCGGGGTCCGAATAGGCGTCCGCGACGATGGGAATCAGCCGCCCGACCAGCGGCAGGCGCACCTTGGCACCGGCCGCGATAAGACCCTGATAGCGCGGGTCTTCCGGATGCACGGCGACCGCGGTGTCGCCCAGCATGGTCTCCGGCCGCGTCGTGGCGACGACGATGTAGTCGCGCGTCTCGAACGCGTAGGGCAGGCCGTCCTCGTCGAATGCGGTTGGGTGCTCATAGGTGAGCCCACCGTCCAGACGATAGCGGAAGTGCCAGAGGTGGCCCTTGATCTCGACCGGAATGACTTCGAGGTCGGAAATGGCGGACTGGAACTTCGGGTCCCAGTTCACCAGCCGCTTGTCCTTGTAGATCAGCCCGTCCTTGTAGAGCCGCACGAACACCTTCAGCACGGCGCGGGACAGGCCCTCGTCCATGGTGAAGCGCTCGCGCGACCAGTCGCACGACGCCCCCAGCCGCTTGAGCTGGTTGATGATGGCGCCGCCGGATTCGTCCTTCCACGCCCACACCCGCTCGACGAAGGCCTCGCGGCCCATGTCGCGGCGGCCAGGCTGCTGGCGCTCGGCAAGCTGGCGCTCCACCACCATCTGGGTGGCGATGCCGGCATGGTCGGTGCCGACCTGCCACAGCACGTCGCGGCCACGCATGCGCTCGAACCGGGCGAGAATGTCCTGCAGCGTGTTGTTGAGGGCGTGCCCCATATGGAGCGAGCCGGTGACGTTGGGCGGCGGGATGACGATGCAATAGGGCTCGGCCCCTGCGCGGTCCGGCCGCGCCGCCCGGAACGCTCCGCCTGCCTCCCAGGCCGCGGAGATGCGCGCTTCGACGGCGGCGGGATCGAACCTATTGTCGAGCATGGCGGCTCCGGCACTCACGCGAGAAAGGAGCGCGAGACAAACCAGAGCCGACCTTCAAAATCAACAATATGTTGACCAGCACCCCGCCCTGAAGTGCATCGGCAGTACTGGCGGAGTTATCGTTCAGCGCCCGTCGCGGGTGACGCGCTCGATCTCGGCGCGCACCAGGCGCTCCACCACGGCCGGCAGGTTTTCGTCCAGCCAGGAACGCAGCATCGGGCGCAGCAAATCGCCGACGACGTCTTCCAGCGAGCGGCTCTGCTGCGGGGCCACGGTGCGGCTGAGTGTACCGAAGGCAGCGGCGACGGCGGCATTGGTCGGCGCCGAAACCAGGCGGTCCGTCTGCCGATCCGCCGGCCGCTCGGCGGCGAGCGGGCGCGGCGGCATGGCGAAGGACGATGGCAGGCGCGGCGGCAGCGGCGCGGCGGCAGCCGGGGGAACCACGGGGCGCGCCGCAACGAACGGCTCCGGCGCGGCGGCCGCAACGCTCGGCGGCTCGGCCACGGGCGGCGCAGCGGGAACAACAGGCGCCGGAGCGGCCAGGACAGGCGCCGGAGCCACCGGTTCGACCAGGCCGCTCAGGTCGGCACGGGTGGCGGATGCCTCCTTCACCGGCACGGAGCGCACCATCGGCCCCGGCCGCTCCTGCGGCGCGGGCGGAACCCAGGCTTCGTCCATCTCGACGGTTTC
The DNA here is from genome assembly GCA_041287585.1 of Xanthobacteraceae bacterium. Taxonomy (GTDB): domain Bacteria; phylum Pseudomonadota; class Alphaproteobacteria; order Rhizobiales; family Xanthobacteraceae; genus Ancylobacter. The sequence goes on from JBGGNI010000150.1 coordinate 12,480, forward strand.
TCCGGCATGAGCCTCGCTGTCGCCGGCCTGCGCGCGACCGGCCGGCCGCGCCGGCGTATCGTCGGCAATGATGCGGCGGATGGAAGCCAGTATCTCCTCCATGGACGGGTCGACCGCCCTTGCAGTCATGGACATAGGGGTCTCATCCCATCGCGAGACGGCCAGCGCGGAAGGCGCGGCCGATACCAGAAGCCGGACGAATCATCGTTCGTTGCCAAGCAACTATGACATTGCCGGCCAAGCCGCGCACGCGCTCAATCAACCCTGCGCAGGAGGGGGCGGCGGCGCGTGCGGCGGCAGGGTCGGTGAGCGGTCGGAGGGTCAAAAAGCCGCGGTCCCGAACGCGGGACCGCGGCATCTTGCGAGCAAGCCGGCGATCAGCGTCCGTCAGGGGTGCGCACACCGGTCCAGGCGTCGCGAACCTGATCGTAATGGACCTTGGGATTGTAGGTGGCGACCTTCAGCCCCAGCGTCTTGGAGTCGAGCCGGCCGACCGAAGACAGCAGCGCATAAGAGGCCACCACGCGGTCGCGCTGGGCGATAACGAGGCTGGCGCGGGCGTTGAAAAGCGCGGTCTGCGCGTTCAGAACGTCGAGCGTGGTGCGCTGGCCGACGCGCCATTCCTCGCGAACGCCCCGCAGCGCGATCTCGTTGGCGGCCACCGACGCCTGGGCGGACTGGATGGAGGCCTTGGCCGCGTCCAGAGCGCCCCAGAACTGCACCACGTTGGAACGAATCTGGTCGCGGTTCACATCGACCTCGATGCGTGACTGGCCGAGCAGTTCCTTGGACTGGCGGATGGTCGCGAACTCGCCGCCGCCCTGATAGATCGGCACGGAAAGGTTCAGCGACAACTGGGCGTCGGTCTGCCGGTCCACCGTGTCGGAGGAGTTGTAGCTCTGGCTCACCTGGCCGTTCAGGCTCAGCGTCGGCGCCAGCGCGCCCTCGGCCACCTTCACATTGGAGAGCGCCGCATCGACCGAGAACTGCGCCGCCTTGATGGCCGGATGCTGGGCCATGCTGCCGCCGATGGCGCCGTCGAGCGTCCTGGGCAGCAGCTTCTCCACCGGCTGGCCGGGCGAAAGCTTGGTCGGCTGCAATCCGATGACCCGCACGAAGGCGGCCCTCGCCGTATTGAGGTTCGATTCGGCAAAGGCGAGCTGGCTCTCGGCATTGGCGACGCTCGCCTCGGCTTGGGCGACGTCGGTGCGCGTCACCTCGCCAACGGCGAATCGGTCGCGGGCGGCGCGAAGCTCTTCGCGCAGGGCCTGTAGGTTCTGCTTCTGCAGTTCCACCAGCGCGCCGTTCTGCAGCACGTTCATATAGGCGGTCGCCGCATCCAGCAGCACGTTCTGCTCGGTATTGCGCAGCAATTCCCGCTGGCCGCGCACCTGCGATTCGGCGCCGCGCACCGAGTTCGCCGTCCGCAGGCCGTCATAAATCGTCTGGCTCACCGTAATGGCGGCGTTGAACGGATTGATCTGTTCCTGCACCGTCACGGTGCGCTGCACGATCGAACTGAACGCTTTTGTCTCGTTCCACTGGGTGGTGGCGGACAGGTTGCCGAACACCTGCGGCCGGTAGCCGGACAGCGCGATCGGCACATATTCGTCGGTCGCCCGCGTCGCCGCGCGCTGGGAATTGAGGGTGGGATTGTTGGTGTAGGCGGCCGCTAGCGACTGGTCGAGCGTTTGCGCGCGCAGAGGAGCGGCACTCCCGACGACATAGACGACCGCCGCACACGCGACGACCCTGCCCCCGGCAGCGAAATGCCACATGGTCCAAACCTCTGCGTACACATCCTACGGCGTAGCGCCGACCGTCACTGGGCGCTGACGCTACGTCCAACGACCCCTACAATAGGGTGTGGTCCGACATGAGGAAACCGGTTGGTTCGATTGCACCGGCACTTTTCCCCTGTAGCGCGGCAGATGCGCCACAGGGTCGGTTCCCACCGTTCAAAAAACGAAGGTCGGCCGGGCCTCGAAGCCCGGCAGCACCGGCACACCCGCGTCGAAGACGATTCGCGAGCCGATGCCGCCGGTGGTGCGGGTGAACACCGTCGCCCGCCCGGCCCGCCCGCGGCCGACCACCGCCACAAGGCGCCCCTCCGGCTTCAGCTGGTCGAGCAAAGCCTGCGGCACCGCGTCGACGGCACCGTTCAGCAAGATGGCGTCGTACGGCGCCTCGCCCGGCCAGCCGGCGGTCAGCGTGCCCTGCACCACCGCCGCATTCGGCAGGCCGAGGCCGGCGAGCGATGCCGCCGCCTGGGCGGCCAGCTCGGCATCCTCCTCCAGCGCCACCACCTGCCCGGCCAGATGCGCCAGCACCGCGGCGGAATAGCCGGTGGCGGTGCCGACATCGAGCACCAGCTCGTCGGCGCTCACGCCGGCGGCCTGGAGCAGCTTGGCCAGCACCATCGGCTCGATCAGGCTGCGCCGGTGCGGTGCGGACTTCAGCAGCAGGTTGTCGTCGATATAGGCGAAGTTCCGGCGCTCCGCCGGCACGAAGCGCTCGCGCGGCACGCCAAGCATGGCGGCGACGATGCGCAGGTCGGTCACGTCATTGGCGCGAACCTGAGCGTCGACCATGGCGCGACGCATTTCGGCGAAATCGATCATGCCTAGCCTATCTCGAAGGGCGCGAAGCCGTGGCGGGAACGGCAGCAGGATTGCGGCAGCGGCCGGCACTTTGCAAGTCTTCCAACGCAGTCTTCCGATGCCGACGGCCTGCGCCGCGTTGCCGTTTGCCGAACGCTCTGTTATGAGCCCCGCGTCCGCGGCTCCGGCCCCGGACCCATCCTGGCCACGTGGCGGAGTGGTTACGCAGCGGACTGCAAATCCGCGTACGGGGGTTCGATTCCCTCCGTGGCCTCCAACACCCCTGCGCCGTCCGCATCCGGCGGCGCAGGGGTGCCGGGACACCCGGATTGCCGGGACGCCAGGGTTGCGGGAACGCCGGAATTGCTGAGAGGCAATGTGCGCCGCCTTCCGCCGACAAGGACCGCTCTATGCTCCCGAAGACTCTGAAAAGCCGTCTCGCCGCGTTCGTCAGCCCGGAGACGCGCGACGCGCTGCGCCGCCTTTTCGTCTCCGATGGTCGCGCCCATACCAAGAGCTATGCGCTCGCCTTCTTCTTCATGCTGCTGGTGGCCGGCAGTACCTCGGCGCTCGCCTATCTGATGGGCGACGTCATCAACCGCATCTTCGTCGAACTGCAGTACAACGCCATCGGCTGGCTGGCGGGCGCGGTGTTCGCGCTCAGTCTTATCAAAGGGCTGGCAACCTATGGCCAGACGGTCACGCTCGGCCGGGTCGGCAACCGGATCGTCGCGGACAACCAGAAGCGCGTGCTGGACAAGCTGCTGAGGCAGGACGTCGGCTACTTCGCCCATCGCCACACCGCGGAAATCTCGCTTCGGCTCAATCAGGGCGCCCAGGGCGCCCGCAACGTGCTCAACCTCGTCATCACCAGCGTCGGCCGCGACCTGTTCTCGGTCATCGGCCTCACGGCGGTGATGATCGTGCAGGACCCCGGCATGGCGCTGGTGGGGCTGGTGGCGATGCCGATCGCGGTCGCCGGCGTGCGCAGCCTCATCCGCAAGGTGCGGCGCATCTACAAGAACGAGTTCAACAACGCCGCGCAGATCATGGCCGGCTCGGTGGAAGCCTTTCAAGGCATCCGCACCGTGAAGTCGTTCAACATGGAGGACGAGCTCAAGGCGCGGATCGACGGGCGCATCGACGCCATGGAGAAGGCGTCCAACCGGCTGATCGGCGTGCAGGCGCGCTCCGGCCCGCTGATGGAGACGCTGGCCGGCGGCGCCATCGCACTCGTGGTGCTCTATGCCGGCCATGGCGTGCTCGCCGGCGGCAAGACGCCCGGCGAATATTTCTCGGTCATCACCGCGCTGCTGCTGAGCTACGAGCCGGCCAAGCGGCTGGCCCGGCTCAATATCGATCTCGCCACCCACCTGCTCGCCGCGCGCATGCTGTTCGAGGTGATCGACGCGGTGCCGGCCGAGCTGGAGCCGGCGGACATGCCGGCGCTCGTGGTCCGCGAGGGCCGCATCGCGTTCGACGAGGTGGCATTCGGCTATCGCGACGGCGAACCGGTGCTGCGCGGGCTCAGCTTCATCGCCGAGCCGGGCCAGACCACGGCGCTGGTCGGCCCCTCCGGCGGCGGCAAGACCACGGTGATGAACCTCATCGAACGGTTCTACGACGCCGAATCGGGCACCATCTCGATCGACGGCCAGCCCATCGCCGAGGTCTCGCGCCACTCGGTGCGCGGCGCGGTGGCGCTGGTGAGCCAGGATGTGTTCCTGTTCTCCGGCACCATCCGCGACAATATCGCCTTCGGCCGGATCGGCGCCAGTTCGGAAGACATCGAGGCCGCGGCCGAGGCGGCCCATGCCCACGGCTTCATCACCGGCTTCGAGGGTGGCTATGACAGCCTGGTCGGCGAGCACGGCACGCAGCTCTCCGGCGGCCAGCGCCAGCGCATCGCCATCGCCCGCGCCTTCCTGAAGAACGCACCCATCCTGCTGCTCGACGAGGCCACCGCCGCGCTGGACAGCGAATCGGAGGCCGAGGTGCAGAAGGCGCTGCGCGGCCTCCAGACCGGGCGCACCACGCTGGTCATCGCCCACCGCCTGCAAACCGTCGTGAGTGCCGACCGGATCTGCGTCATCGACGGCGGCCGGGTGGTGGAAAGCGGCCGTCATGAGGAATTGATGGCCCGGCGCGGGCGCTATTTCGGCTTTCACCAGCTACAGTTTGCCGGCGAGCGTGCGCTCCGGCTGGCCTGACCCGGCAGTTTTAGCCGCCCGGCGACTTCACAAAGCCGGCCGGCATTGCTATAGGGCGGCCCCCGGCAGGCGACCCGTTGCCTGCCCACCAGTGTTCCCTGATAGCTCAGCTGGTAGAGCGTTCGACTGTTAATCGAATGGTCGCAGGTTCGAGTCCTGCTCAGGGAGCCATTTCTTTTCACTCAAATCGTCGATTTTTTCAGGTTTTTCGAGAGCGCCGAACGACTCTCCCTAAGCGCGCTCCTGGCGATGTCAGGCGCCCCTGCCCTCCCCGAGGAAGAGCGCCGCCGGCAGCAACGCCGCTACGGCCGCCCTGCGGCCGGGAAGTGCCACGAGCCCGCCCCTTCGGTGCGGCGTCGCTATCAGGCCAATCCGGCGAGCCGCGCCGCCAGGCCGAACAGGCCGAGCGCCACGAGCCAGACGAGGGATTGTCCCGGCGCACCACGGGTCAGCACCGCCTGTTCCGGGATGGCGGGATTGTAGAACACCTCGACCGGCTGGCCGGGCTGGAACCGGGCCGCGCCACGTTCGGCCAGCAGCCGGAAGCTGGCGTAGCTCTGCGCGCCGAAGCTCGTCGTGTCGCTCCGGTACGTCACCCCGGCGACACAATAGGTATAGACGGTGCGCTGCCGGAAAACCCTTCCCACGCTGTTGTCCCGGAACGTATTGAAGGAGAAACGGATCGCGACGCCCTCGGCGGCGGAGGATGCGATGGTGCCCGTGGTGCTGGGCCAGGCATGGGTCGCCGCGCCGCGCCGATAAAGCCCGACGCCGAACCATGAGACGAACAGGCCGAGGACGGCGACGAACATAGCCGCCGGGGCCTGGTCGGCATGCGGCACCAATCGGCTCAAGCCGGAGACGAACCCGCCGCTGACGAGGACGAAGATCACGCCGCAAACCGCCACGAGAGCACCGCCCAGGATGGCGATCTCCAACCCGCGCGCCGGCATGTCGCGCTCCAGCACGCAGGATTCCGGCCGCTCGCGATCGTGGAACACCGTGACGGCGGCGCCTACGGGATAGCGCTTCAGCTTTTCGGCGACCTGATAGTTTCCGAGGTCGTCGGCAATGCCGATCCTGGTGCCGCTGACGGTACGGCCGTTCGCGCGAAATTCGTAGCGTATGACGGCGAAGTTCCGGAGTTCGCTGTCCTTGATGGCGGCGCGTCCGCTTGCCGATGTCCGGGCCACGCGCCGCGCCTGAGCGCTTGACGACTTGATTGTTCCGGTAGCCGGAATCCAACGGCTTGCACGCGCCGACTCACGGTATTTGGCGATGACGGCGGCCAGGAACAGCGCATCGAACGCCATAAGGATCGCAAGCAGAAACCACTTCAACGCCATCGTCTTCGTCCCGGTGCCGGAATGCCTCCGGTTGGTCGGCTGGATCGGGCGGCAGGCCCTTCGCCGGAGTGTCGGGCCGCAATCTAGGCTCTTGCGTCGGCGCTTGGTGTCGGCAGCAGACGTGCTCGCGAACGCAGCCGAAGCGCACTGGCCCGCCGGGGCCTGCTTCTTTGTTAGTCAACGCAGGAGCTAATGATCAAAAAGTGATCTATAATCACTTTATATGATTTTAGAGCACGTCGACTTCCCCGACCCTCCGCATTCCCATGAAACCCATTCGGAGTCAGTCGCTTCTCCGGCACGGCGCGGTCACATCATGCGGGCACTAACATCTGGCACGGGAATTGATTGTGAGTAAAGTAAGCTGATCGAGCGTCGGTCGGCCATGCCTCTCCAGGAGCCACCATGCCGCACACCCTTCCTGGCGCCCATGCAGTGTCGCGCCGCTCGCTTCTCAAATACGGCGCCGCCGCCGGCGCCTTTGCCGCCGCGCCGGGCTTTTCCGGCTCGGCCTTCGCCCAGGCCCGCGCCAAGACCCTGGTCATCGCCGCGCCGGCGACGCCGCTGAGCCTCGATGTCGAGAATTCGCTCTCGCTCGGCACCATCGACACCGTCGCCGCCTTCTACGACTACCTCATAGCCTTCAACACCTTGCCCGACCCCGCTGTGCCGGGCGTCATGCGCGAGGACCTCGCTGCCAATCCCTCGCTGCCCGGCGGCTACAATCTCAAGGGCAAGCTGGCGGAAAGCTGGGAATTCGCCCCCGACGGCAAATCGGCCAGGTTCACATTGCGCAAGGGTGTGCTCAGCAACTGGGGCAACGAACTCACGGCGGAGGACGTAAAGTACACCTTCGACCGCAAGTTCGAGGTGAAGGGCGCCGGCTCTTTCATGACCTTCGTCATGGGACTGCCGAACAAGGATGCGGTGAAAGTCGAGAGCAAATACGTCGTCTCGTTCACGTTGGAGAAGCCGAACCCGATCCTGATGATCGTCTCCGGCCACCTTGCCAACCCGATCTTCGACTCGGTGAAGTGCAAGCAGATGTCGACCCCGGACGATCCGTGGGCGCGCAAGTTCCTCGACACCAACGTCGCCGGCTTCGGCCCCTATGCGCTCAAATCGATCACCCGCGGCCAACAACTGGTAGCCGCCGCACGGCCGGAATACTACGGTGAGAAGCCCTATTTCGAAACGGTGATCTTCCGCGAAGTGCCGGCCTCGGCCACTCGCCTGCAATTGCTGCAAGGCGGCGCGGTGGACATCGCCCAGGCGCTGTCGCCCACCGAGATGAAAAGCCTGGCCGGCTCGGCGGGTGCGACGGTGACCTCGATCAAGGCCAGCCAGATGCTGTGGGTCGAGCTCAATACCGCCTTCAAGCCGCTGGACAACGCCAAGGTGCGGCAGGCGCTGAACTTCGCCATGCCCAAGGACGAGGTGATCTCCACCATCCTTCAAGGCTTCGGCACGAAGATGACCGCCTTCATGCCGGACTTCTATCCGGGCGCGACCAGCAAATTCTACGCCTACGATTTCAACATCGCCAAGGCCAAGGCGCTGCTCGCGGAGGCAGGTTTCCCCAACGGCTTCTCCACCACCCTCACCTACAATGCCGGCAACCCGACCGAAGAACCCATCGCCATCATGTACCAGACCGCGCTGAAGCAGATCGGCGTCACGGTGGAGCTGAAAAAACTGCCGGCCGGCACCTTCTTCAACGCGCTGACCACGCGTTCCGAGCCGATGATCTTCAATCTGGACGCGCCGTGGACCCCGGATCCCGGCTTCGCGCTGAACCTTTATTTCTACTCCAAATCGTTCGTGAACTTCTCGAACTACGTCAATGCGGACGTCGATGCCCTGATCGTAGAAAGCCTGTCGACGCTCGACGAGCCCAAGCGGATGACGGCGGTGACCAAGGCGCAGCAGATCCTCGCCGACGACGCGCCTTGGACCTTGATCGCCAATCCCGGGTTCCATCTGTCCCATGGCAAGGATATCGGCGGCATCGTCTACTACACCTCCAACCGCCTCAACTTCCAGGACTACAAGCGTGTCTGATACGGAGCCGGCAGCCGCTGGCCGCTCATTCGAAGCAAACCGGGCCGGCGGCGGGGATATCTCCGCAGCCGCTCCGGCGCGAGAGTTCTGCGCGTTCCTGCGTGAGCGGCCGAGCTTTCTTGCCGGCTACGTCATCATCCTGGCGGTGGCGGCCACCGGGCTGCTGGCGCCGCTGCTGCCGCTGCACTCGCCGGTCGATGCCGATGCGAAGGCCTATCTCATCGCGCCCGACTGGTCGCACCCCATGGGCACGGATTCCGCCGGGCTCGATATTTTCTCGCGCGTGCTCCACGCGCCGCGGGTCGATCTCGCCATCGCCCTGGTGTCCACCCTCTGGGCGGCGCTGATCGGCGGCGCGCTCGGCGCCTATGTCGGGCTCCGGGAAGGCGCGGGCGGGGTCCGTGGCGTGCTCGCCACGCTGCTGGTGCGCGTCGCCGACGTGGTGCAGGCCTTCCCGGTGTTCGCACTGGCGCTGGTGCTGGTCGCCGTGCTTGGACAGGGCGTGACCTCGATCATCATAGCCATCGGCGTCGTCAATGTGCCGATCTATCTGCGCCTGATGCGCGGCGAGGCGCTGATCATCCGCAACCAGGGTTATGTCGAAGCCGCACGGATCGCCGGAGCCGGCGACGCCTATCTGCTCACCCGCCATGTCGTGCCCAACGCCGCGGCGCCGATCCTGGCGCAGATGAGCATCAACACCGGCGTCGCCGTGCTGCTTGCCGCCAGCCTCTCCTTCATCGGCGCCGGCGTGCGCGCGCCGACGCCGGAATGGGGCTCCATGATCGCCATGGGGTTTCAGAACGTGGTGACGGGGCAATGGTGGCCCTCGATCTTCCCCGGTCTGGCGCTGGCGCTTACCGTGTTCGGGCTCGGCCGCATCGGCGCCTCGATCCTGGCATGGTCGAACCCGCGCGAACGCGCGCGTCCGAGCCGGCGCGCCTGGAAGGCCTTCGCCGGGGCACGCAGCCGATGAGGGTGCTACGCTACATCGCCATGCGGTTCGCCTTCGCCGTGCCGCAACTGTTCGGGGTGGCGCTCGGGGCGTTCTTCCTGCTCAAGCTCATTCCCGGCGATCCGGCGCCGATGATGCTTGGGCCGCTGGCGACGCAGGTCGCGGTCGACAAGCTGCGCGCCGAAATGGGGCTCGACCAGCCGCTGCCCACACAGTTCGTCGCCTATCTGGGCCGGCTGCTGCACGGCGATCTCGGCCGCTCCTGGCAGACCACAAATCCCGTGCTCACCGATCTGGCGCAACGCCTGCCGGCGACGCTGGAACTGGTGACGCTGTCGCTGCTGATCGCCGTCGCCATCGGGGTGACGCTGGGCCTGCTGGCCGGACGCCGGCCGAACGGCATCGCGGCGCGGATCGCCGATGCCTACTCGGTTGCCGCCGGCGCATTGCCGGACTTCTGGCTGGCGCTGGTGCTGATCTTCATCTTCTACAGCGTCTTCAACGTCGTTCCGCCACCGATCGGCCGGCTGGATTTCGCGGTCCTGCCGCCAGCCACCGTCACCGGCTCCTATACGCTCGACGCGCTGTTCGCCGGCGATCTCGTATTGTTCCGGGCGGCGGCGGCGCAGCTCGTCCTCCCGGTCGCGACGCTCGCCATCATCTACATCGTACCGGTGCTGACCATGACGCGCACCGCCGTCGAGCGCCTCAACGAGGCCGACTTCATCCGCTTCGCCGATGCCAAGGGCCTGACGCCGGGCCGCGTCTCTCGCCACGCGCTGCGCAATGCGCTGCCGGCCGTGGTGACGGTCATCGGCGTGCTCTACGGCACGCTGGTCGGCAGCGTCGTGCTGGTGGAGGTGGTGTTCGCCTGGGGCGGCGCGGGCCAGTACGCGGTGTCGGCAGTGCTCAATGCCGACATCAACGCCTCGCTCGGCTTCATCCTGATGGCGGCCGTGATCTCGCTTGCCGTCAATCTCATCGTCGATCTCATCGCGCTGGCCATCGACCCGCGCGCCCGCATCTAGTCGGAGAAGCTCCCATGGCTGACACAAGCCTCGTCAAGGACACCCGAACGCTGACTCTCGCGGGCGGCCTCGCCGTGCTCGCCGCCGCCATCAATGAGGCCGAGCGGATCGGCCAGCCCATGTGCATCACGGTGGTCGATACCGGCGGCAATCTGCTGGCGTTCGGCCGCATGGACGGCTCGAAGGCGCTGTCGGTGATCTCGACCCGCAACAAGGCGGTGACCGCCGCGCTCTCCAATGAGCCCACCGGCGGCGCGCATGCCGACGTCGAGATTCAGGTGACGCTGGCGCAGGAGAACAAATGGACCAACCTGATCGGCGGCATCCCGATCCGCGTCGGAGGCTTCGTGCTGGGTGCGGTGGCGGCGGGCTCGGGCACCGGCACGCAGGACCTCATTGTCGCTCGGGCCGGTGCGGCGGCGATCGCCGGCGCCGAGATGTTCCTCGATTTCACGCCCATGGGCGCCGAGGACACCGGCATCATCCGCGGCTCGCACCCGGAGAAGCCGCGTGGCTGACGCCGCCCGCCCCCTCGCCCCGGCGTATCGGCCGACCGAAGATGCCGCGACGCTGAGCGCGCGCATCCGCCGCCGCGAGCTCTCGGCGCGCGAAGCCGTGAGCGCAGCCCTGGCCCGCATCGAGGCGCTCGACGGCGACCTCGCCGCATTCTGCCTGCTGGCTCCGCAGACCGCTCTGGCCGAGGCGGATGCGGTCGATCGCCGGCTTGCGGCCGGAGAGGCGGTGGGGCCGCTCGCCGGCGTGCCGGTGGCGATCAAGGACCTGATCGCGACGCGGGGCATGCGCACCACCTTCGGCTCCCCACTCTATCGCGACCATGTGCCGGGCGAGGACGACGTCGTGGTGGAGCGCCTGCGCGCCGCCGGGGCGGTTATTATCGGCAAGACCAACACCTCCGAGTTCGGCTATGGCGCGGTCGGGCACAACCCGCTGTTCCCGACCACGCGCAATCCCTGGAACACCGCGCTGACGCCGGGCGGTTCCAGCGCCGGCTCGGCCGCGGCGGTCGCGGCCGGGATGGTGTCTTTGGCGCTCGGCAGCGACGGCGGCGGCTCGGTCCGCATCCCGGCCGGCCTCACCGGCACGGTGGGCATGAAGCCGAGCTGGGGCCGCGTGCCGGTGTATCCCGGCTGCCGCGACGAGACCGAGCCCGGCGCTTCGGGCTGGGAGTCGCTGGAACATATCGGCCCCATCACCCGCACCGTCGCCGATGCCGCTCTGGCGCTGTCCGTGCTCGCTGGGCCGACGCCCAAGGACCGGCACTCGCTCCCCGACGAGGGGCTGGACTGGACCGATCTCGACCCGGCCAGGCTGCGCCGGCTGCGTATCGCATTCACGCCCGATCTCGGCTTCGCTCCGGTGGATGAGGAAGTGGCATTGATTGCTGGCGCCGCCGCCGCGACCTTCGCCGCAGCGTTCGATGCAAGCCTCGCCTATAAGGCCCCAGCGATCGGCGATACGCAGCCGCTGTTCGAGGCGGTGGTGGCGCTCGATACCGACCGGCAGGGCCTGCGGCGGATGGGGGCAGCGTCCGGCTATCGCTTCAGCGGGGCGCTGGCGCGCCTGCTCGGCACCGAATGGTCGGCGGATGCCTTCACCGAGGCCATTCTGGGCCGAAAGCGCGTCAGCAACGTCATGTGGCGGTTCATGCAGCGCTTCGACCTGCTGCTGACGCCGACCGCCGCGACGGCGGCGTTCCCGATCGACAGCGACGGACCCAGCGCCATCGCCGGTCAACGGGTGGCCGCCAGCGCGTGGACGCCGTTCTCCGCCCTCGTCAACCTGACCGGCCAGCCGGCGATCAGCGTGCCCGCCGGCTTCACCGCCGATGGCCGCCCGGTCGGCCTGCAGATCATCGGCCGCCACCTCGACGATCTCGGCGTGCTGCGGGCTGCCGCGGGTGTCGAGCAGGTGTTGCCCTGGCGGAACAGGTGGCCGCACATGGCAGGAGGGCATTGAGAATGTTCGGCTCTCGACATGATTGCAGATCGCCGGACTTCCTTGATAGTCATCAGATTCATGCTGTGCCGGAGTCGCGCAATGCCGAAAGCTGTCAAGACGGCGGATGCCGCACCCGCCGACAAGGACCCCTCGCGTCGGAACGAACTGCAGATCGGTGCCCGGCTGAAGCATGCCAGGCTGCTGGAAGGCATCCGCATCCGCGAACTGGCAGAGCGCGTGGGCTGCGCCGAATCGATGATTTCCAAGATCGAGAACGACAAGGTGGCGCCGTCCCTCACCATGCTGCAACGCCTGGTGGAAGCGCTGAACCGCGACCTGTCCTCGTTCTTCGGCGCCGACATCAACTCGCCCGGACTGGTGCAGAAGCAGGGCGAGCGCCCGATCTCGGAGACCGACGCGATCCGCGGCGGCGTCGGGGTGAGCTACGAGAGGCTTGTGCCGTTTGCGGCGGGCAATCTGCTCGAGGGCAACATCCACCGCATCGAGCCGGGCGGCGAGAAGGTCGACCAGATCACCCACCAGGGCGAGACGCTGGGCTATGTCATCGAGGGCGCGCTGGAGCTGTCGATCGACAGCACGGTCTACAAGCTCAATTCGGGGGATTCGTTCTTCTTCAAGAACCACCTCACCAATCGCTATCGCAACACCGGCACGATACTGGCCCGCGTCATCTGGGTGAACACGCCGCAGATTCACTAGCGGCAGCGGTGCCGGAGGGTGGTACGCCATGGCCTTGCTGACCGTCACCGATCTGCACACCGAAATCCTCACGCGCGGCGGCCCCCGAACGGTGGTCGACGGGCTGAGCTTCGACGTCGCGCCCGCCGAAGTGCTCGCCATCATCGGGGAGTCCGGCTCCGGCAAGAGCGTGGCGACCCAGTCGATCATGGGTCTGCTGTCGTCCCCGCCCGGGCGCGTCACCGGCGGTCGCGCCATGTTCGAGGGACGCGACCTGCTCAGCCTGCCGGAGAGCGAACTGCGCAAGATCCGCGGCAACCGGGTCGGCATGATCTTCCAGGAGCCGATGAGCGCGCTCAACCCGATGATGCCGGTGGGCGACCAGATCGCCGAAACCCTCATCACCCATCGCGGCCTGGGCTGGCAGGCGGCGCGCACCGAGGCGGTGCGGCTGCTGGACCGTGTGCGCATTCCCGATGCCGCGGGCCGGGCGAGGCTTCATCCCGGCGCGCTGTCGGGCGGCATGCGCCAGCGCGTCGTGATTGCCGCCGCACTCGCCTGCAAGCCGGCGCTGATCATCGCCGACGAACCGACCACGGCGCTCGACGCCACGGTCCAGGCCGAGATCCTCGCGCTGCTGAGAGAGTTGCGGGCCGAGGTCGGCTGTGCCGTCATCTTCATCACCCACGACATGGCCGTGGTCCGCCAGATCGCAGACCGCGTGATGGTGATGCAGGCCGGCCGTATCGTGGAGACCGGCACGCGCGACGACATCCTGCTGCGCCCGCAGGCCGCCTACACGAAGGCGCTGATCGCCGCCTCGATTCCTGCCGTTCCGCGACGGGCCAAGGCGGCGGCGCCCGAGCCCGCAGCGGCGCCGCTCGCGATCGAAGACCTGGTGGTGTCCTTCCCGCACCGGGCGCAGATGAACCCGTTCCGCAGCCCCGAGCGGCTCTACGCCGTTGATGGCATCAGCTTTTCGGTCGGTGCCGGCGAGACCCTGGCGCTGGTCGGCGAAAGCGGCAGCGGCAAGACCACCGTCGCCCGTGCCATACTCGGGCTCACCCGGCCGGAAGCGGGCCGCGTGCGCCTGAACGGCAAGGACGTCAGCACCCCGCGCGAGCCGCTGCGGGGGCGAGTACAATTCGTTTTCCAGGACCCGCAATCCTCGCTCGACCCGCGCTACCGGGTCTGGCAGGCGGTGACCGAACCTCTGCGCATCGCCGGCCAGACCAGCCGCGCGGCCTTGCGGGAAAAGGCCGCGATGCTGCTGGGCGAAGTCGGCCTCGATGGCCGCTACCTCGACCGGCTGACGCACGAATTGTCCGGCGGCCAGCGCCAGCGGCTCGGCATCGCCCGCGCGCTCAGCGTCTCGCCCGACCTCGTCATCGCCGACGAGGCGGTCTCCGCGCTCGACGCCACCACCAAGCTTCAGGTGCTGGAACTGTTTCAGGTGCTGCAAGCGGAATTCAAGCTGCCGCTGCTGTTCATTACCCACGACTTCGCCGTGGTCTCCCGTCTTGCCCACCGCGTGGCGGTGATGCGCTTCGGCCGGCTGGTCGAGATCGGCCCCACCGCGAGCGTCCTGAACAACCCGCAAAGCTCCTACACCCGCGCCCTCATTAATGCGACGCTGGGCAGCGCCGGCGTCGAGGTGCCGCATTCGCGCGGTCACCGCATCGGCGCCGCCGGCACCCAGCCGGCCTGGACGCCGATGCGCAAGGTGGAGGACGGCCACCTCGTCGCCGACGATCACTGAGCCGGCAATCCGCTTGCCGTTCGGCGGGTGCGCACGCCCGCCACGATGAGCAGCGCGGCCAGCAGCAGAACCACGCTGCTGGTGGCGAACACGCCGACCGCCCCATCGAGGTCGTAGATCGCCCCGCCGCCGGCGGCCCCGATCGCGATGGCGAACTGCACGGCGGCCACCAGCAGGCCGCCGGCGGTTTCCGTCTGGTCGGGAACCGTGCGGGTCAGCCAGGTCGACCACGCCACCGGCACGGCACCGAAGGCGAGGCCCCACAATGTGATCAGCGCCGCATGAACGGGCGCGCTGCCCTGGATCAGGACCAGCGCGAGCCCGAGAGCGCCCATCAGCAGCGGCATGGCGATCAGCGCGAATTTGAGACTGCGCTCGATCATCGGACCGGCCAGCAGCGTGCCGACGAAATTGGCGAGGCCGAAGCCGAGCAGGATGCCGGACATGACGCTGATGCCGACGCCGGTTACGCTCTCCAAAAAGGGGCGGACATAGGTGAAGACGGCGAAATGCCCGGAGAACACCAGCATGGCGGCCAGCATGCCGAGGCCGATCCCCGGCCGGCGCAGCACGTCGAGCAGCGTGCGTAGCCGCGCGGCGCCGGTCGGCACCATGCGCGGCAGGGTCAAGAACTGCGCAATCAGCGTTACCGCGCCGAGGCCGGCGGCCAGCAGGAACACGCTGCGCCAGCCGAGCAGGTGGCCGAGATAGCTGCCGACCGGAGCGGCGAAGATGGTGGCCGCGGACACGCCGCTGAAGATCATCGACAGTGCACGCGGCACCAGCGCCTCCGGCACCAGCCGCATGGCGAGGGCCGCCGACATCGCCCAGAAACCGCCAATGGCGATGCCGAGCAGCACGCGGCCGAGGATCAGCACCGGCAGGCTGGGCGCGAAGGCGACGAGCAGGTTGGATACCACCAGCAGGGCCGAGAAGCCCAGAAGCACATGGCGCCGGTCGATCCGGCGGGTGGCGGCGGTGACCAGCAGGCTGGAGACCAGCGCGACCAGCGCCGTCGCCGTCACCGCCTGGCCTGCCGTTCCTTCGGTAATGCCGAGTTCCGCGGCCATCGGCGTGAGCAGGCTCGCCGGCAGAAATTCGGCCGTCACCAGCCCGAACACGCCCAGCGTCATTGCGCCGACCGCACCCCAGGCAGGCGCCTCCTGCGTCTCCACCGCGCCGTCCAGCGCGAGAGCGTCACTCATACAACGGTCCTTTCGAAGGTGATTGCTGCGTTGCACCAAGCTAGGATGGATTCGTCGGACGAAATATGCCAGCATCGCCGGAATGCTTGATCGTTCGTCCGAAAATGATGCTCCGCAACCAGCCACCGACCTTGTCGGCGAATTGCTGGCCGGCATGCGCCTGGTCGGGCTCGACTATCGGCGGATCCAGATCTCGCCGCCGTTCGGCCTGCATTTCGGCGGCGAGGACGGGCGGGCGCAGTTCCACTTCGTCGCACGCGGCTCGGCGTTTCTGCGTCGGGCCCGCGGAGGCGTGGCACTCGAGCTGGCCGCCGGTGCCGCGGTGCTGCTGCCCCATGGAGGCCCGCACGATCTGGTCTCCCAGCCCGATCTGCCTTGCCGCGACGTTGCGGCCTTCGCGCTCGCCCCACTTTGCGCCAGCGTCGCCGACATCAAGGCCTGCGATGAGGCGGCGTGCCGGAGCGGCGACGTGGTGATCTTCAGCGGCGGCATGGGGTTCGATCTCGGCGGCCTGCATCCGCTGGTCGGGCTTATGCCGGACATGATGTCAGTGGGCACGCTGCTCGATCGCTATCCCGAGATCCTGCCGGTACTGGAGGCCATGGAGCGGGAGGCGCGCGAGGGACGGGCGGGTTTCGCCGGTATATTGGCGCGGCTCGCCGAGGTCGTTTCAGCCTTCATCGTACGGGCCTGGGTGGAATGCGGCTGCGGGGCCGCAACGGGCTGGGTCTCGGCGCTGCGCGATCCCCGGCTCGGCCGGGTCATCGCCGCGGTGCACCGCGATCCCGGCCGGGCCTGGACGGTGGCAGACCTCGCCGTGGAGATGGGCAGCTCGCGCTCGGTGTTCGCCGAACGCTTTCTGGAGGTCACCGGCATGACCCCGCTGCGCTACCTCACCGAACTGCGCATGCGGCTGGCCGCGCAATGGATCGGCCGCGACGGCCTCTCCATAGAAGCGGCGGCGCTCCGTCTGGGCTACGGCTCCCACGCCGCCTTCAGCCGCGCCTTCAAGCGCACTACAGGCCGCGCTCCCGGCGCGCTGCGCAGCGGACCGCGCCCGCCGGCCTGAACACCGCTCACGACTTCTGCGCGATCACCTTGCGAAGCGCATCATTGATGCGCTCCTGCCAGCCCGGACCCGCCCCCTGGAAATGCTCCAGCACCTCGCGGTCGAGCCGCAGCGAGACCTGCTCGCGCGCGTTCGGCACCACCGGGGGCCTCGGCGCCGGTTCGGCCGGCTTGGCGGTTGCGGACTTGAATGCCGCCTCCGCCATATCGCGCGCGGAGCCACCGAAGCGTTTGATAGGCGGTCGCGACATGACAGTGCCTCCAGAGTTTCGCGAATCTTCGGTGTCCGCGAATCCTTGCGCACTCCCACTTAAAGGACCTGGCCACGCGCGCGCAACCAAGGCGGTGCCGGCATTACCGCTTGCCGCTCTCCAGCATCTGCCGCACCCGGTTGCCGAAATCCTCCATGGTGAACGGCTTGGTGATCACCTGCATGCCCGGCGCCACCTGGCCGTTGCCGATGATGGCGTTTTCCGCATAGCCGGTGATGAACAGCACCTTGAGATCCGGCCGGGTCTGGCGCGCCGCGTCCGCCAACTGGCGCCCGTTCATGCCGCCCGGCAGGCCGACATCGGTGACCAGAAGATCGATCCGCACATCGGACTGAAGCCGCTTCAGCCCCGAAGGGCCGTCGACCGCGTCGATGACCTCATAGCCGAGGTCCTCCAGCACCTCGATGGCGAGCATCCGCACCATGGGCTCGTCGTCGATCACCAGAACCGTCTCGCCCGTCTCGACATCGCTGCGGACCACCGCCGCGTCGATCGGCGCCGGCGCGCTGCCTTCGCCGTAATGGCGCGGCAGATAGAGGCACATATTGGTGCCCTGCCCCAGTTCCGAATAGATGCGGACCTGCCCGCCGGACTGGCGCACGAAGCCATAGACCATGGAGAGCCCGAGCCCGGTGCCCTGGCCGATCGGCTTGGTGGTGAAGAAGGGGTCGAAGGCGCGCGCGATGACGTCCGGCGCCATGCCGGTGCCGGTGTCGCTGACGCAGATCGACAGATATTGCCCCGGCAGCAGGCCCCGCTCGCTCGCCGCCCGTTCGTCCAGCCAGCGATTGGCGGTCTCGACGGTAATGCGCCCGCCGTCCGGCATCGCATCGCGGGCGTTGATGCACAGGTTGAGCAGCGCGTTTTCCAACTGCGGCGGGTCGATCAGGGTCGGCCACAGCCCTCCGGCGGTGACCACCTCCAGCGTGATCTGCGGGCCCACCGTGCGCCGGATCAGCTCTTCCATGCCGATGACCAGGCGGTTCACATCGGTCGGCTTCGGGTCCAGCGTCTGGCGGCGCGAAAAGGCCAGCAGCCGGTGCGTCAGGGAGGCGGCGCGGCGCGAGGCGCTCTGCGCGGCGGAAATGTACTTGTCGATTTCGCCCAGCCGCCGCTGCGCCACACGGGTCTGCAGCAGTTCGAGCGAGCCGGAAACCGCGGTGAGCAGATTGTTGAAATCATGCGCGATTCCGCCAGTGAGCTGACCCACGGCCTCCATTTTTTGAGCCTGGCGCAACGCCTCTTCGGCCTCGCTCAGCCGGTTCTGCGCCTCGATGCGGTCGGTGACGTCATAGACGAATTGGAAGGCGCCTATGGTTCGCCCGCCAGCATCGCGCAGCGTGTTGAAGTGCATCTCGTAATGCCGGGCTACGCCGCCGGGGTCCGCAAAGGCGGCAATCTCGACGAACTCCTCCCCGGCCAATGCGCGCCGCCACAGGGCAAGAACCGCCTCGCGCTGGTGGGGCTGGTCCGCCAACAGATCGGGCAAGCCGTCGCCGACCTTGGGGAGACGGCCGAACACCCGCGCGAACTCGCGAGCCGAAGCCGAGTTGATGGCGAGCCAGCGAAGATCTGGATCCACCACCTGCACGAAGGCGCTGGAGCCTTCCACGATATCGGCCAGCACATTGCGCTCGGCTACCGCTTCGGCGACGCGACGCTCCAAGGTCTCGTTGAGGCGCTGAAGTTCCACTTCCGCCTTCTTGCGGGCCGTGACGTCCTGAAACAGCACCGCCACTTGGCGTGAGGAGGCGGGCTCAACGCGGAAGGCGGCGAGTTCGAGATAGCGCCCGGTCGCCACCAGCTCGCGCTCGAAGCGGATGGGGTTGCCGGTGCGCAGCACCTCGCCATAAAGCTCCACCCAGCCGGCGGCCTCGCCGGGCACCATTTCGCGCACCTTCTGGCCGACCACATTGGCGATGCCGGCGTGGTGGGCATAGGCCGGGTTGGCCTCGATGTGCACATAGTCGCTGAGCGGGCCGTGCGGCCCGTCGAGGAACTCGATGATGCAGAAGCCTTCGTCGATGCTCTCGAACAAGGTGCGGTAGCGTGCCTCGCTGCGCGCCAGCGCCTCCAGCGCCTCTTTCTGGCCGGTAATGTCACGCGAGATGGCGAGGATGCGTTCCGGCCTGCCGTCGGCACCGGCGATCGCCGTCACCTTGACGTCCCACCATCGTGGTGTGCCGGCCAGGGTGCGGGCAAAGCCCTGGAAGCTCGCCGCACCGCCGGCCCGCGCGGTGGCCACGGCGGCGCGGGCTTCGGTGTCGCCGCCCTCGACCCAGAAATCCGGCCACGGACAGCCCTCGACGGCGGCAAAGTCGTCGACCTCCATGACCCGCATCCCGCCTTCACTCATGAAGGTCAGCCTGCCGTCGAGGTCGAGGATCTTGATGCATTCGTCGGAAGCGGCAAGAACGCTTGATAGGAAGCGTGCGTCTTGCTCTGCGTGCGGCACGATGAACCCTTTGAACGTTTCGAACAGTTTACCGAAACCGGCGACGCCGCCAGCCGTAGCAGGGTGCCCGCCGAATATAAATCGCAACGTCCGCACCGTGACGGCCCGGTCTGTTTTGTAGATAATTCGATAAAATTATGCCGATAAAATTCAAGCGCAATAGCAATCAATCTGCCGTCTGATATGATACAAAATTAGGCAGTTCACTCGACATACCGGCTATGCCATGTGTAGATGGGCGACGCGGGTGAGCATGGGTCGAGCATGGCAGGCAAGGCAGGACGTATCCAGGTGCCGCACGATGAGTCAGAGGTCGAGCGTGGGCTGGGCACCGATGATCTCATCTATGAGAAGATCCACGCCGCCATCGCCGCGCAGGACCTGCCGCCCGGCACGCGGCTGCGCGAAGACGAGATGCGGCAGATTTTCGGCGTCAGCCGCGCCCGCATCCGCAAGGTTTTCGCCCGCCTTGCCTTCGCCGGATTGGTCACCATCGAGCCGAACAAGGGCGCTTCGGTGTTTCAGCCGACGCCGAAAGAAGCCCGTGAGATCTTTATCGCGCGCCGCGGCATAGAGAGCACGGTGGTGCGCCTGCTGGCGGGCCGGCTCAAGCCGGCCGAAGTGGCGACGCTGGCCGGCCACATCGCGCAGGAAGCCGAGGCCGAAGCCCGGCGCGACTGGAACGAGATGGTGCGGCTGTCCGGCGACTTTCACCTGCGCCTTGCAGAGATCGCCGGAAACGACATTCTGCTGCGCTTCCTGCGCGAGCTCATCACCCGCGAGGCACTGGTCATTCTGGTGTACGAGAAGCCCGGCAAGCCGAGCTGCTCGCATCACGAGCACGAGATGATTCTCAACGCCATCCGCGCCGGCGATGCCGATAAGGCGGTGGGGCTGATGGACGAGCATCTCGGCAATATCGAAGAGCGGCTCGATCTCGATCGAGACACCCGCAAGAATGTCGATTTCCGACGGCTGTTCGGCGAGGCTTGAAATCAATAGGCCGGCGGATCGCTCGCCGGGAAAGACTCGTCGGCGGCCTGGTCGACCTTGTCCCAAGCCTCCGGCGGGTTCTCCATATTCTCCGGGCCTGCATCGCGGCCGACTTCGCCGCCACGCCCCGGCGGGCTATCGGCCGCATCCGCATCTGCGGCAGGCCCGCGGAGCCATTCCTCGTCTCGGCCCCACGCCAGGAGCACGCCGATGGATGCGGCAACCGCCATGAATGGAAGAACTCGGATTGTCATGGTGCAACCTCATCGGCTCTCAATTGCAGCTGATGGGTCAACACCGCAATGCGGTTCATAGTTCCCGCAGGACCACGCTGCGACAGGCAAGGCTGTGGTCACCGCCGTCCGCAATCGCGGGCGGCGGCATCGAAACTGACTTAGTGGGCGGAAACGACCGCCTGCTGGCGGATCGCCCGGCGGGCCTGAATGGCCTTCGGCTCGGCAAACGCTTCGTTCGCGGCTTCGCGGGCAATGCGGGAGAAGTCGAAGCGGCTGACGCCGAGATCGGCCAATTCGCGATCGTCCAGCGTCTCCAGTTCCGCATAGACGGTGCGGAAATGGTTGTAGCGACGCACGCTGCGGATCAGGGAAGCGATGACATAAAACAAGGTCATAGTTGGGTCTCCTTCGTTCTTGGCCGCGCCTGCTTGTCGATGTTGCGACGCGGTGTGTTCGATGGAGAATCTAGTGTGCAATGCAGCAAATTAGAACCGCCGAACACGCACCCCACCCCTGCGCATGGCGCAACCCCTTGGAAACCGGCGGGTAAGGTTAGCGTCGGGTCAACAGCAGGCCGACGCTGGCGAGGATGATCGCCATGCCCAGCAGCGCGGAGAGCGCCGGCTCCTCGCCCAGCACCAGCCAGCCGAGCGCCAGCCCGACCACCGGATTGACATAGGCGAAGGTGGAAACGATGTGCGCCGGCAGGCTGCGCACCGCGATGAGATAGGAGCGGAAACTGACGGCGGAGGCCACCACCGCGAGATACAGCATCGCCAGAATCGCCACCGGCCGCAGCGGTTCGCTCGCCACCCCGTGGTCGCCCTGCAGCAGCATAACCGCCAGGGCACCGAGGCCGCCGAACAGGAGCTGGAAGCTGGCGGCCACCACGCTGTCCATCTCGCCGCGCAGGCCGCGCTGGACCAGCGTGCCGCCGACCCACAGCAGCGGGGCCAACAGCAGCGCCACCACGGAGGTCACGCTCGGTGCGCCCAGATGCCGGCCGCCAGCGGCGCCGAGCAGCGGCACGATGATGAAGCCGAGGCCTATGAAGCCGACACCGAGCGCCGCCATGCGCCCGTAGCTGGGCCGCCGCCGCTCGATCAGCGCCTGCGCCGCCACGGTCCACAGCGGCACGGTGCCGATGGCCATCGCCACCAGCCCCGATGGCAGATCCTGCAGCGCAATGGCGGCAAGGCTGTTGCCGCCCACCCACAGCAGAATCCCGCCGGCGGCGCACACCGCCACATCCCGTCCGTTCGTTATACGGAAGCCGGACGTGAAGGCGGCGAACGCGCCGAGCAGTGCCCCGCCAAGCAGCAGCCGCGTCGCCTGGAGCTGAAAAACCGCGAAGCCGCCGGGCTGCGTGATGGCGATCTTCACCGTCAGATAGACGCTGCCCCACACGAGATAAACCACGCCGAGATGGCCATAGGCGCGCCAGCCCGGCGCGGCACCTGCCGCTCCCCCGTTCAACGGAATGTGCCGCGCGTGCGGGCGCCGGCCGTGGCATCAGGGCGATCGGCGAAGGTCGGCTGGCACATGGGCGATGTCCTGGCGGTGCCGTACGCGCAAACACGGCACGCGGCGCGAATCGGGGCCGAGGCTACCGCGTTCGGGCCGGCAGTATGAAGGTCCCTGCCTGCGAGCACATGGCGTGCGTACGCCATTGCGCTGGCGCCTGCCCCTGCCGCGCCCTATCTCAGGGGCAGACCCCGCAGGAGCATGAGCGCCGATGGCCTCGAATACCCAAGCCACCGGCGTGTTCGACTATGAGGCGCTGCCGCTGATCACCCGTTTCGACGGCGTGGTGGATGAAACGGCCTATTATCCGGTGCCGGACGACTGGTCCATCGCCCTGACCGACGTGGTGGATTCCACCTCCGAATTGTTGGCGGGACGCTACAAGACGGTGAACTACGCCGGTGCCGCAGTCATCGCTGCCGTGCGCAATGCGCTGGGCGGGGCGCAGGTGCCGTTCGTCTTCGGCGGCGACGGCGCCTGCGTGCTGCTTGCCCCGGACCAGGGCACGCGGGCCGACGCCGCACTCGCGGCAACCGTGGCCTGGACGCGCGACGAACTGGGGCTGGTGCTGCGCGCCGCCCGCATCGGCGTCGGGCAGATCCGCGCTGCGGGCTACGATCTCAAAGTGGCGCGCTATGCGCCCTCGCCCGACATCGCCTATGCGATGTTCGACGGCGGCGGGCTGGCCTGGGCGGACCGGGCGTTGAAGCAGGGCCTCCATGCGGTCGAGGCCGCGCCGCCCGGTACCTTGCCGGACCTTTCGGGCCTGTCCTGCCGCTTCGAGCCTTCCGCCGCCCGCAACGGGCTGGTGCTCTCGGTGATGGCGAGCCCCACCGGCCAGGACGCGGCGGCGGCGCGCGAAGTGATGGAACGCATCATCCGGCTGGTGGAATCCAGCCCCGCCATGGGTCGGCCGACGCCGGACGAAGGGCCCCCGCTGCATTGGCCGCCCGCGGGGCTGGAGTTGGAGGCGCACGCCACGCACAAGCACGGGCAAAGCCTCGCGTCACGCCGCGTCGCGGTCTATTGGCAGACGCTGCTGGCCTATCTGATCCTGCGGCTGCGCATACCGGTGGGCCGCTTCGCGCCGACGCGCTATCTGCGGCAGGTGGCCGCCAATGCCGACTTCCGCAAATATGACGACGGACTGCGCATGACCATCGATTGCAGCGAGGCGACCGCCGCCGCCATCGAGCGCGAACTGCGGGCGGCGGAGGCCGCCGGGCTGGTGCATTACGGCCTGCACCGGCAGAATTCGGCGCTGATGACCTGCATTGTCCCCTCGCCCACCAGCAGCAACCATGTGCACTTCGTCGACGGCTCCGGCGGCGGCTATGCCCGCGCCGCGCAGGCGCTGAAGGCAAAGCACCCGAGTGCGCCCGGCGCCTAACCGTTTTGCGACCAAGCCGGCAATGGTTGCAAAGCGTCAGCCTTCGTCGGCGCGGCGCTGCTGCAACTCCAGCAGCTTGCGTTCCACGGTAGCCAGATGCGCCCGCATGCCGGCCGCGGCACCGGACATGTCGCGATTGGCAATAGCCTCGACGATGGCCTCATGCTCCGCAAAGCTGTGGTGGTCGTCGCGCGGGCGCTGCGGCACGGTGCGCAGCCGGCCCCAGGTTACCGCCCGGCGCACCGCGTTCAGCGTGTCGAACAGGCCGAGCAGCAAGCTGTTCTGCGCCGCTTCGGCGATGGTGCGGTGCAGGCGCGCATCCCAGCCTTCATAATGGCGCCAGCTTTCCGCCTGCCGCGAGCGGGCGAGGCAGGTGCGCATCTCGGCGATGTTCAGCGGCGTGGCGGTGAACGCCGCGGCGCGCGCCAGCTCCGGCTCGATAACAAGGCGGGCGCGCATCACCTCCGCCGGGTTGCTGCGGCGGGCCAGCGCGGTGATGTCGGCGAAGGTATCGAGCGGCCGACTGCCGATGAAGGTGCCTTTGCCGACATGGCGCCAGAGCTGCCCTTCTGATTCCAGCACGTCCAGCGCCTTCCGTACTTCGGTGCGGGAGACGCCGAGCGCACCGGCAAGCTCACGCTCCGGCGGCAGGCGGCCGTCTTCCGGCAGATCGGACTGCGCCAGATAGGCGCGCAGCTGCGTAAGAACGCCTTTTTCGCCGCCGGAGCTGCCGAGGGAAAGCATGGGCAAAGCCTCAACCAAACATAGGATTGGTTCAATCTATGGAACGGCGCAAACGCGCGGTCAAGAGGCACAGCCTTGACATAAGGTAAGCCGCCAATGTAAAACCAAAAGACAATTGGTTCAGCACTTCGCGTGTTTCCAACCCGATGGCGGGCCTACCGCCTCGACCCCTAGGGAGTTAGAAATGCTCACATCGCTTTCCCGCACTCTGCGGTTCTCTCTGCGCGCC
>JBGGNI010000151.1:0-5873 GCA_041287585.1 Xanthobacteraceae bacterium
CGACGAGGAACTGGTGGCGGACGGCACTTTCTTCATCGCCGAGATCGAGGGCGAGGCGGTGGCCTGCGGCGGCTGGTCGATCCGCGAGCCGAGCTTCATGGGGCATGAGTTTGCCGGCCATGATCTGCTGGACCGCGGCGACGCGCTGCCGTCGGCGATCGAGGCGATCGACGTGCCGCATCTGCACGGCGTGTTCGTGCATCCGCTGTTCGTGCGCTACGGCATCGGCTCGGCGCTGGCCGAGCGGATCGACGCTGACCTGCGCGCCCAGGGCTTCGCCCGCGCCCGCGTCGCCGCCACGCTGTCGGCCGAAGGCTTCTTCGCCGGCCGCGGCTGGCGCCGTCAGGGCGCAGTGTTCGGCGCGCTGGACGGCGGGCTGGTGTTCGTCGCCATGGGCATGGAAAAGCGCTTCGCCTCGGAGCTGCGGCTGGCGGCGTAGCAAGCTTCGTCATCCGGAACGGCCGACAGGCCGTATCCGGGATCGGGTGCCAAGCTTAGAGACTGTTTGGAAAGTCAGAAGCGACCGACATCAGCGCGGTGCGTCCTTCGAGGCCCGAGCTGCGCTCGGGCACCTCAGGATGACGTAAGTTGTTGTTTTGCATAAACATTCGTCATGCTGAGGCGCCGGCCACAGGCCGGCCTCGAAGCACGCACCCGGCTGCCACACGCTTCAATCGGATTTTCCAAACGGTCTCTTGGTGAGCGATCCAGGCTCTCTGTTGTGCGCCAGCCGGCAGTCAGCCGCCCGCAAACTTGTCCGTCGCAGCCAGCAGCGCGGCGAGGATGCCCGGCTCGTTATAGGCGTGGCCGGCATCCGTGATGAGCTGGAAATCGGCTTCCGGCCAGGCGCGGTGCAGGTCCCAGGCGGTGCGCACCGGCGTCGCCATGTCGTAGCGCCCCTGCACGATAACGCCCGGAATGTGCCGCAGCCGGCTGGCATTGCGCAGCAACTGGCCCTCTTCCATGAAGCCGCCATGCACGAAGTAGTGGTTCTCGATGCGGGCGAAGGCGAGGGCGAACTCCTCGTTGCCGAAGGCGGTGGCGAGCGAGGGGTCCGGCCGCAAGGTGAGGGTGCGGCCCTCCCACAGGCTCCAGGCCCGCGCCGCCGTGCGCCGCACCGCATCGTCCGGGTCGATCAGCCGGCGGCGATAGGCCGCCATCATGTCGGCGCGCTCGTCGTCCGGGATCGGCGCCAGAAACTCCTCCCACAGGTCCGGGAAGATGTTGGAAGCGCCCTCCTGATAGTACCAGAGCAGTTCGGAGCGGCGCAGCGCGAAGATGCCGCGCAGGATGAGGCCCGAGGTGCGCTCCGGGTGGGTCTGCGCATAGGTGAGCGCCAGCGTGGAGCCCCAGGAGCCGCCGAACACCAGCCAGCGCTCCACGCCGTGCAGGGCGCGCAGCCGCTCCATGTCGGCCACCAGATGCCAGGTGGTGTTGGCCTCCAGCTCGGCGTGCGGGGTGGAGCGGCCGCAGCCGCGCTGGTCGAACAGCAGGATCTTGTAGCGCGCCGGATCGAACAGCCGGCGATGATTGGGCGAGCAGCCGCCGCCCGGCCCGCCGTGTAGGAACACAGCGGGCGTGCCTTCCGGATTGCCGCACAGCTCCCAATAGACCTGGTGGCCGTCGCCGACGTCGAGATGGCCGTGCGCATAGGGTTCGAGCGGCGGGTAGAGGCTGGCAGCGGTCATGGCGCGTTCCGAGTTGGCGGGTCCGATGCGGATTCGGCGCACCGAAGGTGGACGAGGCGGAGGGCGACCGGCAAGGGGCGGTCGGCCAGGGCGGCGTGCAAAAGCGGCGGGACGGGAGGCGCGCCGGCGGTTTCCTTGACTTTGCCACGTTCCTTCGGTACGCAACCGCCTCTTCGCGCGACGTGCAAAGCCGTCCCGCCGACCGGGCCTTGAGCCCGGAGGTCAACGCCCGACAGCGCTGTGCGCCCTCGGGCGCTTTCGGCTTTGCGCGCGTTCCGGCGGAGAAGACGGAGCCGACGTAACGCATGTTCGAATCCCTGAGCGACCGCCTCGGCGGCATATTCGACCGGCTGAAACGGCGCGGCGCCCTGACCGAGGGCGACGTGAACGAGGCCATGCGCGAAGTGCGCCGGGCCTTGATCGAGGCCGACGTGGCGCTCGACGTGGTGCGCTCCTTCATCGACCGGGTGCGCAACCGCGCGGTCGGGGCCGAGGTGGTGAAGTCCGTCACCCCCGGCCAGATGGTCATCAAGATCGTCCATGACGAATTGGTCGCCATGCTCGGCTCGGACGCCAAGCCGATCGATCTCGACGCCGCCATTCCGGTGCCGGTGCTGATGGTCGGCCTGCAGGGCTCCGGCAAGACCACCTCCACCGCCAAGATCGCCAAGCGGCTGACCGAGAAGGGCCGCCGCAAGGTGCTGATGGCCTCGCTCGACACCCGCCGCCCGGCGGCGATGGAGCAGCTCGCCATGCTCGGCAAGCAGGTCGGCGTCGAGACGCTGCCGATCGTGCCGGGGCAGAGCGCGGTGCAGATCGCCCGCCGCGCCTATGAGGCCGCCCGGCTCGGCGGCTTCGACGTCGTGATTCTGGACACCGCCGGCCGCGTCACGCTCGACGAGGCGCTGATGGCCGAGGTGGCCGAGGTGAAGGCCGCCACCCGCCCGCACGAGGTGCTGCTGGTCGCCGACAGCCTGACCGGCCAGGACGCGGTGAACACGGCCAAGGCCTTCGACGAGCGCGTGGGCCTGACCGGCATCATCCTGACCCGCGCCGACGGCGACGGCCGCGGCGGCGCCGCGCTCTCCATGCGTGCGGTGACCGGCAAGCCGATCAAGCTGATCGGCACCGGCGAGAAGATGGACGCGCTGGAGGACTTCGACCCCAAGCGCATCGCCGGGCGCATTCTCGGCATGGGCGACGTGGTCTCCCTGGTCGAGAAGGCGGTCGAGAACATCGACGCCGAAAAGGCGATGGCCGCCGCCGAGCGCATGCGCAAGGGCGCCTTCGACCTTGAAGACCTGCGCATGCAGCTCGACCAGATGGAAAAGCTCGGCGGGCTTGGCGGGCTGATGGGCATGCTGCCCGGCATGGGCAAGATGAAGAACCAGCTCGCGGCCGCCGGCATGGACGACCGGGCGATCAAGCGGCAGAAGGCGATCATCGATTCGATGACCCGCAAGGAGCGCCGCACCCCGAAGGTGCTCGACGCCTCCCGCCGCCGCCGCATCGCCGCCGGCTCCGGTACCAAGGTCGAGGACGTCAACAAGCTGATGAAGATGCACCGCCAGATGGCGGACATGATGAAGATGATGGGCGGCGCCGGGGCCAAGCGCGGCCCGATGGCCGGCCTCGCCAGCATGTTCGGTCTGGGCGGCGGCGGCGGAATGGGCGGCATGGGCGCCATGCCGAGCCCGGAGCAGCTTCAGAAAATGGCCGAGAAGATGCCGGGGGGGCTGCCGGGCGGCGGTTCCTCGGGCGGCGGCCTGCCGAAATTCCCCGGAACCCTGCCGGGCCTGCCCGGCGGCTTCCCCGGCCTCGGCTCCAAGCCCGGCGGCCTTCCGGGCCTGCCGGGGTTCGGCAAGGGGCCGGAGAAGAAGAAGTGACGACCCGATAACCATCCGCATCGTCATCCCTCGACATGCCCGGGGATGACGAACCGAACGAACGTATGAACGACTGAAAAAGGAAGCTACCTCATGTCTCTCAAGATCCGTCTCGCCCGCGGTGGCGCCAAGAAGCGCCCGCACTACCGCATCGTCGTTGCCGATTCGCGCGCCCCGCGTGATGGCCGCTTCATCGAGAAGATCGGCATCTTCGATCCGCTGAAGCCCAAGGATGCCGCAGACCGTTTCGTGCTCGACGTCGAGAAGGCCAAGGCCTGGCTCGCCAAGGGCGCCCAGCCCACCGACCGCGTCGCCCGCTTCCTCGACAATCTGGACGTCGCCAAGCGCGAAGTGCGCAACAACCCGGTGAAGGCGCTGCCCGGCAAGAAGGCGCAGGAGCGCGCCGCCGCTGCCGCCAAGGCCGCCGCCGCTCCGGCGGAGTGAGGGGCTGATGCCCCTCCGCCGTCATTCCCCGGCTGGTCCGGGGAATCCATGGCGGGGCCGGCGCCAAGTCAACCCATGGTTGGCCCGGATAAACCGGGCCATGACGGCTGGTGCGTGTGACCATGCCCGCTGAGCGCATCCTCCTCGCCCGCATCGGCGCGCCGCACGGCGTGCGGGGCGAGGTGCGGCTGTTCGTGTTCGCGCACGACCCCGACGCGCTGACGCGCTACGGCCCGCTGACCGACGAGACCGGCGCCCGGCGGGTGCGTATCCGCACGCTGCGCCCGGCCAAGGAGCATTTCGTCGCCCGGCTGGAGGGCGTCGAGACCCGCGAGGCGGC
This sequence comes from Xanthobacteraceae bacterium, assembly GCA_041287585.1. Taxonomy (GTDB): domain Bacteria; phylum Pseudomonadota; class Alphaproteobacteria; order Rhizobiales; family Xanthobacteraceae; genus Ancylobacter. The sequence continues at coordinate 4,359 of JBGGNI010000151.1, forward strand.
GGAGGCGCTGACCAATACCGGCCTGTTCGTCGCCCGCGACCTGCTGCCGCCGCCGGACGACGAGGATGATTTCTACCATGCCGACCTGATCGGTCTTTCCGCCGTCACCGCGGAGGGCGAAGCCTTCGGCACGGTGGTGGCGATGCACGATTTCGGCGCCGGCGATATCGTCGAGATCGCCCCGGCGGCGGGCGGGCGCACCTTGATGCTGCCCTTCACCAAGGCCGCGGTGCCGGTGGTGGACCTCGCCGGCAAGCGGTTGGTGGTGGACCCGGCGCAATGGCTGGCCGACGAGGCGCCCGCCCCGGACGAGCCGGTCTAGAGCCATGTGGCGCGCCTCCGTCATCACCCTGTTCCCGGAGATGTTTCCGGGCCCGCTCGGCCTGTCGCTGGCCGGGCGGGCGCTGGGGCAGGGCGCTTGGCACTGCGAGACGGTCGATCCGCGCGCCTTCGCCTTCGACCGCCACCGTTCCGTCGACGACACGCCGGCCGGCGGCGGCCCCGGCATGGTGATGCGGGTGGATGTGCTGGCGCGCGCGGTGGACGCCGCCGCGCCGCCCGGCGATGCGCGCCCGCGGCTGCTGCTGACGCCGCGCGGCCGGCCGCTGACGCAGGCCCGCGTGCGCGAACTGGCGCAGGGGCCGGGGCTGGTCGCGGTGTGCGGGCGGTTCGAGGGCGTCGACGAGCGGCTGGTGGCGACGCGCGGGCTGGAGGAGGTCTGCGTCGGCGACGTGGTGCTCTCCGGCGGGGAGATCGCCGCGCTGCTGCTGCTGGACGCCTGCGTGCGGCTGCTGCCGGGGGTGATGGGCCACCCGGATTCCGGGGTGGAGGAGAGCTTCTCGGCCGGCCTGCTGGAATATCCGCACTATACCAGGCCGTCGGAATTCGAAGGCCGCGGCATCCCCGCCGTGCTCACCTCCGGCGACCATGCCAAGGTGGCGGCGTGGCGGCGGGCGCAGGCGGAAGCCGCCACGCGCGAGCGCCGGCCGGAGCTTTGGGCCCGGCTTGCGGGTGCGACTGCGAATAAGCCATGACAAAGCGCCCGACTTGGCGTATAGGCGCGCCGTCACTCGACACAACTGAAAACAGCAAGATGCGGGCGGCCGCGTGCCGGTCGACCCCGCGAGAGGTGATGATATGGTTGACATTATCGCGGCAATGGATGCCGAACAGATCGTAAAACTGTCCGAAGGTCGGGCCATTCCCGACTTTCAGCCGGGCGACACGGTGATCGTGAACGTCAAGGTGAAGGAAGGCGAGCGCACCCGCGTGCAGGCCTATGAGGGCGTGGTGATCGCCCGCGCCGGCGGCGGCATCAATGAGAACTTCACCGTCCGCAAGATTTCCTATGGCGAGGGCGTCGAGCGCGTCTTCCCGCTCTACTCGCCGAACATCGACAGCCTGAAGGTGGTGCGCCGCGGCAAGGTGCGCCGGGCCAAGCTGTATTATCTGCGCGACCGCCGCGGCAAGTCCGCCCGTATCGCCGAGCGCCAGGACAAGCCGGGCACCGGCAAG
>JBGGNI010000152.1:0-10290 GCA_041287585.1 Xanthobacteraceae bacterium
TCGAAGCAGCTATTGCAGCTTTGCGCTTCGTCCGGGTGCGAGCAGCCTCGACGCATTAATCGAAGACTGACACTGGGGCGGCTGCAGAACGGCGACTATCTGCACGGCGGCAGCCGAAACCGGCCGGTCCGCTCCCGGCCCGATTGCACCGTTCCCCTCCCGAATGAGCGGCTTATCTCCTGCCTCTCCGGGCGCTGTCCGCTCTGCCCTGCTGCGGAAACGGATTGCCCATGCGGGAACGCGCCATCGCGCAGAGCGGACAGCGAAGAGGGTCGCACGTGCACCCGCTACTGAACCGCGCCGGGTTTGTCGGAGGCTCCAACTCCTGAGAAGGTGGAGCCATGACGAGCAAGACGACGAACAAGTTCTCGCCTGAGGTGCGGTCCCGTGCGGTGCGGATGGTGCTGGATCATGAGGCCGAGCATCCGTCGCGCTGGGCAACGATCATGTCGATTTCGGGCAAGATCGGCTGCTCGGCGCAAACGCTGAACGAGTGGGTGAAGAAGGCCGAAGTCGATAGTGTTTGATCCCGGGCTTTGATGGTGCAGTCTTTTCGCGGGAGTGGAAGGAGGCACTATGGGCCAGGTTCTTCACGGGTGCGCCACGACGACGGAGGCGGTCCGTCGAGCGATACAACATAGTCAAGAGAGCCTGAGGGCTCTGGCGAAGCGCTACGGCATCAATCAGAAGACCGTCGCCAAGTGGAAGAGGCGGCCTCGGTCGCTGATCTGCCGACCGGCCCGAGGGAGCCGACATCGACGGTTCTGTCGGTCGAGGAAGAGGCGATCATCGTCGCTTTCCGCCGGCATACGCTGCTGCCGCTCGACGACTGCCTCTATGCCTTGCAGGCGACGATCCCGCACCTGACCCGGTCGTCGCTCCATCGCTGCCTGCAGCGCCACGGCATCAGCCGGCTGCCGGAGGTGGAGGGCGACAGGGAGCCGAAGAGGCGGTTCAAGTCCTATCCGATCGGCTTCTTCCACATCGATATCGCCGAGGTGCAGACCGCCGAGGGCAAGCTGTACCTTTATGTCGCCATTGACCGCACGAGCAAGTTCGCCTTCGTGCAGGTCGCCAGGAAGACAGGCCGCACCTCAGCCTCGGCCTTTCTCATGGCCCTGATCGACACGGTGCCGTACCGGATCCACACCGTTCTCACCGACAACGGGATCCAGTTCACCTTTCCGCCGCGCTATGCCGATGGGCCGACCGCGCGCTACATCACCCACATGTTCGACATGCGTTGCCGCGAGAATGGCATCGAGCACCGCTTGACCAAGGTGAAGCATCCCTGGACCAACGGGCAGGTCGAACGAATGAACCGCACGATCAAGGAGGCGACCGTCAAACGCTTCCACTACGACGATCACCGCCAGTTCGAGACGCATCTCGCTGACTTCGTCGCCGCCTACAATTTCGGCCGCCGACTGAAGACCCTCAGAGGCCTCACGCCCTACGAGTTCATCTGCAAATGCTGGACTTCAGAGCCTGAGCGATTCACCATCGATCCAATCCATCAAATGCCGGGACTGAACACCTAATTCGCTTCTGCCAGGAAATTACAAAATCCCAGACGGAATAGCGGCCGCCGGATAATCGGTATATCCGCGGGCGCCTCCCTCGAAGAGCGTTGCGCTTTCGAAGGCCGAGAGCGGGATGTCGGCACGAAACCGAACCGCCAGATCAGGATTGGCAATGAAGGGCCTGCCGAAGCTGGCGAGATCGGCGATCCCCTCTCTGACGGCGCCGTCTGCACCATCGCGGCTCAGGGCATGATTGAGGATCAGCGGCCCATCGAAGAACGGCCGGAAGCGTCCATGATCGCCAGAGCCGGACCTTCTATGACTGGCGGCATTATCTGGCCGTGGTCCAGCGCAAGCCCGGCGCCCTGCGCAACGGCGCGCCCTTCGCCGAGATGCCGCCGGCGTTCCGGTCCCTGCAGCAGCATCTGCTCAAGCGGCCGGGCGGTGACCGCGAGATGGTGGAGATCCTGTCCCTGGTCCTCCAGCATGACGAGCAGGTCGTGCTCACCGCCGTCGAACTCGCCCACCACCAATCTCAGCTTCTCCGAATGGGCCACGGTCTTCGGCGATGCAAAGATGACGACCGCCTTGCTCGACCGGCTCACCCATCACTGCCATATCCTAGAAACCGGCAACGACAGCTTCCGCTTCAAAAGCAGCTCGGCAAAGCCCCCTAAACCTACCAGGGAGAAGCCCCGAAACTTGACCGCCACCTGACCCGAAGACCACCATCAGCCCGGGTCACTTCTCCGCGGAAATCAACACTCCTCTCCTTCAAACGCGATCCAGCACGCGCCTTTCAGAATGATCGTGAAACCGGGCGCTTCATGCGCCGCGTAGTGAACGCCCCAGTGCCCCCGCCCCGTGATGGGCTTGGAGATGGCCGTGTTCGGTCGGAGCAGGCCTATTACATCGCTGAGAGGGTCCAAGTGGGACGATCCATAATCTTTATGGCACAAATATTTCTACTTCGTCTCAATACATTCTGTCCATCTGTTCTGATGCGGCGTGTCGCTCCGCTTCGCGATCCGGCGATATCCTCATGCCCGCGCTCAATCGCGTTTTCCATTGCGCTGAAGCAGCAGCACGATGATACCGACGATTGCGGCTACCGCGCCGACGGGCGCTGTGGCCGCCAGCCCCAGACTTCCGATCACGCCACCGCCCAAGATCGAGCCAAGTGCGATGCCGGAATTGAACCCGGCGATGTTGAGGCCGGCGGCGGCGGCGAGCGCATGGGGGGCGTGCCGTTCCGCGATGCCGATCACGCGCGCCTGCATGACGGGAACCGCCGCATAGGTCAGCGCGCCAAGAGCCGCGATCAGCACCGTCATGATGGGAATAGAGCCGGCTGCGGGCCACATTGCGCCAAGCACAAAAGCAAGCCCGATCAGAACGATCATCACCGCCCTGTCGGGTCCGAGCCGGTCGGTCATGCGCCCGCCAACGATATTGCCGATCGCTGCGGCGACGCCATAGACTAGCATCATCGCAGCGACGACAGGCGCATCCATGCCCGTCACCTCGATCAGCAACGGCGAGATGTAGGAAAACAGGGCGAATGATCCCGTATAAGCCAACACGGTGATCAAGGCTGCGCCAAGAAGCCTGCGATCGAATAGCGCGACCAAATTGTGGAAGGCGTCCTTTGCCACACCGCCATCCCTGTCGTTTGGCATCAAAAAGGCCAGCCCGAGGAAGCCGATAGCGCCACAGGCGGCGACACCCATGAAGATTGCCTGCCAAGTCCAAATGCCGCCAAGGAATGTCCCGATCGGCACGCCGAAGGCGAGCGCCAGCGTGAGGCCGCCAAAGACGACGGCAACGGCGCTTCCGGCGCGCTCCGGCGCCACCAGCTGGGTCGCGGCGCTGGAGGCGACAGCTAGGAAGACGCCATGCCCGAGGCCTGATCCGAACCGGGCTGCGAGCAGCGAGTTCAGATCGCCAGACAAACCCACAACGAAATTGCCGACGGTGAACACCGCCATGGCCGCCAGCAGCAGATGCTTGCGGCTCCAGGCGGCGGCCAATGCGGTAAGGATGGGTGCCCCGATGGTAGCGCCGAGCGCGTAGGCGGCGACGGCACCGCCGACCTGATCGACGCCGACATGGAGATCGTTCGCGATGGCCGAGACGAGGCCGATGGTGACAAACTCGGTGAAGCCCAGCGCAAATGCCGAGAGCGCGAAGACATAGATGACGAGCGGAATGCTCCGGGCATGCGGCGTGGTCATGGAAAGTAACTTTCTTTGATTGGTTGCGAAGACCCGGCTCAATCGGCTGAGGCGAGCGCCAGTGCTTCAAGGGTCAGTTTGGCGGTCAGCGCCGAGGATGCCGGGTTCTGGCCCGTCACGAGCCGGCCATCGGCAATGGCGAACGGCTGGAAATCAGCGATGCTCTCGTAGCGGCCGCCTAACGCGCGCAGGCGGGTTTCCAGCAGGAACGGGACGGCCTCGGCCAGCCCTACGGCTCGCTCCTCGCTGTCGGTGAAGCCGGTGACGCGCCGACCTCTCACCAGCGGCGCACCCGTTTCGTCTTTGACGTTCACAAGGCCAGCCGGACCGTGGCAGACGGCGGCGATCACCTTGCCCTGCGCCCATACCGCATCGAGAAGTGCAGCGAGTGCCGTGCTTTGCGGCAAGTCCCACATCGTTCCATGCCCTCCGGGCAGAAACACCGCGTCATAGGTGGATACGTCGATGTCCTCGACGGCCGTGGTCGCTGTGAGCGCGTCCGACGCCTCTCCGTCACCCAGGAAGCGATCCACGCTATCCTCGTTCTCGCCTCTGGCTTTTACCGACCGGGGATCGATCGGCGCCGGGCCACCTTTAATGGAGGCCAGCGTTATCGACGCGCCGGCATCGACGAAGGCGTAGTAAGGTGTCGCCAGTTCCTCGAACCACAGGCCGGTGGGTTTGTTGGGCTCGCCCATCGTGGCGCTGGAGGTAAGGATCATCAGAATCTTGAACTTGGTCAGCATCGGGGCACTCCGGTTGTTGTCCGGAACATGGCTCACTCCAGCACGCGACAAAAATCATTCCTTGTGCTATCATCCATAGAAATAACTATGGCTTGACGCTCATGAACTACCTCATCTATCTGCGCACCTTCCTCGACACCTACCGCGCTGGCTCGCTCACCCGCGCGGCCGGGCGTCTCGGCATTACCCAGCCGGCAGCGTCCGCACACATCGCCTCGCTGGAGGAGATGCTGGGCAAGCCGCTCTTCATCCGGCAGGCGCGCGGGGTCGCCCCGACGGCCACGGCCGACGATCTCGCCCGTTCGATCGCCTCCCAGCTCGACGGGATTGAGGCGACCATGGGTGCGGCCCGGGCGCGCTCCAGCCATTTGAGCGGCACCGTCCATCTGGTCGGCCCGGCGGAATATCTTTCCGCACGCATCGGCCCCGCCCTGGCGCCGCTCGTCGGGGAAGGTCTGCGGCTACGCATCCAGACTGGCAATCGCGAGCGTATCTATGCGGCGCTCGACGAAGGCCATGCCGATCTTGCCGTCACCGCTTCATCGCCAAACGGCAGCGTCCATGGCTTTGCCGAACTGGGTCGGGAACGCCTGATGCTGGTCGCCGCACCGGCTATTGCAGAACGGACCAAGGCGCGCATCGTCACCGCCGAGTTCCTGTGCGGTTTGCCCTGTATCGCCTATGATGAGACCCTGCCGTTGTTGCACCCGTTCTTCGAGCACGTCTTCGGCAAGGCCCCCGACATGCAGGCCGTGGTGACGGCGCCCGACCTGCGTATCCTGATCGGCATGGCCCAGGCCGGAACGGGATGGACGGTGTTGCCGGACTATCTATGCGCCGAAGCGCTGGCGAGCGGGCAACTCGTGGAACTGCCGACGACGCGGCCGGGGCCGGATAACACGCTCTATCTCGTCTGGAACAAGACTGCACTCCGCCATCCTCGTGTCGTGCATGTCAGAGATTTTCTGCTGCGTGCGGTTTGAGCGCGTAAATGTGGATGAACGGCTGCCGCTTCCATCATAGCCCTCGACAGCAGCGAAGGGCCGAAGGCCAGCACGCAGCGGCGGATACTCTGTGGTTTCGAACGTAGCTCGCGCCGACAGCGGCACTCGCTCATTCCTCATATGCGACACCGTAGGCCAGCTTTTTTCGCTCGATCCGTGCGAAGCCGGGTTCGCCGAGGTGCATGCCGGCGATCAGCAATTGCTCGGCGGCCACGCAGTCCAGAAGCCTCGACCGCGTGTCGGCGGCGAGATGCGAATCCTGATCGAACGCGATCGACACCTCCGGGCGGGGAACCTGGATCTGGGGGAAATGAACGATGTCGCCCCAGACCAGCAGGCTCTTGTCACCTGAATCGAGCCGATAGCCGGTGTGTCCGGCTGTATGTCCCGGCAGCGGCATCGCCGTGATGCCGGGCAGCACCTCGCCGCCGTCCAAGGTACGCAGCCTGTCGCGATAGCCGTCGAACGTCTGACGCGCCACGAGGAAGTTGCCACGGGCGCGCTCGGGCGCACGGCTCAGATTGCCGTCATCCTGCCAGAACGCGATTTCCCGATGGTGAGCGACAAGCTCGGCGTTCGGGAAAACGGCTTCACCTGAAGCGTCCATCAGCCCCCCGACATGATCGGGATGGGCATGCGTCAACAGGATCGCATCGATTTCGGAAGGGTGGATGCCCGCAAGCAGAAGATTGGTTTTTAATCGGCCGCCCCACTGTTTGAATCCACCCGCTCCTGCGTCGATCAGGATCGTGCGACCGCCGCTGCGCACCAGGTAGCAGTTGATATGGATCGAGGTATGATCCGTTATCCCCGCATTTTCCTGCATACGGGCGGCATCGGCCGGGTCGATATTCGCGAGGAAATCGAAACTGGCGTGCAGATAGCCATCGCTGACGGCGGTGATTGTTAAGTCACCGACCTGTTGTGTGGGAAATGTAAGATTAGACATCGGTTTCTCCAGGCATCAGCTCAATTGCGCGCGTGAATGCTCGATGCTTCATAGCCAAAGCAACGGATGCGCGCGGTGAGGCCGGTATTGCGCTTGATGGCGTCGTCCATCATTTCCGTGAACTGCGCCATGACTGGCGGCGTCCGAAATGGCTCAAGGCGATATTGGATTTCCGCGAAGGCCGGGTGCCCCCGGCCATGGCGGACGGCGACATAGACGATATGCACGTTCGCCAATGCGGCCCGGAGAATGCCGGTGCAAAGTTCTGTGCATTGCTCCGTGAGGTCAGCCAGAGCTTCGTCCGGCGGCATCCTGTTCGCGGGAATATAGATCGTGACATTCGGCATCGGGATCTACCGTGCCTTCCCGGCAGCAGCGTCACCGTCGCTTGTCAACTGCGCCGTCATCGGCACATAGACATGGACGCCTTCCGGAAGATGCTCGATGTCAGGCACGTTGCCGCGCTCCACCTTAGCGAGCCAGCGGTGTTCCGGGAACTTCTCCATAGCGACCGCCTGCATCGCATAGGGGGTGAGACCAAGCCCGATCAGAGGTTCGGGGCCTGTTGCGCTCAACGCCAGATATTCGCCCTCACCAATGCACGGTGCGCGGTCGATGCCGCCATAGAGGTTCCGGTGCCAGTCGGTGATGTGCTGTTGCCAGCGTGCGAAATTGCCGCCGCCCTTCTTGCGGTATTCCTCGCCCGTCAGAATGTCGAGGCCGTCGATCGAGTGTAGGGCGAGATAGACGGGGCAGCCGCGGCTCAACGCCTTGAAACGCTGCGAGGTGTGGAAGCCACCCACCGAAATGAGAGCTGGCAGCTTGTCCAGGCTGTAAAAGTCGTTCCATTCCGCTTCGCTGCTCGGATCGGCAAAGCTGCATTCCACCGTATAGATCATTACACCACCTTCGACCGGAAGATTCTCCTTCCAGTCTTGTCTTCCGTTGATATTTTCTCATGATAGACTGCCAATCCACGTCTATATATCGACAATGGATCATGCTTCAGTGACCTAAAATCAAGGTGGCGGCGGATCGAAGGCCGAACCATCCATTCAGGAACCGTCATGCGCCGTAAGATTCCCAGCAATTCCGCACTCATGGCGTTCGAAGCATCCGCTCGTCATGGCAGCTTCGCGCGCGCGGCCGACGAACTAGCCCTGACCGAAGGGGCGATCAGCCGCCAGATCAGTCGGTTGGAAGCCTTCCTCGGCGTCACGCTGTTCGAGAGAGTCGGCAATCGCGTCCGGCTTTTGCCGAATGGAGAGCGTTATGCGGCTCAGGTTCGCGAAACACTCGACCGGCTGGAACGAGACAGCCAATATCTGATGGGGCAGCCGAGCGATGGCGCGAGCCTCGACATCGCAATCTTGCCGACGTTCGCCACGCGTTGGCTCATCCCGCGTCTGAAGCCGTTCCAGGAGCGGCATCCGAATATCACCCTGCATCTTGCGGAACGGATGGAGCCATTCGTTCTCACCGGCAGCGGGTTCGACGCCGCCATCCATTTTGAGCATCCTGCCTGGACGGGAATGCGGACGCACCGCTTGCTGCATGAGGTGCTGGTTCCGGTCTGCCATCCGGCGCTGATCAGGGGCCGAGACCCTGGAGCGGCCCTGGATGAACTGCCGCGCCTTCATCGGCGCCAGAACCCGGATGCCTGGCAACACTATGCGCAGGAAACCGGGATCGCCCTGACCAACCCTGCTATCGGTCCACGCTATGATCTTCACTCCATGCAAATCGAAGCCGCGTTGGCCGGTCTCGGCGTTGCGCTCGTGCCGCGCCTCTATATCGAAAGCGAACTGGCGGAAGGTCGCTTGGTCGCGCCTTGGCCTGATGGGGAGTCGATCTCCAAGACCTTCTGCCTCATCCTGCCGGAGCCGATCCGGTTGAGTGAAGGTCCAATACAGGTGTTCGCGAACTGGCTCCTCGAGGAGGCGCGATCGTCAAATCCAACCCCTTGATGTCAGTCTGCGTACCCTTGGCCTGCAACTCCGTCCTGAACTGATGGTGTGGATGCCCCGTCCAGCGGGCACGTATGGTATCCGGGCAGCGCCGCGATGTCGCTTTCAAGAGGTCGCACATGCCAGATGTTCATGTCCTTGCGATCGACTTGACCAAGCGGAGTTTTCAGGTTTGCGGCACGGATCGGGGCGGGGCGGTTCTGTTTAATCGAACGGTGTCCCGCACGAAGCTGATCCAGCTGTTGAGCGCGCAGCCGCCCTGCATCGTGGCGATGGAGGCCTGCGCAACGAGCCACTATTGGGGCCGGGTTGCTCGAGGCCTTGGACACGACGTGCGGCTGGTTCCGCCGATCTACGTGAAGCCCTTTTTGAAGCGGCAGACGAACGATGCCGCTGACGCGGCCGCGATCGCCGAAGCTGTGCTGCGCCCGAACATGCATTGCGTCGCGGTCAAGAATGCCGAGCATCAGGCCCGTGCCGTGGCCTTCAGAACCCACCAGTGCTTTGTCCGGCAGCGGACCCAGCTGATCAATGCCCTGTGTGGCCATCTCGCTGAGTTCGGGCTGATCGTCGCCCAGGGACCCGCTCACCTCAAGCAGATCATCGTACCGCTCGAGGAAGCCGGGCCGGAAGTGCCGGACACCGTCAGGGAGACCGCTCAGCTTTACCTCGATCAGATCGACGTTCTCACGCGCAAGATCGAAGATCTGCATCGCCGGCTCAGGGATGCAACCCAGGAAAATGCCGAGGTGCGCCGTCTATGCACGGTCCCCTGTGTCGGTTCTGTGACAGCTGCCGCCGTCCTTGCCTTCGCCCCCGATTTGCGGGCCTTCTCGAGCGGCAGGATCTTTGCGGCTTGGCTGGGGCTCGTGCCGAAGCAACGATCGACCGGTGGCAAGACACGGCTCGGCGGAGTCAGCAAGATGGGACAGACCGACATCCGCAAGCTGCTGATCGTTGGCGCCACGAGCCGGATTCGATGGATCAACCGCAAGGGCGTGTTACCGGACATCCGGTCGCCACGCTTGCGAGAGTCGCGCATGTGTCCACCCGTTCAAGCAACAAACGACACTCAAAGGACTTCTCCGAACCTCGAAAAGGCCTACCAGACGGTCATCGCACCCCAGCGTGTAACGACCTGCATAACGGCGGAGCCTTCCTCGTCAGCAACCTCCTCAGTCGAAGGCGAGCAGCTCCAGCTGCTTCCCGGGGCCGCGTGAGCGGTGGAGATGGAGGGAGAAAACAGGCTTCGCGGGGAACCGGCTGTTCTTCATCTCCGTCTCCTTCCGACGGAGTCCAATTCAAACCGAGGGCGCTTCAGGGGGCAACGTCAGATCCTCCCAGATAGGACGTCGCCGCTAGGCGATCTAAAATCAGCACGCAAACCTATTAATTGTTGTCTCGCATTGCTGCCATATCTCCGGCTATGTGGCTCCATACTTGCCGCTTCATGCGTGCATAGCTCGGGAGCAATTGAGTATCGATATTGCGAGGCTTCGGCAGTTCATTCTCGATGAATGCAGAGATGCGGCCGGGCCGTGGCGACATCACCACGATTCGATCAGCCATGATCAGCGCCTCGTCGATATTGTGGGTGACGAACACGACGGTCTTGCCGCTGCGCATATGAATGCGGCCAAGCTCCTCCTGCAATATCTCGCGCGTCATGGCGTCGAGGGCCGCGAAGGGCTCGTCCATCAGAAGCACCTCGGGGTCGGCGGCCAGGCAGCGGGCCAGCGTCACGCGCTGCTGCATGCCGCCGGAAAGCTCGGTGGGGTAATGGTCGCCGAAGCCGGAGAGGCCGACCATCTCGATGAACCGTTCCGCGATGTCCCGCCTCTCCCGGCGTCCAGCGCCCCGCATCTTA
>JBGGNI010000153.1:0-21369 GCA_041287585.1 Xanthobacteraceae bacterium
TTCGAGCGGCGAGACGGCGAGCCGCGCCGATTCGCTGGCGCCGCGGCGGGTCTGGGGTTCGAGCGTCATCGGCGTCTGCCTCCGCAGTGAGCCGGCGCGGGGAGCGCAGCCGGTCTCGCGCACGGGGCGCGGTGTCCGGGAGGGCCGCCTTCGGGCGGTGCCGTCCCGTTACCGGCCCTTCTTGTGATTGTCGGCCGGGCGTTGGTGAAGCCGGTTGCCGTGAGGCCGCCGGAAGGCCCGTCGCACACAAGCGGCGCGGCGGGCCATAGTGGGAGCGGTCGGCGGGTGCCTGCGGCTCAGGCCGGCTGGGCGACCCGCATGCGGCTGATCAGGTTCGAGATGATCGGCCAGAACATGGCGACCAGCGCCAGACCCATGATGGTGGAGACCAGCGGGTTCGACCAGAACACCCCGATGGACCCCTGCGAACCCAGCAGGGACTGGCGGAAGGCTTCCTCGGCCGAGTCGCCGAGCACGATGGCGAGAACCAAGGGCGCCAGCGGGTAGTTGGTCTTCTTCAGCACATAGCCCAGCACGCCGAACACCAGCATCATCACAACGTCGAACACGTTGTTGTTCACCGTGTAGGCGCCGATGGCGCAGATCACCAAAATCACCGGCGCGATGATCGAGAACGGGATGCGCAGGATCGAGGCGAACAGCGGCACGGTGGTCAGCACCAGGATGAGGCCGACGATGTTGCCGAGATACATCGAGGCGATGAGGCCCCACACGAACTCGGACTGTTCGACGAACAGCATCGGGCCGGGCTGCAGACCCCAGATCAGCAGGCCGCCGAGCAGAACGGCGGCGGTCGGCGAACCGGGCACGCCGAGCGCGAGCATCGGCAGCATGGCGGCCGTGCCGGCGGCGTGGGCGGCGGTCTCGGGGGCCACCACGCCCTCGATCTCGCCATTGCCGAAGTTCTTGCCGTTCTTCGACACCCGCTTGGCGATGCCATAGGCCATGAAGGAGGCCGGGGTGGCGCCGGCCGGGGTGATGCCCATCCAGCAGCCGATGACGCAGGAACGCAGCGAGGTTGCCCAGTATTTCGGCAGCGTCTTCCAGGTCTTCCACACGATCCGCGGATCGATCTTGGCCGCCTTGCCGCGGAACTCCAGGCCCTCTTCCATGGTGAGCAGGATTTCGCCGATGCCGAACAGGCCGATGACCGCGATGAGGAAGTCGAAGCCGTTCAGCAGTTCCTCGGACCCGAAGGTGAGGCGAAGCTGGCCGGTGACCATGTCGAGGCCGACGGCGGCAAGCGCGAAGCCGATCATCATGGAGACGATGGTCTTGGCGGGCGGCTCCTTGCTCATGCCCACGAAGGAGCAGAAGGCGAGGAAATACACCGCGAACTTCTCGGCCGGCCCGAACTGCAGCGCAAACTTCGCCACCAGCGGGGCGACCATCGTGATCATGATGATCGAGACGAAGGCGCCGACGAAGGAGGAGGTGAAGGCCGCGGTGAGCGCCTCGCCGGCCTGGCCGTTGCGCGCCATCGGATGGCCGTCGAATGTGGTCGCCACCGACCACGGCTCACCGGGGATGTTGAACAGGATCGAGGTGATGGCCCCGCCGAACAACGCGCCCCAATAGATGCAGGTCAGCAGGATGATCGCCGAAGTCGGCGACATCGAGAAGGTGAGCGGGAGCAGGATGGCGACGCCATTGGCCCCGCCCAGGCCCGGAAGCACGCCGATAATGACGCCGAGCAGGATGCCGATCACCATCAGCAGGATATTGAACGGGTCGGCGGCGATGCCGAAGCCGTGGTAGAGATTGACGAAATTCTCGAACATGGGCGTATCCCCTTAGGCGGCGTCGGCCTGCCCCGAATTCTGGTTCTGGTTGGTTACAGTCCGAACAGCGCCTCGACCGGACCTTTGGGCAGGGGGATCAGGAACCACCGCTCCAGCGTGACATAGAAGAAGGCCGGCACGCCGAAGGCGACCGCGGCTGTCAGCGGCCAGCCATAACTGCCCAGCCACTTCATGAAGACGGCGATGAGAATGACCGAGGGAAGGTAGATGCCGAGGATCGGCACCAGCGCCACATAGATCGTGGTGGGGATCAGGACCTTGAGCACCTGGCCCATCTGGCCCCATTCGGCGAACAGGTCCGACGGGTCCTCGCGCAGGCCGTGATAAAGGTTGATCAGGCTGCAGGCCATGATGATCAGGCCGACATAGAACGGAAAGAAGCCCGCCCGCGGGCCGTCCGCGGACCAGCCGATGCCGACGAGATTGCTGCCATAGACGACGAGCGCGCCGAACAGCAGGGCGGCGATGGCAACCCCGATCTCGGCGTTGCGCTGTGTCGGTCCGGCGCCTGGCGCGCCGTGGGGAGCTTGTTGCATACTGATTCCTCCGCGATCAATCCGCGCGCCATCCCGGCCGGCAGGAAACGGCCCTGCCGACGAAGGTGCTGCGCAATCTCGTTTTTTCATGCAATGCCGGGGCGGGCGACGCTGCGCCCAGCCGAGGCGGTTTCATCGCGAAGGGTCCGGCCTCCGCATTCGCAGGGGCCGGACAATCGCAGTCTGGATCAGTTGGCGGCAGCGATGAAGCCGGCTTCCTGCATCAGGCCCTTGTGGGTCTTCTCAGCGCCTTCGACCCACGCGGTGAATTCGGGGCCGGACATGAAGGTCTGGTTGAACGCACCATCCTTCATCAGCTGCTTCCATTCCGGGGTCTCGCGGACCTTCTTGAACAGGTCGACGAAATAGGTGACCTGCTCGGCGGTCACGCCCGGCGGCATGAAGATGCCGCGCAGCATCAGATATTCGACATCGATGCCCGACGACTTGCAGGTCGGCACCGACGACCAGGACAGATCGCCGACGATCTTGTCGTCATAGGGCAGCTTGGTCGCATCGAACACGCAGAGCGGACGGACCTTGTCGCCGCGCCACTGGGAAACCGCCTCGATCGGGTTGTTGACCGACGAATCGATGTGGCCGCCCACCAGCTGCACCGCGACCTCGCCGCCGCCCTTATAGGGAATGTAGGTGAGCTTCTTGCCGATCGCCTTTTCCAGCGCGACCGTGACGATCTGGTCTTCCGACTTCGAGCCGGTTCCGCCCATCTTGAACTGGCCGTCCGGCGCCGCCTTGATGGCAGCGACATATTCCTGGGCGGTCTTGTAGGGCTTCTCGGCATTCACCCACAGCACGAATTCGTCGAGCGCCAGCATGGCGACCGGGGTCAGGTCCTTCCAGCTGAAGGGGATGCCGGTGGCGAGCGGCGTGGTAAACAGATTCGACAGGGTGATGACGATCTTGTGCGGATTGCCCTTCGAATTCTTGACGTCGAGGAAGCCTTCGCCGCCGGCGCCGCCCGACTTGTTGATGACCACGAGCTGGCTCGGCATCAGCGAATGCTTGGCGATGATGCCCTGAAGCGTGCGCGCCATCTGGTCGGCGCCGCCGCCGGTACCGGCGGGGACGATGAATTCAACCGGCTTGGTCGGCTCCCAGGCGGCAGCGGGGGCGATGCTCGCGGCAGCAAAGCCGAGCGCCGCCGCGGCGCCCAGACCGAACGCGTGCAGAGTGTGTTTCATGTACGTTTCCTTCCCAGGGGGTTTTTTGCAATCAGATGCCGATCTCAGGGCCGGCTTTTGTGCCGATGGTCGCACCGGTACGACAGCCCGGAACGCTCAAGCGGTATTCGGAAACCTCTAGACTCGTTGTTCTGTCGGTTCCCTGTAATATGGAATAAGGTGTACCAAGACGCCGACGCTGCCAAGTACTAATTCCAAAGTGCATTTGTGCGACGCAAGGTAAGCAAATGTGCCGGAAATTATGCTGAAAAGAGGATCAAAACGTGGTATACGGTATACTTCGTTACTGATAAAAAATCCCTTATCACAGAATTCCTTGCGCGCTTCGGCTCTCCGGCCACTTCGCCTTCGCGTCCGCCCACCCGACCCAACGAGTCTCGGACAGCGGTCACCGGCGGCGAAAATCCGCCTGAAAATCGGTCCCCTACCGCAGCGGTGCGCCCACTTTTATTGCGTTGCAGCATCGAATTTTTCTAAGGTGACCCAAGGGCAGATGCGGCGCGAGCCGCCGCTCCGCGCGTTTTGGGCGTCCTGGGCGCCGCGCCCGCGCTTGCGGCCGGCCGGCGTGGGTGCCAGAAAAAGCTTCGGCGTCACAGTTCGGAATCGTTTTTGCTTCAGATGATCCGCATCGGGCGCCTGCGCCGCGGGACAATGACGGTGCGGCGCCCTTCAGGAGAACATCCCGCATGACCAGTCGCGTGATACCGGTCGAACCTTTCGTCCTGACCGTGTTCGGCGCCACCGGCGACCTGGCGCGCCGCAAGCTGATACCGGCGCTGTTCCATCGCGACCTGGCGGGCCAGCTGCCCGATCAGGCGACGATCGTCGGTGTCTCCCGCCGCCCGCTCGGCGACGACGAATTCCGCAGCTTCGCCCGGCAGGCGCTGGCCGACCATGTGCCGGCCTCCGAGCTCACCGGCCCAGAGCTCGATCGGTTCCTGGCACGGCTGCACTATGTGACGGTGGATGTGGAAGGCGAGGCCGGCTGGCTGGATCTTGCCGGCCGCGTGGCCAATGAAGGCGAGCGCATCCGCGTCTATTATCTCGCCACCGCGCCGCATCTGTTCGGCCCGATCTGCGAGCAGCTCGGCAAATACGGTCTCGCCGAGGGTCGAGCCCGCGTCGTCATCGAAAAGCCGATCGGCAAGGATCTCGCCTCGGCGCTGGCGCTCAACGCGCAGATCGGCCGCATCTTCCCTGAGGATCGCGTCTATCGCATCGACCATTATCTCGGCAAGGAGACGGTGCAGAACCTCATGGCGCTGCGCTTCGCCAACGCCCTGTTCGAACCTTTGTGGAACGCCGCGCACATCGACCATGTGCAGATCACCGTCGCCGAGAGCCTCGGCGTCGAGGAGCGCGCCGGCTATTACGACACCGCTGGCGCCATGCGCGACATGGTGCAGAACCATATTCTCCAATTGCTCTGCCTCGTCGCCATGGAGCCGCCCTCTTCGCTCGACGCCGACGCCGTGCGTGACGAGAAGCTTAAAGTTCTGCGGGCGCTGAAGCCGGTGGACGAACGCAATGTGGCCAGCGTCACGGTGCGCGGCCAATACCGCGCCGGCGCCTCGTCCGGCGGCGCGGTTCCCGGCTATCTGGAGGAGCTCGGCTCCGGCCGCAGCCAGACCGAAACCTTCGTCGCAGTGAAGGCGGAGGTGGAGAACTGGCGCTGGGCCGGCGTGCCGTTCTATCTGCGCACCGGCAAGCGGCTCGCCGCCCGCATGTCGGAGATCGTGATCGGCTTCCGCCCGGTGCCGCACTCGGTGTTCGGCCAAGCCGCCGGCCCGATCGATGCCAACCGCCTCGTTATCCGCCTTCAGCCCGACGAGGGCGTGAAGCTGTGGCTGATGATCAAGGACCCCGGCCCCGGCGGCATCCGCCTCAGCCATGTGCCGCTCGACATGAGCTTCGCCGAGGCGTTCAAGATCCGCAATCCGGACGCCTATGAGCGTTTGCTGCTCGACGTGGTGCGCGGCAACCAGACCCTGTTCATGCGCCGCGACGAAGTCGAGGCGGCCTGGCGCTGGGTCGACCCGATCCTGGAAGCCTGGCGCAATGTGAAGGAGCCGCCACGGCCCTACACCGCCGGCACCTGGGGGCCTTCCGCCGCCATCGCCCTCATCGAGCGCGACGGCCGCACCTGGCTGGAGGACGGCGCGTGAACGCGCCTGCGGCTGGAGGACGGCGCGTGAGCGACACCCCGCCGCTGCACGCCTTCGCAGACGCGCCGGCGCTGGCAGCGGCACTTGCCGCCTATGTCGCCGAAGCGCTGCGCGCCCGCATCGTGCGGGACGGCGCTGCGGCGCTTGCGGTCTCCGGCGGACGTACCCCGGTGCGCTTCTTCGAAGCACTGGCGCGTGCCGATCTGCCCTGGGCGCAGGTCGGCATCACTCTGGTCGATGAGCGCTGGGTGCGCGAGACCTCCGAGCGCTCGAACGCCCGTCTGGTGCGTGACCACCTGCTGCAGGGGCCGGCGTCCGCCGCCCGCTTCGTGCCGCTGGCCAATGACGCGCCGAGCCCGGAAGAAGGGCTCTATGCGGTGGACGAGGCGCTGGACATGCTGCGCTTTCCACTGGCCTGCGCCGTGCTCGGCATGGGCGAGGACGGCCACACCGCCTCGTTCTTCCCCGGCGGCGACCGGCTTGCGGAGGCGCTGGACCCGGACGGCATGCAGGGGCTGATGCCGATGCGCGCGCCCGGTGCCGGCGAGCCGCGCATCACCTTCACCTTGCCGGTGCTGCTGGCCGCCGACCGGCTGGCACTCCATATCGAAGGCGAGGGCAAGCGCCCGGTATTGGAGCGCGCGCTCAGCCCTGGCCCGGCGGCCGATATGCCGGTGCGCGCCGTGCTGCGCGCCGCTCGCCCGCCCGAAATCTTCTGGTGCCCGTGAGCCGGAGCTCATGAGGCACCGCGCGCCGATCGCTTCCGCCCCTCGCGGGGCCGTCACCTTGTCAGCCAGGAGGTCCGCATGGCCGTCCAAGCAAGCCCGAATCTGAATGCCCGCATCGGCGAGGTGACCGCGCGCATCGCCCGGCGCTCGCAGGGACCGCGCACCCGGTATCTCGACCGCATCGCCGCCGCCGCGGCGAAAGCACCGCGTCGCCAGGGCCTCGGCTGCGCCAACCAGGCGCACGGTTTCGCCGCCTGCGGACCCGGCGACAAGGCGATGCTGCGCGAGGGCGGCGGCGCCAATCTCGCCATCGTCACCGCCTATAACGACATGCTCTCGGCCCACCAGCCCTATGAGACCTATCCCGACCTGATCCGCGCTGCGGCGCGTGCCGCCGGCGGCGTCGCCCAGGTGGCGGGCGGCGTGCCGGCCATGTGCGACGGCGTCACCCAGGGAGAGGCCGGCATGGAGCTCTCGCTGTTCTCGCGCGACGTCATCGCGCTAGCCACTGCGGTCGCTCTCTCGCACCAGACCTTCGATGCCGCGGTGTTTCTCGGCATCTGCGACAAGATCGTGCCGGGCCTCGTCATCGGCGCGCTGTCGTTCGGCCATCTGCCGGCGGTGTTCATTCCGGCCGGGCCGATGACCTCGGGCCTGGCGAACGACGACAAGGCGAAGATTCGCCAGCTGTTCGCCGAGGGCAAGGTGGGGCGCGACGCGCTGCTGGAAGCCGAGAGCCAAGCCTATCATGGCCCGGGCACCTGCACCTTCTACGGCACCGCCAACACCAACCAGATGATGATGGAGATCATGGGGCTGCATCTGCCCGGCGCCTCCTTCGTCAATCCCAACACCCCGCTGCGCGACGCGCTGACCACGGCAGCCGCCGAGCGGGCGATGTCGATGACCGCGCTCGGCAACGACTATGTGCCGGTGGGGCGCATGCTGGACGAGAAGGCGTTCGTCAACGGGGTGGTCGGTCTGCACGCCACCGGCGGCTCCACCAACCACACCTTGCACATCGTCGCCATGGCGGCAGCGGCCGGCATCACCCTGACCTGGGACGACTTCTCCGACCTCGCCGAGGTCACGCCGCTGCTCTGCCGCGTCTATCCCAACGGCAAGGCCGACGTGAACCATTTCCACGCCGCCGGCGGCATGGGCTTCGTCATCCGCTCGCTGCTCGGCGAGGGGCTGCTGCACGCCGATGTCGAGACGGTGTGGGGGGCCGGGCTGGGGGCCTACACCCAGGAGCCGACTCTGGCCGCCGACGGCACGCTGGCCTGGCGGGACGGCACATCCACCAGCGGCGACGAGACGGTGCTGCGCGGCGCCGCCGCGCCGTTCCAGGCCACCGGCGGGCTCCGGCTGCTGTCCGGCGATCTCGGCAAGGCGGTGATCAAGACCTCGGCCATCGCCCCCGAGCGCCATATCATCGAGGCGCCGGCCCGCGTCTTCCACGGCCAGGAGGAGCTCCAGGCCGCCTTCAAGGCCGGGACCCTCAAGGGCGACCTGGTCGCCGTGGTGCGCTTCCAGGGGCCCAAGGCCAACGGCATGCCGGAGCTGCATAAGCTGATGCCACCGCTCGGCATTTTGCAGGACCGCGGTTTCAAGGTGGCGCTGGTGACCGATGGCCGCCTGTCCGGTGCCTCCGGCAAGGTACCGGCGGCGATCCATGTGACGCCGGAAGCCGCAGACGGCGGCCCGATCGCCCGAATCCGCGACGGCGACATCGTCCGGGTGGACGCGGTGGCCGGCACGCTGACGGTGAAGGTCGACCCGACCACCTGGGCCGAGCGGGCGCCGGCCTCGGCCGATCTGTCATCCTCCCATTTCGGCGTCGGCCGCGAGCTGTTCAGCACCTTCCGCGCTGCGGTCGGCACGGCGGACACCGGAGCGACCATCTTCGCGGTGGCGTGAGGAAAGCGTGCAATGAGCGGGCAGGCCGAAGCGCGGGTGCGGGCCTTGCCGATCTGGCACGGCGCGGTGGAGCCGCGCCCGCTCGGCGGCGGCATCTCCAACCTCAATTTCCTGGTGGACGATGGCGGCCGGCGCTGCGTCGTGCGGATCGGCGACGATGTGCCGGTGCACGGCGTGCTGCGGGCCCATGAGATTGCCGCCAGCCGCGCCGCGCACGCCGCAGGAATTTCGCCGGCTGTGCTTTATGCCGAGCCGGGGATTCTCGTCATCGAACATATCGAGGCCCGCACCTATGCGGCGCCGGATGTGCGCGCCGACCTGGAGCGGGTCATCGATCTGGTCGCCCGCGCCCACCGCGAGGTGCCGAGGCACCTGCGTGGCCCGGCGGCGGCGTTCTGGGTGTTCCATGTGCTGCGCGACTACACACATACCTTGCGGGACGCCGGATTCCGGCTCGCCGCCGAGCTGCCGCGCTACGGAGTGTTGGCCGCGCGGCTGGAGGCGGCGGTCGGTGCCGTCGAGCTGGTCTATGGCCATAATGATCTGCTCGCCGCCAATCTGCTGGACGACGGATCGCGGCTCTGGCTGATCGACTGGGAATATAGCGGTTTCAACAGCCCGCTGTTCGATCTCGGCGGCCTCGCCTCCAATAATGGCCTGGATGCCGCGGCCTGCGAAACCATGCTCGCCATCTATTTCGACCGGCCGGTGACGGACGAGCTGCGCCGGCGCTTCCAGGCCATGCGCGCCGCCTCGCTGCTGCGCGAGGCGATGTGGAGCATGGTGTCCGAGCTGCACACCGCGATCGATTTCGACTATGCCGCCTACACCGCCGAGAATCTGGCCCGCTTCGAGGCCGCGTACTCCGCCTTCGACGACATGGAGCGCTCATGACCGATCTTCCCAAAAGCGCTCGCGTCGTCATCATCGGCGGCGGCATTGTCGGCTGTTCCACCGCCTATCATCTCGGCCGCATGGGCTGGACCGACGTGCTGCTGTTGGAGCGCAATCGGCTGACCTCGGGTTCCACCTGGCACGCCGCCGGGCTGGTGGGGCAGTTGCGCACCAGCGCCAACATCACGCAATTGCTCGGCTATTCGGTGGATCTCTACCGCCGGCTAGAGGCCGAGACCGGCCTCGCCACCGGCTGGAAGCAGAATGGCGGGCTCCGCCTTGCCTGCAATGAAGACCGCTGGACCGAGGTGAAGCGCCAGGCGGTGACCGCCCGCAGCTTTGGGCTGGACATGCAGCTTCTGACACCCAACGAGGCGCGCGAACTCTGGCCGCTGATGCAGGTGGACGACGTGGTCGGCGCCGCCTTCCTGCCCACCGACGGGCAGGCCAACCCCTCCGACATCGCCCAGGCGCTGGCGCGCGGGGCGCGGCAGGCCGGGGTCACCATCGCCGAACAGGTCGCGGTGGACTCCATCGAGGTGGTGGACGGCAAAGTTACCGCCGTGGTCACCAGCCAGGGCCGCATCGCCTGCGAGCGGCTGGTGATCTGCGCCGGCCTGTGGTCGCGGGCCGTGGGAAAGCTTGCCGGGGTAAACATTCCCCTGGTGGCGGTGCAGCACCAGTACATCGTCACCGAGCCGATCGAGGGGGTACCGCGCGGCCTGCCGACGCTGCGCGATCCCGACCGGCTGACCTACTACAAGGAGGAGGTCGGCGGGCTGGTGGCCGGCGGCTATGAGCCGAACCCGATTGCCTGGGCGACCGGCGGGATTCCGGAGGGCTTTCACTTCGCGCTGCTGGACGAGAACTGGGACCATTTCGAGCCGATGTTGCAGCAGATGCTCGGCCGGGTGCCGGCGCTGGAGACGGCGGGCATCAAGCAATTGATCAACGGCCCGGAAAGCTTCACCCCGGACGGCAATTTCATTCTCGGTGAAGCGCCTGAAGTGAAAGGCGTTTTCGTCGGCGCCGGCTTCAACGCCTTCGGCATCGCCGCCGGCGGCGGGGCCGGCATGGCGCTGGCCGAATGGGTGGCGAACGGCGCACCGCCCTACGACCTCTGGCCGGTCGACATCCGCCGCTTCGGCTCCAACCACCGCGACGAAGGCTGGGTGCGCACCCGCACCTTGGAGGCCTATGCCAAGCATTACACCATGGCCTGGCCCTCGGAGGAGCACGCCAGCGGCCGGCCGCTGCGCCGTTCGCCGCTCTATGACCGGCTGAAATCGGCCGGGGCGGTGTTCGGCGAGAAGCTGGGATGGGAGCGGCCGAATTGGTTTGCCGGCGAAGAAGAGGAAAAGCGCGATCGCTATTCCTTCAACCGGCCCAACTGGTTCGCCGCCGTGGGGCGCGAGCATGCGGCGTGCCGGGAGCGGGCGGCGCTGTTCGACCAGACCTCCTTCGCCAAATTCATGCTGGAAGGCCGCGATGCCGAGGCGGCGCTGTCCATGCTGTGCGCCAACGATGTCGCCAAGCCGTTGGGAACGCTGATCTATACGCAGTTGCTGAACCCGCGCGGCGGCATCGAGTGCGACCTCACCGTAACCCGGCTGGCAAAGGACCGCTATTACATCGTCACCGGCACCGGCTTCGCTACCCATGACGCGCACTGGATCGCCTCGAACATCCCGGCCGGGCTCGATGCCCGGCTTACCGACCTCACCTCGGCCCGCGCGGTGCTCAGCCTGTTCGGGCCGCGCGCGCGCGATATTCTAAGCGCTTGCACGGATGAGGATATTTCCAATGCGACCTTCCCATTCGGCACGGGTCGCACGCTTTCCATAGCCGGCTCACCGGTGCTGGCGCTCCGGGTCACCTATGTCGGCGAACTCGGCTGGGAACTGCATGTGCCGACCGATTATGCCGCCACGCTTTACGATGCCCTGATGGACGCGGGAAAACCGCATGGGTTGGCGCTTGCCGGGTACCGGGCGATCGAGACTTTGCGACTGGAGAAGGGGTACCGGGCCTGGGGGGCGGAGATCGGGCCGGACCATTCGCCGCTGGTGGCGGGGCTGGGATGGGCGGTGAAGCTGAAGAGCGGCCTGCCGTTCATAGGCCGCCAAGCCCTTGAAAAGCAGAAGGAAAATCCGCTGCCGCGGCGGCTCGCCGGCTTTCGGGTGGACGATCCCTGTATCGTTCTGCTGGGCCGGGAGACCATATACCGCGACGGCCGGCGTGCCGGCTGGCTGGCCTCCGGCGGCTGGGGCTACAGCGTGGGCGCCAATCTCGGCTATGGCTATGTGCGCCACCCGGACGGCGTCGACGCCGCCTATGTGCTTGGCGGAACGTATGAACTCGACGTCGCCGGCACCCGCGTGCCGGCTGTCCCCTTCCTGGCGCCGCCCTACGACCCGGACATGGCGCGTGTGAAGGCGTAAACGTCCAGTGAGTCCGCTCCGGGCCAGTCGCGCTCGGCCAGCGTCTCGATGACGCGACAGGCGGCGACATGGCCGTGGGCGCAGCCCTCGACCATGCGCTCCAACTCGGAGCGCAGCGCGGTGAGGCTGGCGATGCGCTGCTCCACTTCGGCCAGCCGCTCGCGGGCAATGGCGTCCGCCGCCGCGCAGGACTGGCCGGGGTCGTCCTGCAGCACCAGCAGCGTGCGGATAGATTCGATGCCGAAGCCGAGCCCGCGGGCGTGGCGGATAAAGGCCAGCCGGCGGAGGTCCGCCGCGTCATAGGCGCGCCGGCCGCCCTCGGTGCGCGGCGGGGCGGGCAGCAGGCCGATCTCCTCATAATAGCGGATGGTGGGCACCTTGACGCCGCTGGCGCGCGCCGCCGCGCCGATGGGGACTGCGGACTTTGACATTGCCTCTTGCTCCTCTAGTCGCTGGAGGATGTAGCCTTGCCGGAGATGAAGGCAAGGAGTGTTCGCCGTGACCGCTGAGGCCCTGCTCACCCGCTACCGCATTGAGGGCATGGACTGCGCCTCCTGCGCCGCCAAGATCGACACCGCGGTGCGCCGGCTCGACGGCGTCGAGGATGTGTCGGTGTCGGTGTCCGCCGGCACCATGGCGGTGCGCCATGGCGCAACGGCGGACCTCGCGGTGCTGGAGCGCCGGGTGAGCGGGCTGGGCTATGAGGTTTTCCCGCTCCGGCGCGAGGCCGCAGAACCGGCGGCCGACCACCACCGACATCACGACCATCACGACCACGACCATGCGGGGCACGACCATGCGGGGCACGATCACAGCCGCGCTCCGGAAGCCGCACCGGCGCCGGCCTCGGCCCCCTGGTGGGCCGGCGGCAAGGCGCGGCTGACCATCGCCTGCGGCGCTGCGGTGGCGCTGGCCTATGGCGTCGGGCTGCTGGTTCCCGCCATCGCCGAATGGCTGTTCGCCGCCGCCATGCTGGTGGGCCTGGTGCCGATCGCCCGCCGCGCTGTCATGGCCGCGCTGGCCGGCACGCCGTTCTCCATCGAGATGCTGATGACGGTGGCCGCGCTCGGCGCGCTGGTCATCGGCGCCGGGGAAGAGGCGGCGGCGGTGGTGTTTCTGTTCCTGGTCGGCGAGCTGCTGGAGGGCGTCGCCGCCGGCCGCGCCCGCGACAGCATCCGCGCGCTGGCCGCGCTAGTGCCGAAGACGGCGCGGCTGATCGAGGGCGACGCGACGCGCGAAGTGCCGGCGGACAGCCTCGCCATCGGCGCCACCATATTGGTGCGACCCGGCGAGCGGGTGCCGGCAGACGGCACCGTGCTGGCCGGCGAGGGCGGCGTCGACGAGGCCCCGGTCACCGGCGAGAGCGTGCCGGTGCGCAAGACGGTGGGGGATGCGGTGTTCGCCGGCACGGTGAACGGCGAGGCGGCGCTGACGGTGCGGGTGAATGCGGCGGCAGCCGACAACACCATCGCCCGCGTGGTGCGGCTGGTGGAGGAGGCGCAGGAGAGCAAGGCGCCGACCGAGCGCTTCATCGACCGCTTCGCCCGCTGGTACACCCCCGCCGTGGTGGCGGTGGCGGCGCTGGTGGCGCTGGTGCCGCCGCTGCTGCTGGGCGGCACTTGGGACGAGTGGATCTATAAGGGCCTCGCTCTGCTGCTGATCGGCTGCCCCTGCGCGCTGGTGATCTCGACCCCGGCGGCGATCGCCGCCGCGCTGGCCGCCGGCGCCCGCCGCGGCCTGCTGATCAAGGGCGGCGCCGTGCTGGAGACGCTCGGCGCGGTGAATGCGGTGGCCTTCGACAAGACCGGTACCCTGACCGAAGGCCGGCCGCAGCTCACCGACCTGATCGGGCTTAAGCGCACCGCGCCGGAGGTGCTGCGCCTGGCGGCGGCGCTGGAGGCCGGCTCCAGCCACCCGCTGGCGCTCGCGATTCTTGCCCGTGCGAGCGCGGACGGGGTGAACGTGCCGCCGGCCGTGGGCGCCCGCGCCCTGGGCGGCGAAGGCGTTGCCGCGAGCGTAGAGGGAATGGAGCTGTTCCTCGGCTCGGCACAGGCCGCCGCCGCGCGTGCGCCGCTCGACGCCGCGCTGGAGGCGCGCATCGCCGCGCTGCACGACGAGGGCAAGACGGTGAGCCTCCTGGTCGCCGATGGGCGTGCCGCCGGGCTGGTCGCGCTGCGCGACCAGCCGCGGGCGGATGCGGCGGCCGGGCTGCAAAGGCTGCGGGCGGCGGGCATCCGCCTCGTCATGCTCACCGGCGACAATCGCCGCACCGCTGCCGCCATCGGCGGCGCGCTCGGCATCGAGGTGCGGGCCGAGCTGTTGCCGGCGGACAAGCTGCGCATCGTCGGCGAATTGCAGGCCGAGGGGCGCATCGTCGCCAAGGTCGGCGACGGCATCAACGACGCGCCGGCGCTGGCCGCCGCCAATGTCGGCATCGCCATGGGCGGCGGAACCGATGTGGCGCTGGAAACCGCGGACGCCGCCGCCTTGCACGGCCGGGTGGGCGATGTCGCCGAGATGATCGCGCTGTCCAAGCGCACTTTGGGCAATATCCGCCAGAACCTCACTATTGCGCTCGGGCTCAAGGCGGTGTTCCTCGTCACCACCATTGCCGGCATCACCGGCCTGTGGCCGGCCATCCTCGCCGATACCGGGGCAACCGTGCTGGTGACGGCAAACGCGCTGCGCCTGCTGCGGGCGCCGCGGGCCTAGGGGGCGGGGGCGAGGGGCTCAGGCCGGGATGACGACCCTGCGAGGGACTTTTCGTGGCCGTCCGTGGCACTCCCGCGCCGGCGAGCGATCCGGTTCCGCTGCGGCGGCGTAGTGAAGGCGCCGCCGGTTCGCGCGGCCTCTGTCACGGACCGCGCCGATGCTTCGCACTGTTACGGCCTATTTCGCCACCGGACTGGTGATGGCGGCGATCGATTTCTTCTGGCTCTTCTATATGAGCGCCGCGCTCTACCGCCCGGCTTTGGGCGAACTGCTGGCCCCAAGCGTGCGGCCGGTTCCGGCGGTGCTGTTCTATCTGATCTTCGTCGGCGGCCTGGTGTATTTCGCGGTCATGCCGGCGCTGGCGTCCGGGCGCTGGACCACGGCGCTGGTGCAGGGCGCGGTGTTCGGGCTGTGCGCCTATGCCACCTACGACCTGACCAACCAGGCGACGCTGCGCACCTGGCCGGCCTACATCACCATTGCCGATCTGATGTGGGGCACCGCGCTGTCCGGCGCCTCGGCGGCGCTCGGCTTCCTCATCACCCGGCAGGTCGTAGCACAGAGTGGCTGACGCCCCATTCGCTGCCGTCGCCATGGCCGAACAGGCCGGCGGTGGCGAGGAAGAACAGCCGCCAGCGCCGCCCCCACAGCGCGGCGTCCGCGCCATACACCTCAGCGAGAATGGCGGCGATGGTGGTGCCGTTACGGTCGAAATTCTCCAGCCAGTGCTCGGCGGTGCGGCGGTAATGGTGGCCGCTCCAGCGCCATTGCCGCTCCACCGCGAACAGGTCCGGGAAGCCGCCGGCGAGATCGTGGCTCGGCATGATGCCGCCGGTGAAGAAATGCTGGGCGATCCAGTCCGCCGGGTCGGTGCGGTCGAAGCGATAGGGCGCGGCGCGGTGGGCAAAGACGTGCAGGAACAGCCGTCCCTCCGGCGCCAGCCAGAGGCGCGCCCGCGCCAGCAAGGCGCGCCAGTTCGCCATGTGCTCGAACATCTCCACCGAGACGATGCGGTCGAACCGCGCGTGGGTGTCGAAATCGTTCATGTCGGCGGTGACGACCTCGATGTTGGAGAGGCCGCGCCGGGCGGCCTGCTCCAATATGGCGGCTCGCTGCGGGCGGGAGTTCGACACCGCGAGGATGCGGGCGCCGGGCAGGTGCTCGGCCATGTAGAGCGTCAGCGAGCCCCAGCCGCAGCCGAGCTCCAATATGGCCTGGCCGTCTTGCAGGCCGGCATGCGCGACGGTTTCCGCCAGCGCAGCCTCCTCGGCCTGCGCCAGGCTTTCCGTACCAAGGGGATACAGGCAGGAGGAATATTTGCGGCGCGGGCCGAGCACCAGACGGAAGAACTCCGGCGGCAGTTCGTAATGCTGCGCATTGGCGGCGTCGGTGTGCTCGGCCACCGGATAACCATCCATGGCGCGGGCGAAGGCGGCGACGCCGGCGGGAGCGGTCGAGAGCTGGCGGGCGGTGCGCCCGACCAGGCCGGCGATGCCGGCACGCAAGGCTAGGTCCGGCAGCGGCAGGCGCTCGGCAAGGCCGATGGCGGAGGCGGCAAGGCTCATGAGGTGCTCCAGCGCGGCAAAGGCAGGAACGGGCGGGTGCGGGCGCTGTAGGCGTGGAACGCGTCGCCGCGCGAGGCCAGCATGTGGGCTTCCAGCGGCGGGATGCCGGAGACATGCACCAGCAGCCAATACATCAGCGCCGGGCCGGCCAGCGCGGCAAAGCCCCACGGCCACACATCGGTGCCGATGGCGATGACCGGAAACGCCACCCAGCCCAGCCATTCGAAGAAGTAGTTCGGGTGCCGCGACCACGCCCACAGGCCGCGATCGCAGATCCGCCCGCGCTGCGCCGGGTCGCGGCGGAAGGCGGCAAGCTGGCGGTCGGCCAGCGTCGCGCCGGCGAGCGCCAGCGCGAAAACGCCGACCCCGGCGAGGTCCGCCCCGGTGAGGCCGGCGGCCGGATTGGCGCTGGCGAGCGCGATGGTGCCGACCAGCGGCAAAGCGGCGGCGGCCTGCACCTGGAAGAAGGCGAACAGCCGCCACTGCGCCGCGTCGCCCCATTGCCGGCGCAGCTCGGTATAGCGGGCATCCTCCGCATCGCGCCGGGTGCGGGCGAGAATGTGCGAGCCGAGCCGCAGGCCCCACAGCACTGCAAGGGCGGCCACCACCAGCCGCCGCGGCCCGGCCGTGCCGATCGCCAGCGCCAGGCCGGCGCCCACCGCGCCGGTGCCGAACGACCAGTAGACATCCGCCCAGCCGCCATTCTGGGTGGCGCGCTGGTGCAGCCAGGCCGCCACCATGATTGCGCAGAGCGCGAGCGCGGCGAGAAGGGCTTCGATCATCGCTGCGCCCCCGCGTGGCGGGCCTTGATGAAGCCGGTTACGTCGTCCAGCACCGGGGCAAGCCCGGTGAGCGGGCGGGCGAGCGCGCCGACGATGAGCTTATGGTCGATGCCGGGATAGAGGATCAGCTCCGCCGCGCCGCCCTTGGCGCGGATGCGCTCGGCAAGACGCACGCTGTCGCCGGGATCGACCCGCAGATCGGCTTTGCCGGCGGCGAGCAGCATCGGCGCGGCGCGGCCGTCGACAAAATGGATCGGCTGGGTGCGGGCGAGGGCCTCGCCGCGGCCGAAGATGGCCTTGAGGTTCGGCTCGCGCAGCGGCAGGAAATCATAGGGTCCGGCGAGGCCGACGGTACCGGCAATGGCGGAGGCCGGCACGCCGGCGGCGCTGAGCCAGCGCCGGTCCAGCGCCAGCATGGCGGCGATATAGGCACCGGCGGAATGGCCGGCCAGCACCAGCCGGCTCGGGTCGCCGCCATAGGCGCCGGCATGGTCCCTTGTCCAGCGCACCGCCTGCGCGGCGTCCTGCAGAAAGGCGGGGAAGCGGACCTGCGGGTACAGCCGATAGTCCGGCACCACCACCACGATGCCGCGTTCCGCCAGTGCGCTGGCGGCGAAGCGGTATTCCTCTTTAGTGCCGCTCTCCCAACCACCGCCATAGAAGAACACCGCCACCGGCGCGTCGGCGGCGTCCCGCGGGGCATAGATGTCGAGCGTGCGGCGCGGGCCCTCGCCATAGGCGATGCCGGAGGTGACCTGTATACCCGCGCGCGGCGCGGCGGCGTTGAGCAGTTCGGCGCCCGAGCAGCCGGCGGCGAGAAAGGCCGGCAGCACGGCGAGGGCGATGCGCCAGCGGCGGAGGGCGGCGCGCATCAGAAGCCGAGAAGCGGCTGCACCAGCCGCCCAAGCCAGCCATGCGGCCGGGTGCGGCCCTGCATGGCGATGAGGCAGACGCATTCCGCGCCCGGCTCCACCAGGGGCTGGTGGTCGGTGTCGTCATCCTCCTCGGCGAGATCGCCCGGCCCGTAGCGGCCGGAATCGTCGGAAAAGGCGCCCGCCAGCACGCAGGTGTATTCGATGCCGCTGTGGCCGTGGGCCGGCAGCTTCATGCCGCCCGCCACCCGCATCAGGATGACGCGCGATTGCGGATCGGGCACCTCGATGCGGCTCCAGCGCACGCCCGGCGCCAGGAACCGCCAACGGCCCACCGGATAGGCGCCGAGCGGCGCCGGCCACAGCGTGCCGGGCGGCAGATCGGGCGGGGGTGCCATGGCCGGCCTCACCGCGGGCGCGGGCGCATCGAGCCGGGCCAGCGTGCGGGCCAGCGCGTCGTCCGCCAGCGCGGTCGGCGGCACGGCTTCCAGCATCGCCCCGGCCAGCGCCTCGAAATCGCGCAGCCGGGCGCGGGAGGCCGGGCTCGCCGCCAGATGGGCGGCGACCACCAGCGCGGGACCGGCCGCCAGCGTGCCGGCGGCATAGCGCAGCAGCGTCTCGTCGGAGGGGTGATGGGTAATGCTCATGAGGCGTCGTCCAGCAGCGTGCGGAGCCGGCCCATGGCGAGGCGCAGCCGCGATTTTACGGTACCCAGCGGAATGCCCAGTTCCTGGGCGATGGCCGAATGCGGCTTGTCCTCGAAGAAGGCGAGTTCGATGACGCGCCGCTGCTCGGCCGACAAGGCGCCCAGCGCGGACCGCACATGCCGCTCGCGCTCGGCCAGGCCCAGCAGGCTGTCCGCCCCCGGCACCGCGTCCGGCTCGTCGCTCGGGTCCGGCTCGATGCGGGCGGCGCGGCCCTGGCGGCGCAACGCATCGATGCGCAGATTGCGGGCGATGGAGAAAATCCAGGCCGCAGCCCCCGCCTTGGCGGGATCGAAATAGGATGCCTTGCGCCAGACGCTGAGCAGAGCCTCCTGCGCCAGCTCCTCGGCGCTGGCGGCCGGTGCGCCGGCGCGGATCAGATAGGATTTCAGCCGCGGCGCGAAGTGCTGGAACAGCGCGGCGAACGCCGCCCGGTCGCCGTTGCGCGCAATGGCGAGGATGAGCGCGGTGTGGTCGGGCGCGTTCACGGCGCGCTCCGCCATGCGCGCCGGCGCCTGCCGCCACCAGTGCGGAGCGGGGAGGCCGGGGAGAAATTCACGATGAACTGCCGCGATGCCATTCATGTCACCCGTTACGCCGCGCCGCCGCGGTTGGATCACGGCGCGTAAGGCTGATCTAAACCGCAAGCGCGCGCGTATAGCCAGAGCGTCGAAGGTGCGGCGCGCAGGACGTGGCAATGATCCATCAAGCAGGTGCAGGCGAAGCTCTCGACATAGCGGTGATCGGGTCCGGCATTTCCGGCATGGCCGCGGCCTGGCTGCTGAGCCAGCGGCACCGGGTCACCGTCTATGAGCGCGAGGTGCGTCCGGGCGGCCACAGCCACACCGTCTCGGTGGATGTCGGCGGCACCCGCACCGCGGTCGACACCGGCTTCATCGTCTATAATGAGGCGACCTACCCGAACCTGACCGCGCTGTTCGAGCATCTCGGCGTCGCCACCCAGCCCTCCGACATGTCGTTTTCGGTGTCGCTGGACGGCGGCGCGCTGGAATATGCCGGCACCGACCTGCGCGGCCTGTTCGCGCAGCGCAGCAACCTGTTCAATCCGCGCTTCTGGTCGATGCTGCGCGATCTGCTGCGCTTCTACCGCGAGGCGCCCGCCCATGCCGGCAAGCTGGGCCTCGCCAGCCTCGGCGACTATCTGGCGCGCGAGGGCTATGGCCGCGCCTTCCGCGACGACCATCTGCTGCCGATGGCCGCCGCCATCTGGTCGGCACCGGCACAGGCGCTGCTCGACTATCCGGCCGAGGCCTTCATCCGTTTCTGCGACAATCACGGCCTGCTGAAGCTGGTCGGCCGCCCGGTGTGGCGCACCGTGAGCGGCGGCAGCCGGCTCTATGTCGACCGACTGACCGCGCTCTATGCCGACCGCATCCGGCTCGGCCGGCCGGCCCTCGCCATCGCCCGCACCGCGGACGGCGTGCGGGTGCGCGATGCTGCCGGCGGCAATGAGCGGTTCGACCATGTGGTGGTCGCCACCCATGCCGACGAGGCGCTCGGCCTGCTCGACGATGCCGATGCGCGCGAGCGCGCGCTGCTCGGCGCGTTCCGCTACACCCGCAACCTCGCCGTGCTGCACACCGATGCCAGCCTGATGCCCAAGCGCCGCGGCGTGTGGGCGAGCTGGAACTATCTCGGCCGCCGCGAGAGCGCGAGCGATTCGCCGGCGCTGTGCGTAAGCTACTGGATGAACCGGCTTCAGGGCCTCACCACGCCGGTGCCGCTGTTCGTGACGCTGAACCCGGTGCGCCCGCCGGACCCGAAAACGGTGCTGAACATCGACAGCTATGAGCACCCGATCTTCGGCGGTCCGGCGCTGACCGCGCAGCGCCGGCTGTGGTCGTTGCAGGGCGTGCGCAACACCTGGTTCTGCGGGGCGTATTTCGGCGCGGGCTTCCATGAGGACGGCCTGCAATCCGGCCTCGCCGTCGCCGAGGCGCTGGGCGGCGTGCGCCGGCCCTGGACCGTGGAAAACGAATCCGGCCGCATCGTCATCGGGACGCGAGAGCCGCAGATCCTGGCGGACCAGGCCGCATGAGCGCGGCCGCGCATTCGGCGCTCTATCCCGGCGCGGTGATGCACCGGCGGCTGCGGCCGCGCCGGCATGGCCTGCGCTACCGCATGACGCCGATGCTGCTCGACCTCGACGAGATCGACGCGCTGGACCGACGGCTGCTGCTGTTCGCGCGCAACCGCTTCAACCTGTTCGCCTTTCACGACCGCGACCATGGCGACGGCTCGGATACGCCGCTGCGCACCCAGATCGAGGCGCATCTGGCGCAGGCCGGGCTCGACCTTGCCGGCGGTCCGATCCGGCTGATGTGCCTGCCGCGCATGCTCGGCTATGTGTTCAACCCGCTGAGCGTCTATTTCTGCCACGCCCGCGACGGCGCGCTCAAAGCGATTTTCTACGAGGTGAGCAACACCTTCGGGCAGCGGCATTCCTATCTCATCCCGGTGAGCGAGGCCGCTGGCCCAATTCGGCAGGACTGCGCCAAGGCGTTCTATGTCTCGCCCTTCATGGACATGGACCTGTTCTATGATTTCCGCGTGGTGCCGCCCGGCGAGCGGCTGGCGGTGAGCGTGACCGCCAGCGATGCCGAGGGCGTGGTGCTGGTGGCGCATTTCACCGGGCGCCGGCGGGCGCTGACCGATGGCGCACTGGCCCGGCTGTTCGCCGGTCTGCCGCTGATGACGCTGACCGTGACGGTGGGCATTCATTGGGAGGCGCTGCGCATCTGGCTGAAGGGCATCGCCCTGCGCCCCCGCCCGCCGGCCCCGGCCGAGGCGGTGACGGTGGTGCGGGGGCGACGAGCCGGGGCATGACGGCGGTGGAGTCGAACTACCGATGCCCGAAAATCGCGCTGCCGACCCGGACATAGGTGGCACCAAGCCCCGCCGCGATCTCGAAATCCCCGCTCATCCCCATGGACAGCGTCGCCAGCCCGTTGCGCCGGGCGATGCTGGCGAGCAAAGCGAAATGCGGCGCCGGGGCCTCATCGGC
>JBGGNI010000154.1:0-8163 GCA_041287585.1 Xanthobacteraceae bacterium
CGGGCCGATGGTGATGTCGGCCATCAGCCAGATGCTGAAGGAGGTCGCCTGGGCGCCGATCGACGTGCTGGTGGTCGACATGCCGCCCGGCACCGGCGACGCGCAGCTCACCATGGCCCAGCAGGTGCCGCTGGCCGGCGCCGTCATCGTCTCGACCCCGCAGGACCTCGCCTTGATCGACGCGCGGCGCGGCATCGGCATGTTTGAGAAGGTCAATGTGCCGGTGCTCGGCGTCGTCGAGAATATGAGCTATTTTCTCTGCCCGCATTGCGGCGGCCGCTCCGACCTGTTCGGCCATGGCGGCGCCCGGCACGAGGCCGAGCGGCTGGGCGTGCCGTTCCTGGGCGAGGTGCCGCTGCACATGGCGATCCGGGAGACCTCCGATTCCGGCCAGCCGCTGGTCGCCTCGGCGCCGAACAGCCTGGAGGCCGGGCTCTATCGCGGCATCGCCCATGCTGTGCGCGAGGCGCTCGCCGGACGGCAGGCCGGTGCGCGCCAGGCGCCGCGGATCGTGGTGGAGGGTTGACGCGGCGGCACTGGTGCGAACCGCGCCGCGGGTCTAGACCTAGCGCTCACGCACGCCTCTCCGGGCGCGCGGCCTGGTGAGAGGAGTTGCCCCTGCCCTCCTTCCTGCGCGACCTGCCCGCAGCGCTGCGCTTCCTCACCCGCCTGCCGGTGCCGGTGCTGTCCTTCGAGCACGAGCCGGAGGGGCCGCCGGACATAAACCGGCTGGCACCGGCGCTGCCGGTGGTCGGCCTGCTGGTCGGGCTATGCGGCGCCCTCGCCTTCCTCGCCGCCATGGCGCTGGGGCTCGGCAGCTTCATTGCCGCCACGCTCGCCTTCGGCATTACTGCTGCCATCACCGGCGCCTTCCATGAGGACGGGCTTGCCGACACCGCGGACGGGCTCGGCGGCATGGATCGCGCCCGGCGGCTGGCCATCATGCGCGACAGCCGCATCGGCACTTTCGGCGCCATCGCGCTGATTCTCGCCTTCGCCTTGCGCATCGGCGCCGTGGAAGGGCTGTCGCAAACTGGCCTGCTGGCCGCGAGCTCCGGCCTTGTCGCGGCCGCCGTTGCAGCAAGGATGGGCGGGCTCTGGCTGCTCTACGCGCTGCCGCCGGCGCGCGCGGACGGGCTGGCGGAAGCCGCCGGCCGGCCGGATATCGCAGCGGTGCGCACCGCGTTTCTGGTCTGCGCGGTGATAGCGGCCGCGCTGGTGGCGCCGACGCTCGGCCTCACCCCGCTGGCGGGCGCCGCGGCTGCGGGCGCCGCGAGCGCCTTCGGCGTGCAGCGCCTGGCTGAGCGTGTCTTCGGCGGCCAGACCGGCGACCTCGCCGGCACGGCGACCCAGGCGGTGGAGATTGCGTTCCTGCTGGGGCTGCTTATCTTCGCCCCGCACCCCTGACCGCACGCTGCCGCCGAGATGAGCGCCTCCCCTCTGTCACCCTGCATCGGCGTCTGCGCGCTGGACCCCACCGGGCGTGCCTGCCTCGGCTGCGGGCGTACCCTCGGAGAAATTGCGGCATGGGGCTCGCTCGACGAAGCGGCGCGCCGCGCCATCATGGCCGAGCTGCCCGCGCGGCTGGCGCAGGCCCTGCGGCCGTGCGGGGCGCTGCGATGAACAATGATCGGCTGCTGTGGATCGTTGTGGTGGGCCTTGCCGCCGGCATCGGCCTCATCGCCTTCCATGCGGAAGTCGGCGAAGTCGCCGGCGTGCCGCTCGGCGACGTCACGCGGCTGGTGGCCTATGGCGCGATGGGGCTGGTCGCCGGCGCCGGGGTGTCCGCTGCCTTTTCCGGCCGGCTCGGCGAGGCGCTGCGGGCCGTGATGCTGTGGGCGCTGATCTTCGGCGTGCTGGCGGTCGGCTACACCTATCGCTACGAACTGCACGCCAGCGCCTACCGGGTGCTGGCCGAACTGGCGCCCGGCTATGCGGTGCCGCTGGCCACCGGCACCGGCCCGGCAGTCGAAGTGGCGCGCGGGCGCGACGGCGATTTCGACATTCGCGTGCAGATCAACGAGACCCGCATCGCCATGCTGGTCGACACCGGCGCCTCCAGCGTGGTGCTGACCCCGGACGATGCCCGCTCCGCCGGCCTGCCGGTGGAGTTTCTGCGCTACGATATCCCGATCGACACCGCCAACGGCCGCGGCAAGGCGGCCTCCGTGGTGCTGGACCGGGTCACCGTCGGCGACCTTACCGAGCGCCGCATTCCGGCCCTGGTGGCGGCGCCCGGCGCCCTGAAGAAAAGCC
The DNA here is from genome assembly GCA_041287585.1 of Xanthobacteraceae bacterium. Lineage (GTDB taxonomy): Bacteria > Pseudomonadota > Alphaproteobacteria > Rhizobiales > Xanthobacteraceae > Ancylobacter. Next base: position 2,257 of record JBGGNI010000154.1, read on the forward strand.
TGCTCGGCATGAGCTTCCTGTCGCGGCTCGAGAGCTTCGAGATGCGCGGCGAGCGGCTGGTGTTGCGGGGAAAGCCCGGCGAGCGCTGACGCCGCCGCGCTTTCCCGCCCTCAAAACGGAGAATGCCCATGGACCAGCGCACGCTCGGCTCCGGCCTCACGGTTTCCGCCCTCGGCCTCGGCTGCATGGGCATGAGCCACGCCTATGGCGGCCAGGCGGAGGCCGATTCCATCGCCACCCTGCACCGCGCCGTCGAGATCGGCGTCACCTTCTTCGACACCGCCGAAGTCTACGGCCCGTTCGAGAATGAGAAGCTGGTCGGCAAGGCGCTGGCGCCGTTCCGCGACCGAGTGGTGATCGCCACCAAATTCGGCTTCCGCATTTCGGACAGCAGCGCAGGCACCGCCGCCCTGGGCGGGCTCGACAGCCGGCCGGAGCATGTGCACGCGGTGGCGGAGGCCTCGCTGAAGCGGCTGGGCATCGAGGTCATCGACCTGTTCTACCAGCACCGCGTCGATCCCGACGTGCCGATCGAGGAGACGGTGGGCGCCATGGCGGAGCTGGTGCGTGCCGGCAAGGTGCGTGCGCTCGGCCTCTCGGAGGCAAGTGCGGCCACCATCCGCCGCGCCCATGCCGTGCACCCGATCGCCGCGGTGCAGAGCGAATATTCGTTGTGGAGCCGGGACCCGGAAGCCGAGGTGCTGCCGACCTGCCGTGAGCTCGGCATCGGTTTCGTGCCGTTCAGCCCGCTCGGCCGCGGCCTGCTGACCGGCGCCATTCGCGACCTCGGCGCGCTCGGTGAGACCGACTGGCGCCGCGGCCTGCCGCGCTTTCAGGCGGAGAATATCGCGGCGAACCAGCACCTCGTCGACACGCTGGTGCGGATCGCCGCGGCCAAGAGTGCGACGGCGGCGCAGCTCGCGCTGGCCTGGGTGCTGCACCAGGGCGACTTCATCGTGCCGATTCCCGGCGCACGGCGCATCCGGCACCTGGAGGAGAACGCCGCCGCGGCCGATATCCGCCTCAGCGCGGCAGACCTCGCCGAGATCGCCGCCGCCATGCCGCCGGAGGCGGTCAGCGGGTCGCGCTACACGCCGGCGATGGCGCAGATGAGCAACCGCTGAGGGTCAGCTCGCCAGCGCCACCGCGAAGCGGGCGCCGATGATGACGAGATAGAGGCCGAAGGCGAGTTCGAGCTGGCGGCGCGTGAAGGCATGGGCGAGCCGCGCGCCCAGCGGGGCGGTCAGCGTCGACACGGCGCCGACCAGCACCGCGCCGGGCAGCGACACATAGCCGAGCGACAGCGGCGGCAGCTCGGCCAGATGCGGCAGCCCGCCCAGCACGTAGCCGATGGTGCCCGGCACGGCGATGAGCGCCCCGAGGCCGGCCGAGGTGGCGATCGCCTCATGAATCGGCACCCGGTAAAGGGTGAGTATGACATTGGCGATGCCGCCGCCGCTGATGCCGAGCATGGAGGAGGCAAGCCCGATGCCCGTGCCGTAGGCGCTCATCGCCGCGTGCCCCGGCAGGCGGTCGCCGAGCACCCATTGCTGGCCGAAGAACAGCCGCGCCGCCATCAGCGCGGAGAAGGCGACGAACACCATCTTCAGCACCCGGTCCGGCGAGAGCGCCGCCAGAGCGCCGCCTATGACCACGCCGACCACCACCGGCACCGCCCAGCGGCGCAGCGCCTCGGCGTGGAACGCCGCACGGGAACGGTGCGCCGAGAACGCCCGCAGGGCGGTGGGAATGATGACGGCCAGCGAGGTGCCGACCGCCAGATGCATGCGCACCGCCTCCGGCACGCCGACCGCGCCGAACACCTCATACAGCACCGGCACGATGACCGCGCCGCCGCCGACGCCGAACAGGCCGGCAAGGATGCCGGTCGCCGCGCCCGCCAGCAGCAGCGTCGCGGCCAGATAGGCCAAAGCCTCCCAGGCGATCAAAGGGTCCATCAGGCGACCAGTCTTGCCGGCACGTCGCGGCGCACGGCGGCGACGGCGGTGCGCAGCACGTCGATCCCGGCGCCGGGCCGCACCGCTTCGGTCGCGAGGTGGCGGCGATAGGCCCGCGCGCCCGGCCGGCCGCCGAACAGGCCGAGCATGTGGCGCGTGACATCGTGCAGCCGCCCGCCCTGCGCCAGGTGCGCGGCGATATAGGGCTCGAACGCTTCCACGGCGGCGAACGCATCCGCATGCGGCGCCGACTGCCCGAACAGCAGCGGGTCGACCTGCAGCAGCAGGTCCGGCTGCTGGTAGGCGGCCCGGCCGAGCATGATGCCGTCCACCGCGCCGAGCTGTTCGAGACCGGCTTCGAGCGAGCCGATGCCGCCGTTCAGCACCACCGGCACGTCCGGCAGGCGCGCCTTGAGGCGTCGCACGCGGCCATAATCCAGCGGGGGAACCTCGCGGTTCTGCTTCGGCGACAGGCCCTCCAGCCAGGCCTTGCGGGCATGGATGACGAGCCCGTCCGCGCCGGCAGCGAGGACAGCGTCGGCAAGCGCATCGAGCGCAGCTTCCGGGTCCTGCTCGTCGATGCCGATGCGGCACTTCACCGTCACCGGCACGTCGACCACGGCCTTCATCGCTGCCACGCAGTCGCCGACCAGCGCCGGGGAGCGCATCAGGCAGGCACCGAAATTGCCGCCCTGCACCCGGTCGGACGGGCAGCCGACATTGAGGTTCACCTCGTCATAGCCGAATTCGGCACAGATCCTTGCCGCCTGCGCCAATGCCGCCGGGTCCGCCCCGCCGAGCTGGACGGCGACCGGATGCTCGGCCGCGGAAAACCCGATGAGCCGCGCCCGGTCGCCATGCAGCACCGCGAGGGCCGTGACCATCTCGGTGTAGAGCCGCGCGCGGGCGGAAAGGACGCGATGGAACGCCCGGCAATGGCGATCGGTCCAATCCATCATCGGGGCGATCGAGAATCGGTGAGCCTGGAATCCCCTGCCTTCCCGGCTTTGTTCAAGCTCGTGCATCACTGCGTTTCTCGTCTCCGCGCCGGCCTTCGCCACCCGATAGCTAACACGACACGGCGCATCCGGCAGCAGCCCTCAAAACAGGCACCAGGAGGATGCCGCAGGGATACCGGAAGGACACCGCATGCCCTACCCTCTTGCACGACAGCGCGCGGGCGCGCGCCGAGCCGGTGCCTAGTTTTCCGGCTTTGGCGGCTGAAAAGCGCCATTCATTTGACATTGCTATTCGATTTCGCCGCCACTACCGTTTTTCGTGAGGTGATGACGCCCCGCACACCTACCCCCTGGACGGGCGCGCGGTTAGGGCAGAGGTGAGGCGTGCCGAGGCAAATGCACTTCATCGGCTTCTGCATAGCAGGGCCGAACTGGCATCATAACGGCGCCTGGCGGCACGATGAGAGCGACGCGGTGAACGCGCTCGATCCGGCGCGCTACGAGACAATCGCCCGCGTGCTGGAGGAGGGCAAGGTCGACGGCCTGTTCTTCGTCGATGTGCTGACGCTGTACGACAGCTTCGGCGGCAGCTTCGCTGCCAATCTGCGCCAGCCGGGCCAGATGTTCCTGCTGGAACCGCTGCAACTGCTCGCCGCCATGGCCCGGGTGACCCGGCATCTGGGCCTTGCCGCCACCATGTCGACGGCGTTCTACCACCCGTTCCACATCGCCCGCGCCTTCGCCACGCTGGACCATATCAGCGGCGGGCGTGCCGCCTGGAATGTGGTGACCTCGGCCAATGACCGCGAAGCGCAGAATTTCGGCCTGGAAAAGCTGATGGAGCGCGGCCTGCGCTACGACCATGCCGACGAAGTGCTGCAAGCGTGCCAAGCGCTGTGGAATTCGTGGGACGAGGACGCCCTTATCCTCGACCGCAAGAACGCAATCTATGCCGACCCGGACAAGGTGCATTACGTCAATTTCGAAGGCAAATGGATCAAGAGCCGCGGTCCGCTGCAAACCCCGCGCTCGCCGCAGGGCAGCCCGGTGCTGATGCAGGCCGGCTCCTCCGACCGCGGCCGCGACTTTGCCGGGCGCTGGGCCGAGGTGCTGTTCACTTTGCAGCACGACAAGGCGGAAATGCAGGCCTTCTATGCCGACATAAAGAGCCGGCTGGACAGGCATGGCCGCCCCGCCAACCACTGTGCCGTGCTGCCCGCGGTCGACATCGTGGTGGGCGAGACCGAGTCTATCGCGAAAGAAAAAGCCGAATATCTCAATTCGCTGGTCAGCCCGGAACTCGGCGTCGCCGAGATTTCCAACGCCATAGGCGTCGATCTGTCCGGCTACCCGCTCGACAAGCCGCTGGTGGATATGGAGATCAACCAAGGCTCGCGCGGCGTGTTCGACAATATCCTGCGCGGCGGCACCAAGAACAACCTCACCTTGCGCGACGCCGGCCGCGAATACGGCATCAGCGAGCTTACCCCGCAGCTCATCGGCACGCCGGAAATGATTGCCGACCGCATGCAGGACCTGTTCGAATCGGAGGCCTGCGACGGCTTCGTGCTGGTGCCTTCGATCAGCCCGGGCGGCTATGTTCAGTTCGCGAAATCGGTGGCGCCGGAGCTCCAGCGCCGCGGCATCTATCGCAAGGCGTATACTGGCCGCACCTTCCGCGAAAATCTGCGCGGCTAGCGGCCCGAGCGAAAGACCGGCCTTCATGATGAACCGTCCCCGCACCAGCGGCATTGAGCCGACCGCCGAGGCCGGTCTCGACGCGCGGGCGTTTCGTTCCGGCATGGCCAGGCTGGCGGCGGCGGTCAGCATCGTCACCACGGTGCAGGGCGACGAGCCGTTCGGCTTCACCGCGTCCGCCGTATGCAGCGTCACCGACACCCCGCCGACCTTGCTGGTGTGCGTCAACCGCAACGCCCGCTCGCACCCGGTCATCGCCGCAAGCCGGGTGCTGTGCGTCAACACGCTGTCCGGCGGTCACGAAGACCTCTCCATGGCCTTTGCGGGCGGCGGCGGGGCGACCAGCATGGCGGACCGTTTCCGGCACGGCGAATGGACACGGCTGGTCACCGGGGCTCCGGTGCTGGTCGGCGCCGCCGTGTCGTTCGATTGCCAGGTCAACGCATTCCATGAGGCCGGCACCCACGACGTGCTGTTCTGCGACGTTCTGGCGATCCGCGAGGGCGCCAGCGGGGGGCTCGTTTATTTCGACCGGCGCTTTCATCGGCTGGCCTGAATTTTGGCGAGGCGCACGGCCGCCCGTTCCGAGGAGCACACATGAGCGCGATGAGTTCCGTCCTTGAGGCGTACGAGACCCGCCTGGAGGCGCTGCAGGCCAGCGACAACCCATTCGCCGACGGCATCGCTTATGTCGAAGGCGCCTTCGTGCCGCCGGCGCTGGCGCGCATCCCGCTGATGGACCACGGCTTCCTGCACTCCGACCTGACCTATGACGTACCCGCCATCTGGGACGGCCGCTTCTTCCGGCTGGACGACCATCTCGACCGGCTGGAGGCGAGCTGCGCCAAACTGCGCCTGCGCATGCCGCTCGACCGCGCCAGCTTGCGCGCGACCTTGCTGGACATGGCGGCGCGCAGCGGCATTCGCGACGCCTATGTCAACATCATCGTCACGCGCGGGCTGAAATTCGTCCGCGGCAACAAGGCCGAGGACCTCGTCAACGCGCTCTATATGTACATGCTGCCCTATGTGTGGGTGATGCCGCCGCAGATGCAGAAAGCCGGGGCCAGCGCCGTCGTCACCCGCTCGGTGCGCCGCGTGCCGCCGGGCGCCATCGACCCCACGGTGAAGAACTTGCAATGGGGCGACTTCGTCCGCGGCCTGTTCGAGGCGCAGGACCGCGGCGCGGTCTACCCGATCCTGCCGGACGGCGACGGCAACATCACCGAAGGCGCCGGCTACAACATCGTGCTGATCAAGGACGAGACGCTCTACACCCCCGGCCGCGGCGT
>JBGGNI010000155.1:0-42362 GCA_041287585.1 Xanthobacteraceae bacterium
CGGGCCGACGTGTTCGACTACATCGAGAGGTTCTACAATGCCGTCCGCCGGCACTCAACCATCGGCTACCTCAGCCCAGTTGAGTTCGAGCGGAAGGTGGGATTAGCTTAACTGCGCGTCCACAGAACCGGCAGCAGGCCATAGTGCTTCGCCACCATCTCCGGCGTGTCCTGAATGGCGTAGCTCGCCTGCTCGTAGGAGCCGGTCTTCTTCAGGATGTGCGTCGCCAGCACGTCGCGGACGTTGTGCAGGCCGTGGGGAGGAAGGCCCTTCACCGCGCTACGCTAGGTATACGGGTTGAATATCCCGTAGCGCTGGATCGTGAAGCCGGTCATCGCCCCCAGTGCAGAACCATCGGATCGAGCCGGCGTGCGATTTCGATCAGGCCGGCGCGGGTGGCCGGGTGCAGCGGCGGCAGCGGGTGGCGCACCGTCTCGTGTGCGATCACCCCGCCCTCTTTCATCAAGACTTTCGCGGCGGCAAGCCCGGCCTGGCGGTTCTCGTAATTGATCAGCGGCAGCCAGCGCTGATAGGCGTTCAGCGCCTCGTCCCGGCGGCCGGCGAAATAGGCGTCGGTGATCTGGCGGATGCCGTCGGGGTACGCACCGCCGGTCATGGCGCCGGTGGCCCCGGCGTCGAGGTCGGCCATGAGGGTTATGGCTTCCTCGCCGTCCCACGGGCCCTCGATGGCAGCGCCGCCGGCTTCGATGAGAGCGCGCAGCTTGCCGGCCGCCTGCGGCACTTCGATCTTGAAGTACGCCAGGTTCTCGATCTCCTGCGCCATGCGGGCGAGCAAGGGCACCGAGAGCGGCGTGCCGGCCACCGGGGCGTCCTGCACCATGATCGGAATCGAGACGGCGTCGGAGACGGCGCGGTAGAATTCGTAGATCGCGCTCTCCGGCACGCGGAAGGTGGCGCCATGGTAGGGCGGCATGATCATCACCATAGCCGCTCCCAACTCCTGCGCACGCTTCGAGCGCTCGGCGCAGATATGGGTGGCGAAATGGGTGGTGGTGACGATGATCGGCACCCGCCCAGCGACATGGTCAAGCACCGTCTCCATCACCGCATGGCGCTCAGCGTCGGTCAGCACGAACTGCTCGGAGAAATTGGCGAGGATGCAGATGCCGTGCGAGCCGGCGTCAATCATGAAATCGATGGCGCGCTTCTGCCCGTCGAGGTCGAGCGCGCCGTCGGCGCCGAACACGGTGGGGGCTACCGGAAAGACGCCGGAGTAGGGAGTGGCGGCAGGCATGGATCACCTTTTCAAATCAGGCTTTTGAGCCGGTCGCGGCGGCGCGAAAGTCGTCAGCAAGGTACGCGTCGAGGATCGCGCTGAAGCCCCTGTCCCCGACAAAGCCGAGTGCGAGCGCGCGCTCGGCCGTGAAGTTCCGCGGCCAGCCACCCACCACCTGCGCCACCACAGGGTCCAGCCGGCGCCGGATGAGCCGGGCTGCCGCGTCGCCGGCAAAAGCACGCAGCGCGTCGATCTGCTCGCCGATCGTCACGCAGACGCCAGGCATGTTGAGGCTGCGGCGAACGCCGAGCGAGGCGGTTTCGATGGTCGCGGCGTGAATGAGATAGCCGACCGCGGCGCGCGGCGAGGCGATCCACACGCGCAGCGTCTCCTCCACGGGCAGGATCGCCTCGACCCCGTTGAGTGGCTCGCGGATGATGCCCGAGACGAAGCCGGACAGCGCCGCATTCGGCCGGCCCGGCCGCACGCAGATCGTCGGCAGCCGGATCGCGACGCCATCGAGAAAACCCTTGCGGCTGTAGTCGGCGAGCAGCAGTTCCGCCATCACCTTCTGCACGCCGTAGCTGGAGGCGGGCGCGGTGAGATAATCGTCGTCCACCACCTCCGGAAACGGCGCGCCAAACACCGCGACCGACGAGGTGTAGACGACACGCGGCAGATAGTCCGGCACTGCGCGGATGGCCTCGAACAGGGCGCGGGTGCCGTCGAGATTGACGCGATAGCCTTCTTCGAAACGCGCCTCCGCCTCGCCCGAGACGATGGAGGCCAGATGGAAGATCAGGTCGGGACGCGCGGCGACCAGCCGTTCCGCCGTGCCGGGCGCGGCGTAGTCGTCCGACATGGTCTCGACGGCAAAGGAAGCCCCGGCGGGAGGTGCCGGCTCGAACACATCGTGCAGCATTATGTGCGTGATGAGCTGTCCGTTGAACGTGCCCTGCGCGGCCAGCCTGCCGAGCAGCTTGCGTCCGACCATGCCGGCTGCACCGAGGATGAGGATCTTCATGAACGGACCTCCGATCAATAGAGGAAGCGCGCCGGCACCAGCACGATGTCCGGAAACAGCGTCAGCAGCGCCAGCACGATGAGCTGTGCGATCAGAAACGGCCACACCCCTTTGATCGCCAAAGCGAGGTCCACCCGCCCGACCGCCGAGACGACGTTCAGCACCGTGCCGACCGGCGGCGTGATCAGGCCGATGGCGTTGTTCATCACGAACAGCACCCCGAAATAGACCGGATCGATACCCGACGACTTCACCAGAGGCATCAACACCGGGGTCAGGATCAGGATGGTGGGAATGAAGTCGAGCGCCGTGCCGATGATGACCACCAGCAGCATGATGACGATCATCAGCTCGATCTTGTTGTCGCGGAACGGCTCCAGCAGCGCCGTCACTTCCGCCGGGATGTTGGCGATGGCGATGAGATAGGCTGAAACCGAAGCGGCGGCGACCAGGAACATCACCGCAGCCGTGGTGCGCACCGCGAGCAGCATGGCGTGGTAAAGCTTGGCCGGCGTCAGTTCCCGATAGACCAAGCTGCCTACCAGCACGGCGTAGACCGCCGCCACCACCGCGGCCTCGGTGGGCGTGAAGATGCCGCCCTTGAGGCCGCCGATGATGATGACCGGCAGGCCGAGCGCAAGGAGCGAATCGGCAAAGGCGCGCCCCGCCTCCGGCCAGCTCTGGCGTGGCAGCACCGCAACCTTGTCGCGCTGCGACACGATCCACCACGCGATGGCGAGCGACAGGCCGAGCAGCAGCCCCGGCACGATGCCAGTGAGGAACAGCCGGGTGATGGAGACGCCCCCGATTACGCCGAACACGATGTAGCCGATGGAGGGCGACAGCACGGGAGCGATGATGCCGCCGGACGCGATGAGGCCCGCGGAACGCCCCACATCATAGCCGGCCTGCCGCATGACCGGCAGCAGCATCGAGGCCAGCGCGGCGGTATCGGCGATAGCCGAGCCGGACATGCTGGCGAGCAGGATGGCGGTGATGATCGCCACATAGCCGAGCCCGCCGCGCAGGTGCCCTACCAGAGCAAGGCCGAGCCCGACCAGGCGGCGCGACAGACCGCCCGCATTCATCGCCTCTCCGGCGAGCAGGAAGAAGGGGATGGCGAGCAGCGGAAAGCTGTCTGCCCCGTTCACCATCTGCAGAGCGATGAGCTGCCAGTCGAACGCGCCGAGATGCCACATCAGCGCGCCGGCGGTGACAATCAGGGCAAAGGCGATGGGCATGCCAAGGAAAATCGCCCCGAGCAGCACCAGAGAGAAGATGGCTACCGTCACGACACGCCCTCGACCACATTGGCATCGGTGTTGCCCGCCCCCGGACCGCCGATCACCAGGTCCACCAGATCGCCGAGAATGAGCAGGCTGAGGCCGACGCCCGAGATCATCGCGGCCGCATAGACCCAGGCTGTCGGCAACTCGGAGACCGGCAGCAAATTGCCGAGATTGAGCAGGGTCTGGTCATAGGCCCCGCCGGCCAGTAGCACCGAACAGGCCAGCGAGGCGATGTCACAGACGATGCGGCAAAGCCAGCGCCCGCCGCGCGGCAGCGCCGCCACGAACATGTCGACGCCGAGATGGCCGTTCTGGCGCATGACGGTGATGGCGCCGAGAAAGGTCAGCCACACGAAGAGCAGGCGTGACACCTCTTCGGCCACGGTGATGCCGCTGTCGAAGCCATAGCGCAGCACGACATTGCCGAACACCAGCGCGACCATGACGGCGAGCATGCCCACCAGCACGATCTCGACAGCGCGAAAACCGAGATCGACCGCCCGGCGCAGCGGGCCGCCCGTTCGGCGATGCTGCTCAAACCGATGCTCCTCAGACATGGAGACCCTCGATGGCGTAGATCCGAGCGGGGGCGCCGTCGGCATTGGGGATGAGCAGCGGTGCCGCGCTCAGCAGCACCCGCTTTTCCCGCAGCTGCGAGGTGTTGACGACGTATTCGATCAGCGTGACGCCGGCGCGCAGCAGCACGTCATGGGTCACATGCTGGTCGGAGGGCACCATCTCGCCCTTGAGCAGCAGCCGGATCGGATAGTCCTGCGGGAAATCGAAGGCGACGGCGGTGGGGCCGCGTTCCAGCAGCCACGCCGCCGCCTCGCGGGTCAACCACGGCGACTGCGTCCAGAACTCCGGCGTGCGGTAGTCCCGGCGGGCGCTCCAATGGGCGGAGAGGAGGAAGATCTCCCCGTCCTTCCCTCCCGGATCGGCGGCGGCGAGAACGTCCGGCCCGATCGGCCGGTCGTCCGCGCAGCCGGAGAGATCGAAGACCCGGCATGGCCCGACCACGCGCTCCAGCGACGTCGCCTCGATGGTCGGCGCATGGGCGACGAAATGCGCCTGCGCGTCGACATGGGAGAAGCCATGGCATGTGGTGGCGATGCGGGTGACCCGGAACTGGTCGCCCGCCGCGATGTCCCCGGTCACCACCACGTCCGGTGCCCAGCGGAAATGCGTCTCCACGGGCATGCTGAGGTCGACGATGCGCATGATGAACCCGTCAGCTCGCCGCGGCGATCTGGTCGGGCAGCTGCGGCCCGAACTTGGCGATGAAGTCCGCCTTCACCTTGTCGGCGACGATGGCGCGGAAAGCCGGAATATCGACATCGTCGACCACCTTCATGCCGTGCTCCTTCAGCGCGGCGAGGCTGGAGCCCTCGCTGTCGACGTTCATCTGGCGCTGAATCTTCGCCGCCTCGGCGGCTGCCGCGAGCACGGCGGCGCGGTGGTCGTCGGGCAGGGCGTCGAACTTCGCCTTGTTCATCACCAGCGGCGCCGTGGTGAAGGCGTGGCGGGTGAGCGCCAGATGCTTCTGCACCTCGAAGAACTTGGCGTTCAGAATGAGCGTGACCGGGTTTTCCTGTCCGTCGATGGAGCCCATCTCCAGCGCGGTGAACAATTCGGTGAAGGCCATCGGCGTCGGTACCGCGCCCAGCAGCTTGAAAGCCTCGATATGGGCCGGGTTCGGCGTGGTGCGGATCTTCAGGCCCTTGAGATCGGCGGGCACCTTTACCGGGCGGCGGTTGTTGGTGACGTTGCGCCAGCCCACCTCCCAGGTGGCGAGCGCCTTCAGCCCCGCCGGCTCCAGGTCCTTGCGCAGCTCGTCGCCGATCGGGCCGTCGAGCACATGGGCGACATGGGCGCGGTCGTTGAAGAGATAGGGCAGGTCGAGCACGTTCAGCTTCGGCGCCAGGCCGGTGAAGAACGGATTTCCGGTCAGGCAGATGTCCAGCGTGCCGCCGCGCGTCGCCGCGATCATGGTCTGGTCGTTGCCGAGCGCGCCATTGGCGTAGACCTCGACGACGATGGCACCCTTGGTGCTCTCCTTGACCAGTTCGGCGAAGCGCAGCCCGGCGCGGTGCCAGGAATCGACATCCGGATGGGGATGGCCGAAGCGCAGCTTGATCGGCGCCTGCGCGAAGGCGCTCCGGCCGGCGGCGCCGGTCGCGAGCGCGGCAGCGCCGGTGGCGAGGAAGCTGCGGCGGTTGAGATGGAGCATGGCGTTTCCTCCTATGGCCCGGACGCGCCGTCGAGGGCGCGCCGGTGCGTGACGTCACTCGATGATGTTGAAATCCGTGAGGTGCTCGTCGGACAGTTCGATGCCGAGACCCGGCAGGTTGTCGTCGAGCTGCAGGAAGCCGTTCTCGGGCTGCGGGTCGCCCTTGAAGATGTAATAGAACAGCTCGTTGCCGACCTCGACATCGTGAACAGGGAAGAACTCCGCCATCGGCGAGGCCAGCGTCGACATTGTCAGATGATAATTGTGCATCTGGCCGGCATGCGGGATCACCGGGATCGAATAGGCTTCGGCAAGTGCGTTTATCTTGCGCGCAGCAGTGATGCCGCCGACCCGGTTGGTGTCGTACTGGATGACATCGACCGCGCGCTGGTCGACGAGCTGCTGGAAGCCGGCCAGCGTGAACTCGTGCTCGCCGCCGGAAATCGGCAGCACGCCGAGCTTGCGCAGTTCCTTGTAGCCCTCGATATCGTCGGCAATGACCGGCTCTTCCAGCCAGCGGATGTTGAAGGGCTCAAGCAGCCGCAGCATCCGCTTGGCGTATTCGAAGGTCCAGCCCATGTAGCATTCGCACATCAGGTCGCGGTCCGGGCCGATCACCTCGCGTACGGTGCGCACCAGGTCGATGTTCTTCTTCATGCCGGCCGGTCCGTCCTGCGGGCCCCAGCCGAAGCGCATCTTCACCGAGTCGAAGCCCTGATCGACATAAGACTGCGCCTCGCGGGCCAGTTGATCCAGCGGCTGGCCGTAGAGCTTGGAGGCATAGCAGCGGATCTTGTCCTTGGTCCGTCCGCCTAGCAGCTTGAAGACCGGCTTGCCGACCTCCTTGCCCATCAGATCCCAGATCGCGATGTCGATGGCGCTCATCGCCGTCATGCCGATGCCCTTGCGGCCCCAGGCATGGGAACGGCGATACATCTTCTGCCAGATGTATTCGTTGTCGAACGGGTCCTCGCCGATGATGAGCGGGGCGTAATACTCGTCTATTGCGGTCTTGGTGATGCGCGGGGCCAGCGCGGCATTGCCGATGCCGACCGTGCCGTCATCGGTCTCGATCTCGCAGACCAGCCAGCCGTGGAAACGGAAGCTGCCCATATTGTCGCCGCGCTCAAACAACTGGTCGGCGGCATTGGTGCAGAAATTACGTGCCGGAGGGACGATCTTGCCCTTCCATTCGAACACACGGGTGCGGACGCTTTTGATCTTCATGAGACACTCGGAGTGTTGGCGGAGCGGTTGAAGCGGTTCAGGCGGCCCGTTCGGTGCCGTGGCGGGACTGCGCCATGGTGCACAGGATGTCGAAGGCGGCCTGAGTGGCGCCGACATTGGCCTTTCCCTGCCCGTAAATGTCGAAGGCCGTGCCGTGGGCAGGCGTAGCGATCGGGATCGGGAAACCGCCATGCACGGTGACGCCGCGCGAGAAGCCCATCAGCTTCATCGCGATCTGGCCCTGGTCGTGGTACATGGTGACGATGGCGTCGACCTCCTGTGCGCGCAGGAAGATGGTGTCGGCGGGATACATGCCGATCACCGGCAGGCCCTGTGCGCGGGCAGCCTCGACCGCCGGGCCGATCACGTCGATCTCCTCGCGCCCGAAGCTGCCATTGTCGCCATTGTGAGGATTGAGCCCGCACACCGCGATGCGCGGGGCAGCAATGCCGGCCTTGAGCAGCGTGGTCTGCGCTAGCCCGATCGCGCCGAAAATCCTTGCTTCGGTAATCAGGCTAGAGACGTCCTTCAGCGGGACATGGCTGGTGACGCGGCTGGTCCACAGGCCATCCAGCGTGTTCAGCTCCCCGAACGGACCATCGGGCCGGAGCAGTTCGGCAAACCAGTGGGTCTCGTCAGGATGGGGGAGCCCGGCCATGTGCATGGAGTGCTTGTTCAGCGGGGCGAAGCACACGGCGTCGGTTACGCCTTCCACCGTCAGCTCTATGGCGCGCTGCAGCGTGTCGAGCGCATAGCGACCGCCATTGGCGGTGGGGACCGCACGCTCGAATAGCGCGTTCCCCGCGCCGCGATACGCCCACATCACCGGCTTGCCGGCTGTGAAGGACGGATCACGTGGGTCATCGGTGAGTTCGTAGTCGAAGCGCTGGCCGGCAATCCGCATGCCTTCCTCGACCTCATCGCGATCAGCGATGATCAGGAAGTCCGCCCTTTCGCGGTTGGCGGGGTCGGAAATCAGCCGGGCAACCAGTTCGGGGCCGATCCCGGCGGGATCGCCGAGCACGACGGCAATACGGGGCTTCATGGGGGGTCTCCATCAGGCGAGGACGCGGCGGGCGCTCGCCCACGCGAACACACGCGCAAGCACCGGCCAGAGAGCGAAAGCGAGAGCAAGCGTGGTCAGGGATCCGGCGATGCCGTTGCTCCAGAACACGCCGAGCGAACCGTTGGACATGATCATCGACTGGCGGAAGGCATCCTCGGCCTTGTCGCCGAGCACCATGGCAAGCACCAGCGGCGCCACCGGATAGTCGAGCTTCTTGAAGACATAGCCGATCACGCCGAAGCCCAGCGCCATCGCCACATCGACCATGCTGTTCGAGATTGTGTAGGCGCCGGTGAGGCAGACCACGACAATGAGCGGCCCGATGATCGAGAACGGCACGCGCAGGACCGCCGAGAACAGCGGCACGGTGGCGAGCACCAGCACCACCGCCACGATGTTGGCGAGGTACATGGAGGCGATCAGGCCCCAGACGAAGTCGTGCTGCTCGACGAACAGCATCGGGCCCGGCTGCAGGCCCCAGATCATCAGCCCGCCCATCATCACGGCTGCCGTCGCCGAGCCCGGCACGCCGAGCGCCAGCATCGGCAGCAGCGCCGAGACACCGGCCGAATGGTCGGCGGCCTCGGGCGCGACGATGCCTTCCGGCTCGCCGGTGCCGAACCGATCGGGATGCCGCGAGAAGCGGCGCGCGACGCCGTAGGACATGAACGAGGCGGCGGTCGGCCCGCCCGGCGTGATCCCCATCCAGCAGCCGATCACGGTGGAGCGCAGCAGCGCCAGCCAGTGCCGTGGCATGGTCGCCATGGTGCGGAACACCGTGGCGAGGTCGATCTTGGTGCGGATGCCGTCGAACTTCAGGCCCTGCTCCACGGTGACGAGGATCTCGCCGATGCCGAACAGGCCGATCACCGCGACGAGGAAGGTGACTCCCTTCACGAGCTGGTCGCTGCCGAAGGTGAGGCGCATCTCGCCCGAGACCGTGTCCATGCCGACCGCGGCGAGCGAGAGGCCGATGAGCAGCGAGGCCGCGGTCTTCAGCGGATGGCCGCCGCCCATGCCGATGAAGCTGCAGAAGGCGAGCAGATAGACCGCGAAATACTCCGGCGACGAAAAACGCAGCGCAATGCCGGCAATCGAGTTTGCCAGCATCGTCACCAGGATGACGCCGACCAGCGCGCCGAAGCCGGCGGCGCTGAAGGCGGTGGCGAGCGCTTCCGTGGCCCGGCCGGCTCGCGCCATCGGATAGCCGTCGAAGGTGGTGGCCACCGAGGAAGGCTCGCCGGGAATATTGAACAGGATCGAGGTGGTGGAGCCGCCGAACAGGGCGCCCCAATACATCGAGGACAGCAGAATAATGCCGCTGACCGGCTCCATGGAGAAGGTCAGCGGCAACAGCAGCGACACGCCGTTCGGCGCGCCGAGGCCGGGAAGCACGCCGACCAATATGCCGAGCAGCACGCCGCCGACCATGAGGGCGAGGTGATAGGCGGTCAGTGCGGTTTGAAAGCCTGTGAGCAGCGAGGCGAAATCCGACATGGCCACTCTCCTCAATAGATGCCGAGGGCGGTCTCGATCGGTCCCTTGGCCAGTGGCACCTGGAACCAGATCTCGAACACGGCGAAGAACACCGCCATGACCGCTGCCGCCATCGCGGCCGAGCGCGGCCAGCCATAGCCGCCGTGGCGGCGCATCATGAAGGCCAGATAGGCGAACGACGCCACGTAGCAGCCGAGCCAGGGCATCGCCGCGACCAGCACGGCGGTGGGAAGGAAGACGGCGCGGCTGGAGTTCAGTTCGGTGCCGCTGACGAAGCTCTCGTCGGCATCGATGCGCAGCGACTGAATGAAGACGCCGACGCTGACCGCGATCAGCAGCAGGCCGATGCGGAACGGAAAATAACCCGCCCCCGGCCCGGTGTCTCCCCAGCCGGTATCGTGGCCGAGGCTTTCGGTGGCGACGATGCCGCCAAAGATTGCGATCGCCGCAGCAGTGCCAAGCTCGATTGATCGGCGTCGTGCCAGCATCGTCGACCGTCCGGTGATGGGGTGTCGGGAAGCGCGGGCGAAAGCGCGCGCCGGGGAAGGGGGGTGCGGGCGAGCCGCACCCCAGTCATCAATGCCGCGGGACGACGCCGCCCATGACGAAACCCGGCAAGAGCCGGCCTCAGTTGACCAGCCAGCCGTCCTCGGCGAACTGCACGCGGTTCTTGGCCTCGTCCTGCTTGATGATTTCGGCGAAGGCCGCACCGGTCACGTAGGATTCGCTCTGCGAGGTGCGCTCGAGCCACTCCTTCCACTCCGGCGTCTGGCGCACCTTGTCGAGCACGCCGGCATAGAAGGCGACCTGCTCGTCGCTGGTGCCCTTGGGCAGCCACACCGTGCGCGGCATCTGGTAGCTCTCCAGCGGGATGCCTGCCTCGACGCAGGTCGGGATGTCGGCCCAGGACATGCCATCCACCACCGTCTCCTTGTAGGAGAGGCGCTTGGGCGAGAACACGCAGAGCGGGCGGACCTTGCCCGCCTTCCACTGGCCGACATTCTCCTGCGGATTGTTGGTGTTGGCCTCCACATGGGCGCCGGCGAGCTGCACGGCGGCCTCGCCCCCCGACTTGAAGGGCACATAGGTGAACTTCACCCCGGCCGCCTTTTCCAGGCGGCGCACCAGGATCTGGTCGGTGTCCTTGGACTGGCTGCCGGCGACCTTCATGCCGCCGTTCTGCTGGCGGGCCGACTCGATGAATTCGGCCGCGGTCTTGTAGGGCGCCTCGGTATTGGTCCAGAGGATGAACTCGTCGACCGCCATGGAGCCCACCGGGCGCAGATCGCTGCTCTGATAGCCCATCTTGGTGACGAGCGGCAGCAGCCATTCATTGTTCGTGCCGAACACGACCTTGTTGGGGTCGCCGGCGGCGCCCTTGCCGTAGACGAACGCCTCCGAGCCGGCGCCGCCGCCCTTGTTGGAGACGATGACCGGAACCGTCATCAGTTCGTGCTTCTGGATGATCGACTGCACCAGCCGCGCAAACTGGTCGGTGCCGCCGCCCGGACCGGAGGCGACGATGAACTCGACGGGACGGTTGGGCTGCCAGTCGGCGGTCGCCGGGCCAAGCGCCAGAAGGCCGAATGAAGCGGCGGCCAAAGCCGTCGCGATCGGGGAATGCATGCAGATCTCCTTGGGTTGTTGCTTCGAACGGTCTTAGCGCCGCGGTGAAGCCACTCTGGCGTCGAAACGCCAACATGTCAACTGGACCGGTAACCAGTCCAGTAGACCAAATGAAGAAAACCGACTAGGGTACTGACAGCCGGCCCTGTGGGGCTACTATCTGCGCGGCAGCCGCCCGACGGGTGTGCCGTGAAACCGAGAGGGGCGAGCGCCGCCGCATGCTGGAGAATTTGCCGGGTCTCAAGCAGCATTTGTCCAAGCGCACCATGCGCGAGCAGATCGCCGAGCGCATTGCGCACATGATCCAGTCGGGCTTGCTGAGGGTGGGCGACGAACTGCCCAGCGAGCGGGAACTGGCCCAGATGCTCGATGTCAGCCGCGAGACCGTGCGCGGCGCGGTACAGATGCTGGCCGCCATCGGCATGGTGGAAATCTCGCAGGGCGCGCGCACGCGCATCATCGGGACCGAGGGTTTCGGTCCCTCCATGTTCGCGCACGCCACCGAGCTGTCGCGTTATGGCGCGCAGGACGTCTACATGGCGCGCCAGCTTGTCGAGGATTTCGTGGTGCGCGAGGCGGCCCGGCGCATCGACCCCGAGACGCTTCAGCGCCTTGAGGGTCTGGTGGAGGCGCAGGACGCCATGACGGACGATCCCGTGCGCTTCCAGATTTCCGATGCCGAGTTCCACCAGTTGATCTACCGCTCCGGCGGAAACCAGCTGCTCGCCCATTTTCTGGTGGACGCCTACGGCTACGCGCTGGGCTACCGCCGCGTGGCGCTGATGGTGCCGGGCGCGGTGCAGCGTTCCATCGACGACCACCGGCTGATCCTCGCCGCGCTTGAAGCGCGCGATCCCGATGCGGCGGCGGCGGCCACCGGCCGCCACATCACCCGCGTTCACGAGACGACGCTGCAGGCGATGAGGCTGCCGCCGGATGCCCGGTCCGCCGTCTGACGCCTGCAACCGCTGACTATTGGCGGTCACAGCATTCACCGCCTGGGAAATCGAGTTTCGAGTTCGGCGATCTGCGACGCGCCGAGCTCGCGCACATTGATGCCGCGGGTGATGAAAAGCAGCCGGGCGGTTTCCTCCAGTTCCTCGGCCGCAAACACCGACGCCTCCAGGCTGGGCCCGGAAACGACCGGGCCGTGATTGCCCAGCAGGATTGCCGCGTGGTCCGGCGCCTTGGCGAGGATCAGCGGTCGCACCGCAGCGTCACCCGGCGGCGTGTAGGGCACCACGGGCACGCGGCCGACGCGCATGACCACATAGGGAGTGATGGGACGGATGGCGTTGTCGGGGTCGGTATCGGCCAGGCAGGACAGCGCGGTCGCATAGGTCGAATGCAGGTGAACCACCGCCTGCGCCTGCGGCCGGGCCTGGTAGAATGCCATATGCAGCGGGATTTCCTTCGTCGGCGGATCACCGTCGAGGTGGCGCCCCGTCGTATCGAGACGCGACAGCCGGGCCGCTTCAAGGAAGCCGAGGCAGGCATTGGTCGGCGTGACGAGAAAGCCGTTACCCAGCCGCACGCTGAGATTTCCGGAGGAGCCTGGCGTAAGCCCGCGCTCGAACAGCGAACGGCCCCAACGACACAGTGCGGCGCGCAAGGCAGTTTCGGTGCTCGTCACAGCAGGCTCCAGGCCTTGAGGAAGAAGTCCGGCGCACCGAAATTGCCGGATTTGAGCGCCAGCATCAGCCCCTCGCTTGCCCGGTCGCCGACGCGCACCTGGGTCCAGGGCACGCCGGGGTCGATTTCGGGCCCGATATCGAGCGAGCGCACGCCGAGCGCCGCCACCACGGCGCCCGAGGTCTCGCCCCCCGCCACCAGCAGGCGCGTCACCCCCGTTGCAATCAATCCGCGGGCGATGTCGGCCAGCGTGGCTTCGACCAGCGCGGCGGCGCTCTCGCGCCCGAACTCCTGCTGCACGGCGGCGATCTCGGCCGGTTCCGCGCTGGAATAGACCAGGATGGGCCGCTCCGGTGACTGGCGCGCCGCCCATTCCAGCACGCTGCCGGCCGATTGCCGCCCCGCAACGAGTTCGCGGGTCTCCAGCCCCAGCGTGGGAAGGCCGGCCGCCACCGCGGCGGCGACCTGCTCGCGGGTGCGCGCCGAACAACTGCCGGCCAATATCGCCGAACGCCCGGGCCGCGCCACCATCCTGCCGGGCTCCCGGCGCTCCGGCAGCAGGCCGCACCGGCGCCACGCCGCAGGCAACCCGATGGCGACGCCCGAGGCACCGGTGAGCAGCGGCAGCTCCGCCGACGCCGCTGCGAGCGCTTCGAGGTCGGCATCGGCCAGGGCGTCGACCACGGCGAGGCGCACGCCGGATGACGCCAATGCCTCCAGTCCGGCGCGGATCGCGGCCGGGCCCGCCGCCACCGCCTCATGACCGACCAGACCGACCTTCAGCGCCGTCTGCCGGCCGAGCACGCGCACCAGGTCGGAATCGCGCATCGGCGTCAGCGGGTGATCGCGCATCGGGCTTTCCGACAGCAGGCGGTCGCCGACGAAGAGATGGCCGCGATAGACGGTGCGCCCATTGGCCGGGAAAGCCGGACAGACGGTGGCGATCGCCCCGCCGAGCTCGGCCAGCAGCGCCTCGGCCACCGGGCCGATATTGCCCTCGTCGGTGGAATCGAAGGTCGAGCAATATTTGAAGATGATCTGCCCGGCCCCGGCCGCCTGCAGCACGCGGACCGCCTGCAGCGATTGGGCCACGGCCTGCGCCGGCGGGCTGGTGCGCGACTTCAGCGCCACCACCACCGCGTCGGCATCCGGCGGCACGGCGCCGGCCTCCGGCACGCCGATAAGCTGGACCACACGCACGCCGCCCCGCGCCAGCGTCAGCGCGATATCCGTTGCACCGGTGAAGTCGTCGGCGATGCAGCCGATCAGCAGCGCCATCACAAAGGCTCCGGCACTTTGTCGGCGTGCGCCGGCGCCCCGAAGAACAGCGCATCCTGACGCTGGCGCAGCGCCAGCAGTTCCGAGCCTGCCGGGATATCGAGATCGCCGAAGCTGATCGCCTGACCGCGCGCCACGGAACGGGCGAGCCGGCAATTGGCGGCGAGGTAGAACGGCGCGGGCGCGTCATCCCGCAGCGGAGCACCCGGAACCAGCTCGGCCTCCAGACCCTCGATGGTGTGATGATGGCCGCCCATGTCCAGCACGCTGCCCGCCGGCAGGTCGCGGGTGGCGCGTGCCACGAGATCGAGATGGGGGCGCGGTGCCAGCCCGCCGCTCGACACGCCGAGCAGGGCTGCCTCCAGCACGCTGGTGGCGGCTTCGATGCCGAGCAGATGGCGCGGAATATAGACCATCGCGGTGGAACCGGTGCGGCTGACCGGATGGCCCTTTTCCGCCAGCATCTCCCAGCTCGCCCGATCGCTGCAGCGCACCAGCGCGAACACGCCGCCGGCGAAGCTCGCCTCATCTGGTGCGCGCAGGCAGTGAAACACGTCGAGCCGGCGTGTCCCGGCAATGAGCCCGCCCTCCCCGCGCTCCGCCAGCACGGTGGGAACCTCCGGAATGCGGGCGATCGGCGCATGCAGATCCGGGCGATCCGGCGAGAAGCCGGTGGCATTCGCCACGACGAGAAGCTCGCACATGTCCGGCACCGCGCGCTGCGGCAGTGCGGCCGCCACCTCGGCCCGCGCCGCCACGATGTCCGCCACGGGCCGGTCGCCCAGTATCCAGGCGTCCGCGAAGGCAGGCGCGGAAACGGTACGGCCATTGCTGGTGACGAGGCCGCTCGCCGCGTCGAACACGAAATCATATTCGCTGGACTTGCCGGCGGCGATGATCTCCAGCCCGAGCGTCTCGGCCCAGGTGATCAGGCCGATCAAGAGACTGGGCTGGTCGCCGTCGACCGGCGTCACCACGCGGCCGCGCTGGGCAGCGAGGCGCGCCAGGCCCGGCCCGATCACACTGTCGACCTCCTTCGAGACGATGGCGAGGTGGCGGTCGGCCTCGATGGCGAGGCGGGCATGGCGCGCCCCGGCTTCAGGATGGCCGGTCGCCTCTACCACCACCTCGAAGGGCAGATCGAGCACGGTGGCAAGATCGGCGGCGGCGATGAAGTCGCCGGCGTCGTAAGCAGCCTTGGCCTGCGCCGCGCTGGTGCACACATGGATACGGCGCGGCTCGACGCCCACGGCCCGCAGCGAGGCGGCGGCGATCTCCGCTTCGCGGTCGATGGCGACGCGCGCCCGCATCTTCGGCACGCGAAGGCCCTGCGCCAGGAAACTGCGGCCGAACCCGCCGGTGCCGACGATGCAGGTTTCGACCGGCGGCCGGTCGGCGGAGAAGTAGCGATGAAAGTTCATGACGGTTTCCGATTTCAGTCGTCGGTAGCAGCAACGGGCGCCGCGCCGGCCGGTCGCAGGCGCGACCAGCCCCAGCGCAGCAGCGGAACGGTCCAGACGAAGATGGTCACAATGCCCAGCACGGCGGCGATGGGCCGGCCGAACAGGCCGAGCACGCTGCCATTGGTGCTGATGAGCGCCTGCATGAAGTTCTGCTCCACGATCTCGCCGAGCACGATGCCGAGCACCATCGGCGCAATCGGGAAGCCGTTCTCCTCCATGAGGTAGGCGGTAAGACCAAGCCCCAGCAGGATCCACACGCCGAACAGATCATTGTCGATGGCGTAGGCGCCGGTGACCGAGAGGACGAGAAGCGCCGGCAGGATGAGATCGCGCGGGATGCGCAGCACGACGCGCGCAATGTGGATGGCGAGCCAACCGAGCGGGAACATTATGAGGTTGGCAAGTATGAAGATGATGAAGACGGCGTAGAACAGCTCACCATTATTTATGAACACTGTTGGGCCGGGATTGACGCCCTTCAGATACAGCACGCCGATGCCGATAGCGGTGATGGTGTCGCCGGGAATGGCGAACACGATGGCCGGGATCCACGCTCCCGATAGGGCGGCATTGTTGGCGGAACTGCCGGCTATGATGCCTTCAATGTGCCCCTTGCCCCATTTGTCCGGCTCCTTGGACATCTTCTTGGCCGCCGCATAGCTGATCCAGGCCGCAGTGTCGGCACCGCCGCCCGGCAGCGCGCCGACGATGGTGCCGAGCACGCTGCCGCCAACCGCCTGCCCCCAATAGCGCTTCCCCGCCTCCCAGGTCTTGCGCCAGGCACCGCGCGGCGTCACCTGCGCGATCGCGCCGACATTGCCCGGAGTGAGAAGCGAGCGCAGGATTTCCGGCAGGGCGAACATGCCGATAAGTCCGGGAATGAAGCTCACTCCCTCAAGCAGGTTCACATTGCCGAAGGTGAAGCGCGGATGGCCGGTGGTGTAGTCCATGCCGACCGTGGAAATCAGCAGGCCGAGCATCAGCGAGGTGAGGCCCTTCACAAGATTATCGCCCGCCACGAAGACGGCGCACGACAGACCCAGCACGCCGAGCCAGAAGAACTCGAAGGCGCTGAAGTCGAGCGCGAAGTCCGCCAGTGCGGGGGCAGCAAGTATCAGCACGACGGTGCCGAAAATACCGCCAATGGCCGAGAAGGCGGCGTTGGAGGCGATGACCAGGCCGGCCTCGCCGCGCTTCGTCATCTCATAGGAATCATCGACATAGGCGGCGGAAGCCGGTGTGCCGGGCATACGCAGCAGCGCGCCGGGAATGTCGCCGGCAAAGATCGCCATCGCCGAGGCCGCAACAATCGAGGTGATGGCGGCGACCGGGCTCATGAAGAAGGTCATGGGCACCAGCAGCGCCACCGCCATGGTGGCGGTCAGCCCCGGCAGGCAGCCGATGCAGAAGCCGAACAGGCTGGCGCCGATCAGCGTCGCCAGTGTTTCCGGCTGAACGACCAGGTCGAGCGCAGTAATGAACTTGTCCATGTCGGCCTCACCACAGCTCGGTCAGCGGTCCGGAGGGCACCGGCACATGCAGGACGACGCGGAACAGGAGATCAAGCGCCAGCGTCACGCCGGCCGCGACCAGCAGCGCGACCGGCAGCGGGCGGCCGAGCCAGAGATAGAACGCAACCAGGGTGACGAAGCCGATGATCTGGAAGCCGACCGCGTCGCCCAGGAAGATGAAGGAGAGAATGGCGGCGAGCATCGTGATGCCGCTCACCACGCCCCGCGGATTGCCGCGCCATGACGGCGCCTCGACGCGGAAGGCATGGATCGGCGCGGCGCGCAGCACGCCGGCCAGCATGATGGCGCCGCAGATCAGGAGCCCGGCCGCAATGACCTCGGGAAACAAGCCGGGACCGTAGAATCGGCCAGGCACGCTGGGAAAGCTCTGTACGTGCCAGAAGACGGCGACGCCGAGAGCGACGATGAACAGGCCGATCAGGCCGTCGCCGAACTTCATGGCCGCCCCCTCAGTTCTGCTTGAGCTTGGCGAGTTCGGCGAACACCCGCTCCATCTCGGCAAGGTCGCTCGCCATATAGGTGCGGAACTCGGCCGGGCCGCGATAGACCAGGCGGAAGCCGCGCTCCTGCAACGGCTTGCGGAACGCTTCGCTGGTCGCGACCTTTTCCACCGCCGCCGACAGCTTGCTCACCACCTCGTCGCTGAGCCCCTTGGGGCCGACGACGCCGTGCCAGAGTGCGAAGGTCCAGTCGATGCCGAGGGATTCCTTCAGCGTCGGCACATCGGGGAACAATTGCAGGCGCTCCTTCGCCATCACCGCGAGCGGGCGCAGCTTCTTGGCCTCGACCAGGGCGCGCGCCTCGGCCAGCGATGCGGTGGAGAAGGTGGAGTTGCCGGCGGCAACGTCGAGATGGCCGGCCGTGCCGCTCTGGGTCGGCACCCAGGTGACCGTTGCCGGATCAAGCCCGAGGCCGAGCATCAGGCCGGAGAAGGCGATGTGCCAGCTGATGCCGGGCGCGGCCGCGGTCGCCTTGATCTGGCCGGGCTTTGCCTTGATGTCGGCGACCAGTTCCTGGATCGTCTTGTAGGGCGAGGACTCGATCACGGTGACGCCCGAGGCCAGCTCGTTGGTCTGCCCGATCGGCGTTATGTCCTTATAGGTGAGTTCAGCCAGGCCCTGGGGCTTGTAGACGCTGATGTCGGAGGCGATGACGCCGATGGTGTAGCCGTCGGGCTTGGCGTTGGCGACCGCGGTCTGGCCGGGAATGCCGCCGCCACCGGCCTTGTTGATCACATTGATCGGAACGCCGAGCTCCTTTTCCAGCAGGCCAGTCAAGGTCCGCGCCACGATGTCGGTGCCGCCGCCGGCCGGATAAGGCACGATGACGGTGATCGGGCGGCTGGGGTAGGTGTCGGCCTGCGCCGGAGCGGCGAAGGGCAACGCCAGAGCCGCCAGCATGACGCCGGCGATGCAGGCTGCCGACCCGAAAGTGTATTTCTTAGTATTGCGCATGGACTTCCTCCCTTTGATGGAGCCGGTACACGGCCCTCGCATTGTCGTGGAACAGCTGACGGCGATCGGCCGGCGCCATGTCCCGTGTGATCGCCTTGAAGTCGGCGAAGATGCCGTCGAGCGATCGGAACAGGCCGTCGACCGGATAATTGCTGGCGAACATGCAGCGCTCGACGCCGAACAGCGCGATGGTGTCGCGGACCACGCCCTCATTGGCAGCGATGGTCCACGGCTCACCCGGCACGCCGAGACCAGAGATCTTCACCATCACATTCGGGCAGCCGGCGACCTGGGCCATGGCGGCCCGCCACCGTTCCAGCGTACCGGGCTGCCGGTCGCCGGGCACACCGGTGTGGTTGAGCACCATGAAGATATGCGGGAAGGCCCGGGCGAGATCGGCGGCGTCGGGTAGGTGCCAGTACACGGTCTGCAATTCGAAATGCAGGTCGTGATCGGCCAGCCTTGCATAGCCGGCGCGAAACCGCGGGCACAGCATCGTTCCCGGCAGGCCGTGGTCCGGCCGCCAGTCTTCGAACCGCGCGAACCCCCTGGGCTTATGGCGCACCGCCCGCACCAGCGGAAAGCGGGCCTGCGCCGCGATTAGCGAGGCTGCGTCGTCACGGTCGAGCCAGGCCTGCGCGACCATGGCGTGGGGCGTGCCGTGCTGCTCGGCAATTGCATGTACCCAGCGCGTCTCGCCCAGCGGGTCGGACGGATCCCACTCAGCCTCGACATAGACATTGCCGACAATTTTCTGACTACCGGCCGCCTGGCGATAATCTTCGGGCAGGAAGGTCTTGCAGATGGCGCGATAGTCGCCGTAGCGATGGCCGGGGACCGGCTCCCCCGCCAGCCAGGGATGCCGGCCGAGCCGCAGGTCCCAATAATGGTGGTGGGCATCGACGATGCACAGCGCGTCGTCTGCACACTGCGTTGTCAATTCTGCTGTTTTCAGATCAGGCCGACGGTCCTCGGCGGGCGCGCTCATCGCCCGCCCTCCCGAACAACCAGACACATGACGGCTCCCGCGCAGGTCATGCCTCGCCTTCCCGTTCGCGCTTCCAACCCAGCCCCGGCACCGCGTCAAGGCGGCGCTTCTCATCAGGCGAGGTCATATTGCATGTAATCTGGAGAAAGCGTCAATATGGCTTGCCGCAGATTCCGCGATATGAGAGCGTTCTTGCATGCAATTTTCCGAAACCAAACTTGCCGAGGCCGAGGCCGCTCCGCTCTCCCCGGCCCCCCGCGGCCGGCGCACCATGTTCGTGGTGGAGCGCATTCGCGACATGATCATCGCCGGGGATCTGGCTGCCGGCGGCCGCATTTCCGAGCGCATGCTGACCGAGCGGTTGGGCGTGACGCGTACCCCTCTGCGCGAGGCCTTCAAGATCCTCGAAGCCGAGGGGTTGGTGCGCATCGTCCCCAATCGGGGCGCCGAGGTTATGATGTTGTCGCTCGCCGAGGTCGACGCGGCGATCGAGGTGCTGATCGGGCTCGAAAGCGTCGCGGCCCCGCTCGCCTGCGAGCGCGGCACTGCGGCCGAGTTCGCAGCGATCGAAGAGCTGCACCGGCGCATGGCCGATTGCCAGCGCACCGGCGATCTGCTGGGCTATTTTCACCTGAACCAAAGCATTCATCAGCAGATCGTCGACTGTTCCCACAACGCCGCGCTCTCGCGCGTCTACCGCACCGAAAGCGCACGCATCCGCCGCTACCGTTTCGCCGGCAACCGCTCCGCTTCGCGCTGGGCACGCGCCGTTGTCGAGCACGAGCAAATACTGGACGCCCTCCAGCATCGCGAGGGCGCCTTGCTGCGCGAAATCCTCCGCGCCCACCACCTGAACGGCTGGCGGGCCACCCGGCAGGTGCTGGAGCGCGGCTGAAGATGTGAATCTCTGCTGTCCGATTTCAATGTCGGCGAAACGAATTCTTAAAGTGGCCCGAGGAAATCCGATTTGCCGATCGGAACGCCCTTGTGGCGGAGAATGTCGTAGCCGGTGGTGACGTGAAAGAAGAAGTTGGGCAGCGCGAAGGTGAAGAGATAGCCCCACCCGTCGAGCGTCACGTCGCCTTGCCGCCGCTTGAGCACGATTTGGCGCGTCTCGCTGCCGTCGAAGTGCTCCGGTCCGACGCCCTTGAGATACGTCACCGTCTTGGTGATGCGCTCCTGGAGCTGGGAGAAGCTCGCCTCATTGTCGGCGAAGCCCGGGCCGTCCGTCGCAGTCAGCCGGGTGACACAGAATTTCGCCGTGTCGCTCGCGCGCTGGACCTGGCCCGCCAGCGTCAGCATGTCAGGGGCAAGCCGCGCCTCAACAAGGCTGACTGGATCGATGCCCTCCGCCGTCGCGAAAGCTTCGCCCTTTTCGAGGATCGCCGACAAATTGCCGAAGGCCCGCAGGAAGACGGGTATCGACGCCTCATGGATGGATAAGGGCATGCTGGCTTTCCTCTAGAGACTTGGAACGCTGGAACCGACGTAGGCGGCTCGGGATCAGATCAGGCACCGCCCCCATATAGGCCTTCGCGGGTCCCGTGTCGGGTATGACGCGGCACGTTTCAGCTGGAGGTCTGGCTTGCTTGCCGCGGCCCAACCGTCAGTACATCCCCGCGCACGGCCCCGAGTAGCTTACCCCGACGATCTGCCAGCTCTCCGCCGTACCGGTCGTGCCGACCTGCTTCGTCGCCACCAGCAGCCGGCAGGTCTGGGAATTGGCCACCGTCGGCGCGCCGTAGGAGCCCGGCGTGACGAGCGTCACCGTACGCCCCAGGACGACGAAGGTGCGGCCGCCGGCGACGTCGTAGGCGTCCATGGGCGTGAGGCCGGTCTGGGCGGAGAAGTCCGCCATCGTCATGCCGACGACGGACTGCATCTGCTCATTCTCGGCCTGCTCGAGCTGCTCGGCGGTGCGGCAGCCGACCATTAGGAACGACAAGGCGATCAGTAGGGTAGGGGCAGTTCGACGCATCAGGGCGAATCCGTGCGCAACCCCGCAACGAGCGCCGCGAAGGCGGGCTCGGCAGGTTCCAAGATCATGGGACGTATGAGCGGCAGGGGCCGCAGAGCAGCCGGAGCGGTTAGCCGGGCCGGGGAGGAACTTGCTTCAGCGTGTCGAGATAGTCGGCCCAGTCCTGCATCAGCTGCACGCGCTCGGGCCAATAGGTCGCCCGGTTGTAGGCGCGGCGCACCTCGTTGCGCTCCTGATGGCCGAGCGCGGCCTCTATGACGTCCGACCGGACACCGCGCTCGTTCAGGATCGAGCTGGCAGTCGATCGGAAGCCGTGGGCCGTCATTTCATCTTGGGTGAACCCCATCCGCCGGAATGCCGAGTTCATGGCGTTTTCGGACAGTGGTCTAGCCGCCGACCGGATTGAAGGGAAAACGAGCTTGCTGGCGCGAGCTACGTCTCTCACCTCGGAGAGGACCGCGAGAGCTTGGCTGGAGAGCGGAACATCATGCGGGCGCCGCATCTTGGTCCGCGCACCTTCGATGTGCCAAACGCCTCTTTCAAGATCCATCTCAGTCCACACGGCGCCACGAACTTCGCCCGGTCGCGCGAACGTCAACGCGATAAACTGTAGCGCGCACCTGAGCGTCGGCCACCCGTCGTATTCGTCGATGGCGATCAGAAGCGGACCCAACTTTTGGGGATCGGTAAGCGCTGCGCGGTGACGGACCTTTGGCGCCTTAAGCGCTCCCTTCAACAGGTGTGTGGGATCGTCCTTGGCGCGCAGGGTGGATACGGCGAGCCGAAAAACGACACCAATGACGCTCCGTAGCCGGCGAGCCGTTTCGCGACGACCACTGCGTTCAACCTGCTGCAGGACTTCCAGCACTTCGGCAGGGGAGATCTCTGCTATGGGACGCCTTCCGAGCTCCGGACCGGCGAGATCAACAAGCAGCCACCGGCATTTTGCCAGGGTGGATGGAGCGGCTCCTTCGTCTTCGAGCCGAGTAAGGTACTCGTCCGCAACTCCGCCGAACGTCGTCTCGGTGGAAGAGACCCTGGCGATTTTGCTCGACCGCTTTTCTGAAGATGGGTCAAGCCCCGCAGCCAAGAGCTTCTTTGCCTCGTCTCTTAGACGCCGAGCGTCGGCCAGAGACAGAATTGGGTAGGGGCCGTGCGAAAGCTTTTTCTGTTTTCCGCCATAACGGTAGGCTTGGTTCCAAAATCTTGCGCCGTTCGGCTTCACCAGGAGGTAAAGCCCGCCTCCGTCAGAAAGCTTGTATTCGCGAGGTCGGCCCTTCGCGGTTCTGCACGCTGTGTCGGAAAGTGCCACGGCTCGCTCCCGCTGTTGGCCTGCGAAGCCAACAGCGGGAGCGAGCCAACTGCAAGGCCAACAATTCGCGAGATGCAGTGAGACTCAGTGACACGCAATGGCCACGCATGAGCTGAAATCGAGAAAAATTAGCTAGCGATATCTGATGATTATGAGCCAGTCTGAGTTGGCCTGAAACGCCGTGAGACTGGAGAATTGGTGCCGCGGAAGGGATTCGAACCCCCGACCCACGCATTACGAATGCGTTGCTCTACCAGCTGAGCTACCGCGGCCGCCGGGTTTCAGATAGCCGCCAAGCGCCGCCATAGCAAGCGCCGTCAGCGACAGCCGGGCTGTCGCGGGCGTGGCGCCTTCGCGCAAGGGCGCTGGGGATGGACCGGCATTCCACCACAATTCCGCCGCCGCGCCGCGCCATTCGATTTTGCCGCTGGCTCCGGATGCGGTATCGTCCGGCGCCTACGGCCTTACCGACGGACGTTCCCGCACCCAACGGACGTTTCCTTGTCCTCGAAGACGGATCAGAGCCGCGTGTCGAGACCTCTCCTTTTGCGCGCCCGGCGCTTTCTTCTGGCCGCCGCCGGCCTTGCCGCCGCCTTCGCGCCGCTTGCCGCGGGGGCCACCCCGTCGCTGCTGATCGATGTCGAAACCGGCAAGGTGTTGATCGAGGAAGGCGCCACCAAGCCCTGGTACCCGGCTTCGGTCACCAAGCTGATGACCACCTATGTCACGTTCCGCGCCATGCGCGAAGGGCGGGTTTCGCCGGATACGTTGATCACCGTTTCCGATTTTGCTGTGGCGCAGCAGCCCTCCAAGATGGGTTTTCGCGCCGGCACGCAGCTCACGGTCGACAATGCGCTGAAGATGCTGCTGGTCAAATCAGCCAACGACATGGCCGTGGTACTGGCCGAAGGCGTCGGCGGCAGTGTGCCCGGCTTCGTCGACGAGATGAACCGGGCGGCCGCCTCGCTCGGTATGACCGGTACCCATTATGCCAACCCCAACGGCTTGCCGGACCCCGAACAGGTGACCACGGCGCGGGATCTGGCGATTCTGGCCCGCGCTTTGATCAAGGAATTTCCCGAGCACGAGGACATGTTCCGCATTCCGGCGATCAA
The DNA here is from genome assembly GCA_041287585.1 of Xanthobacteraceae bacterium. Lineage (GTDB taxonomy): Bacteria > Pseudomonadota > Alphaproteobacteria > Rhizobiales > Xanthobacteraceae > Ancylobacter. Next base: position 23,949 of record JBGGNI010000155.1, read on the forward strand.
GCTCGGCAACCGGGTGCTGCGCAATTACAACCGGCTGATCGACCGCTATCCGGGCGCCGACGGCATGAAGACCGGCTTTATCTGCGCGTCCGGCTTCAATCTGGTCGCCAGCGCGCATCGCGGCAATAAGCGGGTGCTGGCCGTGGTGCTGGGCGCCGATTCCGCCAAGGACCGCACCGAACAGGCGGCACTGCTGCTGGAGAAGGGCTTCCAGCAATCCTGGTCGATCTTCGGTGCGGTGTCGCCCACTGTCGATTCGCTGCGCAACGAAAGCGGCCCGCCGACCGACATGCGGGCGCGCATCTGCGGCGGCAAGCGCAAGCAGGTTGCTTCCGAGGGTGAAGACGACGACGCCGGCGGGCGCTCCACCGGCTTCGCCGCGGCGGGCATGGGCAGCCTCGGCGCCAACGTCACCGGGGCCAGCCTGCTGGTCAATCTGCCGCCCTCCATGGCGCCGGTGCCGGTGTGGGTCGGCCCGACGCGCGATCAGGCGGCGCTGGACGCCGCCTTCCCGCCGCCGCCCGAAAAGCCCGCGAAGAAGAACGCCGCAAAGAAGGACCCGGCGGCCAAGCCCGCCGCAGCGGGCGCGCCTCCTGCCGCGAAGAAGCCGCCGGTGGCTGCCGTGAGTGCGCCGGCGACCGATGCCGGGGCGCCCGCCAAACCTGCGACCAAGCCCGCAGCCAAACCCGCAGCGAAGACGGCCGCGACCTCGCCCGCCGCTGCGACCGATGCCGTTGCGCCGGCTGCGGCGTCTCCGGCCACTGTGCCCAAGCCCGCGGCGGAGGCGAAGCCCGCATCAACGACCAAGCCGGCCGCCGCATTGGCTAAGCCGGCCGCGCCCAAGCCTGCCGCGGCGGCGGCGCCCAAGCCTGCGGTAGCAGCGCCCAAGCCTGCGGCGGCAGCGCCGGGTGCCAAAGCGGCGGACGCCAAGCCGGCCGCGAAGCCGGTGCCGCCGGTGCCCGCGCCCAAGCCGGCCGGCTGACGGCCCCGCGCGTATCGATCATTCCATGAACGCGACCGCCTCGGGGCCGCCCGCACCCATTCCGGTCACCGTGCTCACCGGCTTTCTGGGCGCCGGCAAGACCACGCTGCTCAACCGGCTGCTGGCCGACCCGGCGCTGGGCGAAACCGCCGTGCTGATCAACGAGTTCGGCGAAATCGGGCTGGACCATCTGCTGGTGCAGCAGATCGACGACAGCACCGTGCTGCTGGCGAGCGGCTGCCTGTGCTGCACGGTGCGCGGCGACATGGTCGACGGGCTGGAACAGTTGCTGCGGCGGATGGACAATGGCGCCATTCCGCCGTTCCGCCGCGTGGTGATCGAGACCACCGGCCTCGCCGACCCGGCGCCCATCCTGCATGTGATGATGCTGCATCCCTATCTGATGCTGCGCTACCGGCTCGACGGCGTGGTCACGCTGGTCGACGCCGTCAACGGTGCCGCCACGCTCGACGCGCACCCGGAAGCGGTGCGCCAGGCCGCGATGGCCGATCGCCTCGTGCTGACCAAGACCGACCTCGTCGACACGCCGGAGCGCCGGGCGGAACTGGAGCGGCTGCGCGTCCGGCTGGCGGCGTTGGCGCCCGGTGCGCCGCTGCTGGATGCGGCGGCCGGCGAGGCGACGCCCGCGGCGCTGCTCGGCGCCGGGCTGTTCGACCCCGCGACCAAGGTTCCGGATGTGGCGCGCTGGCTCGCCGAGGAGAAGATCGCCGCCGCCGAGCAGGCCCGCCGCGGCATCGGCGCCGGGCACGACGCTAACCGGCACGACGAGCGCATCCGTGCCTTCACCATAGCGACCGACGTTCCGGTCGGGGCGGTGGCGCTCGACATGTTTCTGGAACTGCTGCGGGGCACCCACGGGCCGCGGCTGTTGCGGCTCAAGGGCATCGTGCAGCTGGCGGAAGACCCGGAGCGGCCTCTGGTGCTGCACGGCGTGCAGCATGTGCTGCATCCGCCGGTGCAATTGCCGGCCTGGCCGGACGAGGATCGGCGCAGCCGGCTGGTGATGATCGTGCGCGATGTCGAGCCGGCGGCGATCCGCCGGCTGTTCGACGCCTTCATGGGCCTGCCGCGCACCGACACGCCGGACCCCGCCGTGCTGGCCGACAATCCGCTCGCCCCGGCGACGCTCCGGCGCTAGATCATCGCGCTTGCCGCAAGGTCGCCTTAAGCCCGCTATGCTAGGCGTGACACTCATTCGGCAACTTCCGGAGCCTGCTACGTGGCGACGCCGTCCGACGACCTTTCGCCGCCGCAGGGCGGCCTCGCCGGGCGCCTGCGTGCCCAGGCGCGGCGGCTGATGGAGGGCGAGCGCTCGGCGCTGACGCGGCTGGCCGGCGCAGCCTTCCTGGTGCGGGCGGCGAGCGCGGCCATCGCCTTCGTGTCGCAGGTGCTGATGGCGCGCTGGATGGGCGCGTTCGAATTCGGCATCTATGTCTATGTCTGGACCTGGACCATCATGCTCGGCACGCTGGCGCCGCTCGGCCTCGGCTCGGCCGCGCAGCGCTTTTTGCCCGAATACGCCGAGCGCGGCGAGCATGGCCTGCTGCACGGCTTTCTGCGCGGCGGGCGCTGGCTCGCCTTCTGGATCGGCACGCTGTTCGCGCTCGCGGGCACGCTGGTGATGTTCGCGTTCGAGCGGCACGTCGAAGGCTACTACCTCGTGCCGTTCCTGCTCGCCTTCGCCTGCCTGCCGCTCTATGCGGTGTCCGAGGTGCAGGACGGCATCGCCCGCAGCAATGATTGGGTCGGCCTCGGGCTGGTGCCGGTCTATATCGGCCGGCCGCTGATGATCCTCGCCGCCATGGGGGCGATGCACATGGCCGGCGTGCCGGCCAGCGCCACGGCTGCGATGGCTGCGGCCGCCGCCGCCACCTGGCTGGCGGCGCTGGGGCAGATGCTGGAGCTCGACCGCCGCCTGCGCCGGCGCGCCGCCGCCCGCCCGCCGGCGCCGCGCATTTACGACAGGGCCGGCTGGCTGAAGGTGGCGCTGCCCATCTTCATGGTCGACGGCTTCTATTTCCTGCTCACCTACACCGACATCTTGACGCTGGAACTGTTCGTGACCCCGGACCAGGTGGCGATCTATTTCGCCGCCACCAAGACGCTGGCCCCGGTCGCCTTCGTCTATTTCTCCGTCGCGGCGGCGGTGACGCACAAATTCACCGCCTTCCATGTCGCCGGCGAGCGCGACAAGCTGGAGCGTTTTCTGGCCGACACCATCCATTGGATTTTCTGGCCCTCGCTCGCCGCGGCGGCCGCGCTGCTGGCGGTCGGGCGGTATATTCTCGCCATGTTCGGGCCGGGGTTCGAGGCCGGCTATCCGCTGCTGTTCGTGCTGGCGCTCGGCCTTCTGGTGCGGGCGGCCGTGGGGCCGGTGGAGCGGCTGCTGATCATGCTGGGCCACCAGAGCGCCTGCGCCATCATCTATGGCGTGGCGTTCGTCGCCAATTTCGGCCTCTGCCTGCTGCTCATTCCGCCGTTCGGGCTGATGGGCGCCGCCTGGGCGCCGACGCTGGCCTATGCGCTGGAATCGATCCTGCTGTTCGTCTTCACCAAGCGCCGGCTGGGCCTGCACGTCTTCGTGCTGCGCCGCCCGGTGCGGCGCTGAGCGCGGATGGGCGCGCCGGCCGCACGCTGGGCGAGCGCGGCCGACATGGCGGCGCGGGCGCCGGCGTGGCGCGATTTGGCGGACCGCGCGGCCGAGCCGAATGCGTTCACCGATCCCGACCACATGCTCGCCGCGCTCAGGCATCTGCCGTCTCGCGGGCTTCGCTTCCTTACCCTTGAGCGCGACGGCAGGCTCGATGCCGTGCTGCCGCTGCGGTTTTCGCGCACACGCTGGGGCGTACCCCTGCGGGTGGCGGTGCATCACCTCGCTTATGCGCCGCACGGCACGCCGCTGGTGGCGAACGAGGGCACCGACGAACTCTGCATGGCGCTGCTTCACACGCTGGCGCGGCAGCCCGGCCCCCCGGCGGCGCTGCTGCTGCCCTTCGTGTCGGAGGCCGGCGCCTTTGCGCAGGGCCTTGCTGCGGCGCTGGAGCGAAGCGGGCTGGCATTCGCCCGGTTCAACAGCCTCGCCCGGCCGGCGTTGCGGCCGGGCGCGGACGGCGCTGCCGCGCTGGCGGCCGGCGTCTCGCGGCTCGCCGCCAAACGTCGGCGCCTGGAGCGGGAGGGCGGCCCGCTGACCGTGCTCAGCGCCCGCGACCCTGTTGCCGCCGCCGTGCTGCTGGAGCGTTTCCTCGCTTTGGAGGCCGCCGGCTGGAAAGGCCGGCGCGGCACGGCGGCCGGCCAGCAGGCCGGCCTCGCCGCTATGTTCCGCGAGAGCGTGGCCGCCTTCGCCGCGCGCGATTGCGCCCGCCTCATCGGCCTGGAACAGGCGGGCGAACTCATCGCCGGCGCGGTGCTGGTCGGCGCGCAGGACCGCATCTGGTTCTACAAGACCGCCTATGACGAGCGGCGACGGCGCGCCTCGCCGGGCGTGCTGCTCGACCTGGAGGTGACGCGGCAGCTTCTCGACGATCCGGCTATCGCGCTGGCCGACAGCTTGGCGACCAGCGAGGAAGCCGCCTTCGGCCGGCTGTGGCCGGCCCGGCTGCCGACGGCGGACTGGCTGGTGGCGGTGGACCCCGCTGCCACGCACCGCTTCGCGCTGGCGGCAAAGCTGGAAGCGCTGCGCCGTCGCGCGCGCGTTACCGCCAAGCGGCTGGTGCAGGCGGCTCGCGCGCGCCGCGGCCTGAAGGGCTGAACGCCGGCTTGCCCCGGTTCAGCGCGGCAGCGGCAGGCCGTTCAGGGTTGTCGTGGTTTCGCCGGGCGCGGGGGCATCGGTGGCAGGCGGAATGCTGACCGTGGGGTTCGGCACGCCGATCACGAAGGCCCAGAACACCTTGTACTTGCTGTTCGGGGCCGCTGCGGCTGCGATGCCCATGCGGGTTGCGCCCGCCAGCAGCATGTTGCGGTTGTGCGAAGGCGAATCGCGCCAGCCGGAGAACGCTTCCGCCAGCGTGTGGTAGCCGGCGCCGACATTTTCCGCCGCCCGCAGCCCGTCGAAGCCGGCGGACTTCAGCCGGGCCATAAAACTGCGCCCTCCAATGTCGTGGGAGAGTTTATCGGCGGTTGCCATCGCCTTGGCCTGGCGTTCGGCCACGGCCATCAGCACCGGGTCGATCTCGACCGCCGGCAGGCCCTTGCCGCGCCGATAGTCGGAGATCATCGCGGCGGCAGCCGCGGCATCGACCGTGCCGCCTTTGGCGAGGTTGTCGTAGAAGCTCGGCTTGGTGCTGGTCTGCACCGCCTCGGTGGTGCCGCACCCCGCCAGCAGCAGGGCGGCGATCAGCGCGGAAGCGAGCGGGCGGAAAGGTGCGGTGCGCATTGAGGGGCTCGGGCGGCAGAAGGGGAGGGCACCCGGCCGCCACCGGCCGGGCGATGCGACGGGGCGCGTTCAGGCACCGGCTGCGGGTGTTGCCGTCGGGCCGCGATAGATGCTCCACGGCTGTACCGGAACGCCGATATGGGCGTTGCGCAATTGCTCCAGCACGGAAAAGTGCAGGTCGCTCTTCACGGTCAGCGAATAGTCGACATTCGCCACCACGCAGCGCAGCTCGAAATGCAGGGCGCTCTCGCCGAACTTGACCAGAAACACCCGCGGTGGCGGGCTCTGCACCACCTGGGGATGGTCACAGGCACAGCCGATGAGGATGTCGCGCACCGCGTCGAGGTCTGCATCATAGGCGATGCTTACCGCCACGATAACCCGTCCGGTGGTGTTGGCGTGGGTGAAGTTCTTCACCATGCCGGTGATGAGCTCCGAGTTCGGTATCAGCACCATGGCCCGGTCATAGGTCTCGATCTCGGTGGCGCGCACGCTGATGCGGCGCACATAGCCCTCTTCGCCCTTCACCAGAATGGTGTCGCCGACGCGGATCGGCCGCTCGGCGAGCAGGATCAGGCCGGACACGAAGTTCGAGACGATGGATTGCAGGCCGAAACCGATACCGACCGAAAGTGCACCGGCGACCAATGCGACGTTTTCCAGGTTCAGCCCGAGCCGTCCCATGGCGATGGCGGTGACGGCAACGAAGCCGACATAGCCCAGAATGGTCGAGATTGAATTCTGCAGGCTGGCTTCCAGCCCCGAGCGCGGCAGCACATTGGCGGCGAACCAGCGCTGCACGGCGCGGGCGATGATGAGGCCGACCACCAGCAGCACCACCGCGCTCATTACGTCGGCCAGCGAAATGGTGGAGGTGCCGATCGTCAGTGCAAACGATATGCGGCTGACGAAGTCGCGCAGATCGGCGGTCGAGGTGCCCCAGGTGCCGACCACCATCACGGTGGCGACGATGATGGCGAGCAGCTTCAGAAAGCCGGACACCAGCACGCCGATCAGCCCGAGGCTCGCCGGCCTGACCCCGAGCGTGGCGGCGATGTGCCGGGTGCGGCGGGCATGCGGGTCGAAACTGTCGATGAAATAGCCGTTGATCAGCGCGACGATGAGATAGAGCGCGCCGGCCAGCACCAGCGCCACCAGGGCGCGCGAGGCGAGGAACACCGAGAGGCTGACATAGCCGGACAGCAGGGCGCCGACGACGACGGCGAGCAGCAGCCAGATGGGCAGGCGCAGCCATTGCAGGGCGGCGTCGGGTGCCGAGGTCTCGCTTTCCTCGTCGGCTTCGCGGCCGATCGCCCGCAAAGCGCGGCCTGTCACCACGACGAACACCAGGCCGAACAGGGCGCTGGTCGCCACTGTGAGCGAGACGGGCGCCACCAGGGTTCGATGCATATTGTTGAGGAAGGCGGTGCCCGCCATCATGATCACTAGCGTCGCCACCGCGCGGTAGACCAGTTGGGCGATCGCGTCGCTCAAGGGCGGCACACGGCGGCGCGGCGCATTCGGCGCCAGCGCCGCGTCGGCGAACGCCCGCCCGACCGTCGCCAGGGTGATCGCAAAAGTGAGGCCGCTCGCTATGTCGGCGGCGCGCGGCGGGATGAGCGAAAAGGCGTCGGCCAGCGCCAGGCAGGCAAGCGTGGCCGCCGGAGCCGCTACGGCGCGGGAAACTGCAACCAGACCGGAGAGCGTCGCCGCCCGCAGCGGCGTCACCGGCGTATCGGCCGGCTCGGCTTCGAAATGGCGCAACGGGCGCTCCACCATGCGCTTCAACAGCACCACCAGTGCGATGATGGCGCCAATGCCGAACAGCACCGCGATCTGGCCGGAACGGGCCATGCGGGCATCCGCATAGGTGCGCCAGTCGCTGAGAAGATAGCTAATGCCCCGCAGTTCGATGGGTATCGCGCGCGCCGCCGAGAACCAGAGCTCGGGATCGAGCACGCTGTAGGAGCGCTCCAGCAGCGTGTCGGTGAACAAGGCACGGCGGCGGCTGATGATGCGATCGGCGGCCTGGTCGGCCCGTACCTTCAGCAGCCGGCCCTGCTTCAGCAGCCCGTCCAGTTCCGCGGCCCGCGCGTTGAGCTGGTCGCGCTCCTGGGTGATCGAGGCCTCTTCGGTGGCATTGCCATCGGCCGGCGCCGGACCGATCTCCTTGACGCGGTTGCGCATATCCTCCAGACGCGGCTCCAGGACCCCGATGGCAGCGTCGAGCGCGCCGCGCACCGGATCGAGCCGCGCCCGCAGTTCGTCGAGCTCGGCGGAGCGCAGCGACTCACGCCCCAGCCCAGCCTCCACGCTGTCGACCACGGCGCGCTGACCTTCCAGGCGCTCGCGCACCTGCTGCTGTTCGGGGCTCAGCGATTGCGCCGCCAGACGCGACGCCGGCGCCCCGGCCAGCAGCACCGCAGCCAGGCCGAAGGCGGCGAGCAGGCGCGCGAAGAGGCGCGGCGGGCACGTCCGGTGAAAAGCCGTCATCATTCCGGGATTCCAGGCGACTGCCGTCCTGTGTCCGTCCCCAACCGGGTGGTGTCAAGGGGCGCTGGTGTGCCGAAAATTGCCGAAACTTCGCGGTAATCCTCTGATTCGGCAGACAGAATCATTCGCTGATCTCCGGTCGCGGGCAGGCGGCTTCCGCGGCTGTTAGCGGGCGAGCGCGCCGATAATGAGGCGCCCGCCTGCAATCTTGCCGCCTTGATCACAGGATCGTGTTGGACGCCGCGCGGATGGTGGACTAGAATCTCATGAGTTGTTGCAAAAGAGTCGCGACCTCGGTCGTACGGTCGCATCAATGCCCGCCTGCGCTGCAATACCCGATCGTGCGGCTCCGACCCACGCACGTCGCCACGGGACTACATGAACGGGTCGCACCCACTGGAGCCGGTTCGGGATCGGTGACGCGGATTTGACATCGTCGAATCTGGTCGCAAGCTCGGATCGCTCCAAAAACATGATCGAGATCAAGGCGCCGCCGGCCGTTTAGGGCTTCGGTTGCGACCCTGGTCCAGGGAGAGGTTCGCCACATGAATACAGAACGCACCGAATTCTGCCCGCTGCCGATCCGCATCCGCATCGGCCACGAAGACATAGTCGTGCGCTCGCTCGACTGTGCCATCGGCCTGATCCAGTCGCTGCGTCACGATCGGCTCGGCAGCCATGCCGAAATGCTGCTCGCGCAACTCAACGCGGCACGTACCGACACCCAGCAGGTCGAAGCCTGGGTCGCTTTCCGCACCTGGGTCACCGCCTGCGGCCTGGTATCGGGCGCGCAGCACTTCTCGCAAGCGGCCTGAGCCTGGGGCGGACGGGCACGCACTGTGTCCGTTGCTTTCGGGTGGTCAGTCGCCGCGTGGTCTGCCAAAGCGTCGGGACCTTGTCCGGGAACCGACGCCTATGCCCAGTTCACGCGCCGCCGCGCCGCTTTCGCCGTTTTCGCTCGAAGGGCGTGTCGCCCTCGTTACAGGTTCCTCGCGCGGTCTCGGCTTCGAGATCGCCAAGGCGCTGGCGCTGGCGGGCGCCCGGACCGTATTGAACGGGCGCGATCCCGGCCGGCTGGAGGCGGCTGCCGCGGCAATAGGTGCCGAGGCTAAGGCCGAGGTCTCGTGCGCGGTGTTCGATGTCGCCGATGCGGCGGCGACCGAGGCAGCATTGGACGCTCTGGTCGGGCGGCACGGGCGGCTGGATGTTCTGGTGAACAATGTCGGCGTGCGCGACCGGCGCCCGTTGGCCGAATTCTCCGATGCCGCGGTGCGGGCCCTGCTGGAGACCGACCTGATCGCGCCGATCCGCCTGATCCGCGCCGCCGCCCGCCACATGGCGGCGAACGGTTTCGGTCGGCTGATCACCGTGACATCCATTGCCGGGCAGGTCGCTAATATGGGCGATCCGGTCTACACCGCCGCCAAGGCAGGGCTGACCGGCCTGATGCGCGCCCTGGCGATCGACTATGGCCGGGCGGGCATAACCAGCAATGCGATTGCGCCCGGCATGTTCGCCACCGAGACCAACCAGTATCTGGTCGAGGATCCCCAGTTTTCGGCCTTCGTCGATGTGCGGGTGCCGCTCGGGCGCTGGGGGCGGCCGGAAGAGATCGGCGGGGCTGCGGTGTTCCTGGCCTCGGATGCGGCTTCCTTCGTCAACGGGCATGTTCTGGTGGTCGATGGCGGCCAGACTGTGCGCATGTAGGCGCAACCGGCCGGCTGGCTCGGCGTTGTCGAATATTGAACGGAAGGGGAGACCGCAATGGATGTCGAGACGCGCCAGGCGCTGGAGATTATTCTCGGCATTGCCGAAGAGCGCCGCCTGCATGAAGCCGAAAAGCCGGATATCGCCACCGCCGGGGCCATCGCCATAGCCATCGAGATCGTTCGGCGGCGGCTGCTCGCGGGGCAGTGAGGCCGCCGGGTTCAGTTGCCGCGCAGGCTCGGGGGCAGCAGCCGGGACTGAAGGTCGGCGGCCATTGCCAGCACGGTGAACACGTCGCCGGTCCATTCGCGCAGCCGCGAAAACGGGGTGGCGCGCGGGGCGTGCAGCAGGGCGACCACCTCGTTATCGTCAATCTGCAGATTGGCGGTCTGGCGCACCGCCAGCCGCTTCATGCGGCCGTTGATGGCAAGAAAGACGACGTGCAGATTCTGGATGTTGCGGTTCTGCGCTAGCAGCAGCAGTTGCCGCATCAGTCTCGAACCGATTCCCCGGCCCTGCCACGGGCGCTCGACGCTGAACGCCGCCTCCGCTTCGAGCGGACGCCCGGTGCGCGCGGGAAGCGGGTGAAGCTCGGCGACACCGCGCAACTCGTCCTCGACGAAATAGCCGAACAGCATCGCCTCGCCGGCAAACGTGCGCGCGGCATGGCGGCTCAACGCGGCATCGTTCACCGGCGCGCCAAAGCGCGTGAACCGGCTGAGCGGGTCGAGCCGCAGCAAATGGTCCAGAAACGCTGCGCGGTCGCCGGGAAGCAGCTTGCGGAAAAGGCCGTCGGACTGACCGACGATGGCCGGGGCGTTGGTGGCGGTGATTTCGTGCATCTGCATTGGGCCTCCGAAGAGGGTACGCCGTCATTGCGGTGCACAATAACTAGGTGCGCCGCCACATAAGACAAGCGCGGCGCCGGCATGGCACCCATGCCGCGGGTTGGCAGGACATGATAACACGGCGCGCCGGCTTACGCGCCGGTCTCGCGAAACCGGCCGAGCCGCACGCCGTCCTCAGTGAGGTCGTCGCCGCAAGTATCGGAGGCGAGATAGGCGAGTTCCCACTCCCGCGGCGCCAGCAGCGGGTCGAGCTGCCGCAGTTCCGCATCGACACGGCCGGGGTGGCAATGCACCAGCACACGCCGGCCCCGCCCGCGCAGGAAGCGGCGGAACAGCGCGCGATAGGGAACCGTGTCGGTGAAGCCGTACAGCCCGCGAAAACTGTCATTGGTCGGAATGCCGGCACGCGCCGCCGCGGCGGGAAGCCCGAAGCCGAGCGTGCCGATGGCGGCCGCCTTGTGCACGGCGATGCCGCGAGCCAGCACCGCCGCCGGCGCCTCGGTGCAGGAGCGCAGCCACACCGAGCCGGCGCGATAGCGCACGGCTAGTTCCTCCACGACGACGCGCCGCACCACTGGCAGCAGATGCGCGTGCTGGTGACCGTCGAGAAAATCGGGCGGCGCGCCCCAGACTTCCTCGAAGGCGTCGAGCTGGGCGCGCAGTTCGTCCCGCACGCTGCCGGCCGGCAGCAGTCCGGCGAAGGCGCGGCGCGTCAGCGTGCCGATGCCGGGCAGGCGAGCGTCCTGCGCCAGCCCTTTGGCCGCCGTCAGCGGGCGTTGCCCGGTCAAGGTGAGGTGCAGCCCGACATCGGCCGGATGCTGCGCGACAAGCCGACGCAGATCCGGCCCGTGGCGGCGCCAGCCGGCCATTCCGGTCATGGCGCCGGTGGCCGACAGCCGGCCGTGTTCCACCAGCCCCGCAATGGCTTCGCTCACCCCGGCACTCAGTCCAAAGTCGTCTGCGCACAGGACGATTACTTGGCGATCGGACGTTACGGAAGCGCTTTGTTGCACGGTGCCAGTCTTAGATTGATCACAATCGGGTAACACGGTAAGCCCGTCTCCCCTTCACTTTCGGTGTTGCCGGCGCGCAGCCTGCTGCCCCGCAAAATCCGCCACATCTGCCTTCGAGGACGTCATGCTCGCAATTCCGGCGAGGAGGCCACGCTCCATCTCCATCGTGGTCCCGGTCTATAATGAGGCGGCCTCGCTCGAAGCGTTGCACCGGCGCGTGTCCGCCGCGCTCGACGCCCTGCCGGACGCTCGGCGGGAGTTCATCTTCGTCGACGACGGCAGCCGCGACGACAGCTATGCGGTGCTGACAAAGCTGGCCCTGTTGGACCCGGCCGTCAAGGCGCTGCGCTTTGCCCGCAACTTCGGCAAAGAAGCGGCGATGGCCGCCGGGTTGCGCTCGGCCCAAGGCGAGGTGGTGGTGCTGCTCGATGCCGATCTGCAGCACCCGCCCGAACTGATCCCCGACATGGTGGAGCGCTGGCGGGCCGGCGCGCAAATGGTGATCGCGGTGCGCCGCTCGCGCGAAACCGATCCACTGGCGCGACGGCTGTGGAGCCGGGGCTTCTATCGCTTCTTCCGCATGATGTCGGAAGTGCATATCCCCGAGGGCGCTGGCGACTTCCGGCTGTTCGACCGGGTGGTGGTCGATGCCATCAACGACCTGCCGGAGCGCAACCGCTTCATGAAGGGCATCACCAGCTGGGTCGGTTTCCGGCAGGAAGAGATCGAATTCGAGGTGGCGGAACGTACCGCCGGCCTCAGCTCGTTCTCCTTCGTCGGGCTGCTGCGCTATGCGCTGGACGGGCTGTCGTCCTTCTCCATGGTGCCGCTGCGCGTCTGGTCGCTGATCGGCGTCGCGCTCGCGGCGATTTCGGGCATTTACGGCGTCTATCTCATCGGCGAGACGCTGCTGCTCGGCGCACGCACGCCCGGCTTTGCCTCGCTCATGGTGGCGACGTTGTTCCTCTCCGGTGTGCAGCTCATCAGCCTTGGGGTGATGGGCGAATATATCGGCCGCATCTTCACCGAGGTGAAGCACCGGCCGCTCTATCTGGTGGCCGACCGGGTCGGCTTCGGCGAGCCCGGCCTGCTCCCCGTCCGGTCCACGGCGTCGTTCGACGAGGTCGGTTCGTGAGTCAGTCTAACGTTGGTTCCTACCCGGCCCGCCCGCGCGGCGTGGCGCTCGCCGATCTGGTTCGGGCATGGCAGTCGATCTCGCTGACGCGGGCGTGCAGCATCGTGCTGTTCGCTTCGCTCGGCATCTGGGTTCTGCTGGTGTTCCGCGACTACGGCATCAGCAATGACGAGCCGGTGCAGCACACCTATGGCGAGCTGCTCTGGGCCTGGTACGCCAGCGGTTTCGCCGATACGCGCGCCTTCCACTACGAGAACCTGTTTCTCTATGGCGGGCTGTTCGATCTCGCGGCGGTGTTTCTGTCGCACCATATGCCGTTCCAGACCTATGAGACGCGGCATCTGCTCTCGGCCGGCTTCGGCCTCGCCGGGCTGTTCGCGGTGTGGCGGCTGGCCAAGCTGCTCGGCGGGGAGAAGGCCGGCATCGCGGCGGTGCTGATGCTGGCCTTCACCGGCATGTATGGCGGCGCCATGTTCACCCACACCAAGGACGTGCCGTTCGCCGCTTCCATGGTGTGGAGCCTCTATTACATCACGCGGATCGCCGTCCGGCTGCCGGAGCTGCCCTCCACCACCATCGCCGTCAAGCTCGGCGTCGCGGTCGGCTGCGCGCTCGGTCTTCGGGTCGGCGGGGTGTTCGCCATCGCCTATCTCGGCGCCACGCTGCTGGCCGCCGCCGTGCTGCTCAGTGATGTCCGCATGCTGGGCCGGGCCATTGTGCGACTGCTGCCGGCGGCGCCGGTGGCGCTCACCATCATGGCGCTGACCTGGCCGTGGTCGGTGCTGGCGCCGACCAATATTCTCGACGCCATGTCGGCGTTCAGCAATTTCGCCTTCCGCCTCACCACCCTGCTGGACGGGCAAAGGCTGCCGATCGACCAGGTGCCCGGCACCTATATGCTGGACTACCTGCTGGTAAAGCTGCCGGAAATCACCTTGCTCGGCACCGCCGCCGCCGCTTTGTTCGCGGTGCCGGCACTGCTGCGGGATGCGCACTGGCGGCGGCGCTGCGTCTCGTATCTGCCGCTGGCGCTCTCCGTGCTGGTGCCGGTGGTGTTCACTTTGGCGGAGCGGCCGCCGCTCTATAACGGCATCCGCCATTTCCTGTTCGTGCTGCCGCCGGTGACGGTGATCGCGGCGCTGGGGCTGCGCAGCCTGTGGCACTGGGTGCTGCGGCGCCCGTTCTCGCCGCGCGCTTTGGCGGCGGTGGTTGCCGGCGCGCTGTTCCTGTTCAACGCCGTGCAGTTCGTGCGGCTGCACCCGTACCAATATGCCGGCTACAACCAGCTTGCCGGCGGGTTTGCAGCCGCCAATGGCCGCTATGAAGGCGACTATTGGTCGGACAGCCTGCGCGAGGCGACCATCGCGCTGAACCGCAAGGTGCGTGAGGAGGGGCGGCTGCCGGCGCATCCCTACCATGTGGCGGTGTGTGCGGAGACGCCCCAGGTGGCGACCTATCTTGGTCCAGCCTTGGTGGTGACCGAGGACTGGAGCACGGCGGACTTCTTCATCACCGCGCTCAACATCGAGTGCGACAATGTGGTGCCGGGCGGGGTCTATCTCACAGTGTCGCGCATGGGCGTGCCGCTGGCCGAGGTGAAGGACCTGCGCGGCCTGCCGCGCGAGCCGGCGCCGCCGGTGCCGGATGTGGAGAGCCAGGCACCGCCGCTGCCAGGCCTCACCGCGCTGGCCTCGGCCGGCCGCGGCAAGCCCTGAGCGCCGTGCACCCGCTTTCCCGCCACGCCCGGCGCTTCCTCATGTTCGCGGCGATCGGCGCGGTGGGAACGCTTGCCCATTACACCGTGCTCATCGCGCTGGTGCAGGCGGCGGGCCTCGATCCGGTTGCGGGCTCCACCGCCGGCTTTCTGGCCGGGCTGGTGGTGAATTATACGCTGAACCGGGCCATCACCTTCCGCTCCACCAAGCGGCACCGCGAGACGGCGGCCAAATTCTTGACCGTGGCCGGCATCGGGCTGGTGCTCAATGCGGCGTTGATGGCCCTACTTATCGACAAGCTGGGCCTGCCCTATCTGGTGGCGCAGATCGTCGTCACCGGCATTCTGCTGTTCTGGCACTATGCCGGCAGCGCGCTGTGGACCTTCCGCGTCCGCCACCCCGGCTGAGGAGTCCACTCAAAGCGGCGGGTGCGGGATGGAGGAGAGCAGTTCGCGGGTATAGGCCGCTTTCGGCGCCGCCATCACCGCTTCGGTCTGGCCTTCCTCGACAATGCCGCCGGAGCGCATGACGATGACCCGGTCGCACAGCATGCGCACCACTTCGAGGTCGTGGCTGACGAAGATGTAGCTCATGCCGAGGCGGATCTTCAGGTCCTGCAGCAGGTTCAGCACTACCGCCTGCACCGAGACGTCGAGCGCGGCGGTGGGTTCGTCGAGGATGACGAGGTCGGGGTCGAGCGCGATGGCGCGGGCGATGCCGACGCGGGCCTTCTGCCCGCCGGAGAGCTGGTGCGGGAAACGGTCGAGAAACTGGCCGGGCAGTCCGACCAGGCCGGCGAGTTCCTCCACCCGCGCCCGCAGCATGGCGCCGCCGCCGATCTTGCCCATGCGCAGAATGGGATCGGCGATCGAGCGGGCGGCGGTGAAGCGCGGATTGAGGCTGTCGGTCGGGTCCTGGAACACCATCTGGATGCGCCGGCGCCAGGGCGAGGAAGCGAACGCCTTGGCCGGAATCCTGGCGAGGTCGTCGCCGTCGAACACGATGCGGCCGGAGGTGGGGTCCAAGAGCCGCATCAGCATCATCGAGGTGGTGGACTTGCCGCAGCCGGATTCGCCGACCAGGCCGAGGCTCTCGCCGCGCCCGACTTCGAAGCTGATGCCGTCGACGGCGCGGAACGGGTCCTGCACCGGCCCCTTGATGCCGAACAGCTTGCCGAGCCCGGAGCCGGTGGCCTGGCGCGGATATTCCTTCACCAGCGCTTCCACCTTGAGCAGCGGCCCGGCCTTTGCCGGCGCGGTGGCCGCTGGAGGCGGCGCGGCGGGCAGCGGCGCGTCCTCCGGCAGCAGATCGCGCAGCGTGATGCCGCGGCGCGGCGTGGCGCGCATCAGCTTGCGGGTATAGGCGTGCTGCGGCGCCCGGAAGATCGCCTCGGCGGTGGCGCTCTCCACCACCTTGCCCTTTTCCATCACCATCACCCGGTCGCAATAGGCGCTCGCCAGCCCGAGATCGTGGGTGATCAGGATGGTGGACATGTTGCGCTCGCGGGTGAGCTCCACCACCAGATCCATCACCGCCTTCTGGGTGGTGACGTCGAGGCCGGTGGTCGGCTCGTCGGCGATCAGCAATTGCGGGCGGCAGGCCAGCGCCAGCGCGATGACGATGCGCTGGCACATGCCGCCGGACAATTCGAACGGATAGGCGTGGTAGCGCTCCTCCGGCCGGGCGATGCGCACCGCCTTGAGCGCCTCGATGGCCTTTTCCTTGGCGTCGCTGGGCTGGGCCTGCACATGCTCCAGCAGCACGTCCTCGATCTGCTTGCCGACCTTGCGGATCGGGTTCAGCGCGGCGCGCGGGTTCTGGAAGATCATCGACATTTCGCGGCCGCGCAGCGCCCGCACCGCCGATTCCGAGGCGGCAACCACGTCCATGCCGCCGAACTGGATGGTGCCGCCGGCAATGCGGCCGGCGCGGTCGAGAATGCGCATCACCGTATAGGACGTCACCGACTTGCCGGAGCCCGATTCGCCGACGATGCCGAGCGTCTCGCCCTTGGCGAGGGTGACATCGACGTTTTCCACCGCCCGCACCACGCCGCGGCGGGTGGCGAATTCAACCGTGAGGTTGCGCACATCGAGCAGCGGCGGCTGGACGTGGTTGGCGAGGCGGTGGTCCATGGCGTGCTCCTCAGGTGCGGCGCTGCGGATCGACCAGGTCGCGCAGACCGTCGCCGAGCAGGTTGAAGCAGAACACGGCGATCATCAGCGTCGCGCCGGGGAAGAAGGCGATCCACCATTCGCCGGAGACGATGAAGGAGGCGCCCTCGGCGACCATGATGCCCCATTCGGGGGTGGGCGGGCGTACGCCGAGGCCGATGAAGCTGAGCCCGGCGGCGTTGAGGATGGCGTAGCCCATGGTGAGCGAGACCTGCACCATCATCAGCGGCAATATGTTCGGCGCGATCTGGCCGAGCAGGATGCGCATTTCCGAATTGCCGGTCAGGCGCGCCGCCTGCACGAAGCCGGCATCGCGCCGCACCGCGGCCTCGGCGCGGGCGACGCGGACATAGAGCGGAAAATTGATGATGGCGGTGGCGATGATGATGTTCGTCACCGTGTTGCCCAGCGCGGCGACGATGCCCATGGCCAGCACGAACAGCGGGAAGGCCATGATGGTGTCGGAGATGCGGCCGACGATGCGGTCGGTCCAGCCGCCGAAATAGCCGGAGGCGATGCCGGCAAAGCCGCCGGCGACGAAGACCAGCAGCACCGAGGCGATGGCGATGGTCATGTCCAGCCGCGTCGCCACCACGACGCGGCTGAAGATGTCGCGGCCGAGCTGGTCGGTGCCGAACCAGTGCGCGCCGCTCGGCGCCTGGAGCGCCGCCGCGGTGTCGCTGGCCAGCGGATCGTACGGCACGATCCACGGCCCCAGCACGGCGGCGATCATCAGCAGCGCGAACAGGCCGAAGGACAACCCGGTGACCGGGTTTTCCGACACGACATGGCGGGCGTGGGCGAGCAGGCCGTCGCTGCGGCCGGCCGGAGCGGTGTCGAGCGCGGTCATGCTTCGATCCTCACGCGCGGGTCGATGAGCCCGTAGACGATGTCGATGGCCAGGTTGAGCAGCACATAGAGAATGGCCATGGCGAGCACGAAGCCCTGCACCGGCGCATAGTCGGAGGTGATCAGCGCCTCGATGGCGTAGGAACCGATGCCCGGCCAGGCGAACACCTTCTCCACCAGCACATTGGCGCCGAGCAGAAAGGAGAACACCATGCCGAGCGTGGTGACCACCGGCAGCAGCGCATTTCGGAACGCATATCCCAGTACCACCTTGCTCGGCTTCAGCCCGCTGGCGCGGGCGGTGCGCACGAAGTCCGAGGCCAGCACCGAGAGCATGGAGGCGCGGGTCATGCGGGCGATGGGCGCCAGCGAGAAGATGGCGAGCGTGACCGCCGGCAGCCAGATTTGCGACCAGGCGGCGGCGAACACCTCGAAGTTCAAGGTGAGCAGGCTGTCGACAAGGTAGAAGCCGGTGATGGCGGTGGGCTCGGTGTAGAAGAAGTCGAGCCGGCCGAGCGGGGCAGGCGCCCAGCCGAGCTTGTAGTAGAACACATAGACCAGCAGCAGGCCGGTGAAGAACACCGGCAGCGACACCCCGGCGGTGGCGACGATGCGGCACAGATGATCGATCCAGGAGCCCTGCTTGACGGCGGCGAGAATGCCGAGCGGCACCGCCACCGCGACCGACAGCAGGAGGCCCAGCAGGGTGAGTTCGGCCGAGGCCGGCAGCCGGGCACGGATGTCCTGGATCACCGGCTGGCCGGTGGTGAGCGAGGTGCCGAGATTGCCGGTGACGAGGTCGCCGACATAGGCGGCAAACTGCACCGGCAAGGGCTGGTCCAGCCCAAGCTTGGCGCGGATTTCCTCGATCGCCTGCGGGCTGGCCGCCGGCCCGGCGAAATAGGCCGCCGTGTCGCCGGGCAGAACGCGGGTGAGCAGGAAGGTGACGATGATCACGCCGATGACGCTGGGGATCGCCGTCGCGAGACGCTTCAGTATCTGGCTGAGCATTGCCGCCTCCCGGCTGGGTTGAACCGACTTAGGCCGACTTGACGAGCGTGCGGTAATCGAGCTGGCGGTGGAACCAATACTGGTAACCGCTGAG
>JBGGNI010000156.1:0-4530 GCA_041287585.1 Xanthobacteraceae bacterium
CCGGCTGGAGCTGGTCGCCTTGCGCGGGCCGCGCCCGGCGGCCGGCGCGGAGGGGTTGGCGGCGGCGGTGGCGGCGTTCGATCCCGCCTCGTTCCACCGTACCGATCCGCGCGCCGGGCTGGATGCGGCGGCCTGCGTGCCGGCGGCCGAGCTCGCCGCCCGCGTGGGTGGCGCGCTGGGCCCGCTGCTCGCACTCGGCAGCGGCCCGCAGCCCTTCGCCGCGCTGGTGGCGGCGCACCACGCCGCGATGCTGGCCGCCGGCCCGCCGGCGGGCGAGGCCGTGGAGGCGCTGGAGCTGGCGTTCGAGGCTTTGGCGGCAGGCGCCCCGTTCGCGCCGGAGCTGACGCTGGCCGCCTATGCCGAGGCGCTGCCGGCGCTGCTTGCCGGCGGCACGGTGCGCCCGGCCTTCGCGCCGGCGGTGCGGCTGCGCATATTGGGGCCGCTGGAGGCGCGGCTGGTGGCGGTCGACCGCATGGTGCTGGGCGGCCTGGTCGAGGATACCTGGCCGGCGGCGGCGCGCACCGACCCCTGGCTCAGCCGGCCGATGCGCGCGGCGCTGGGCCTGGAGCCGCCGGAGCGCCGCATCGGCCTCGCCGCGCACGATTTCGCCCAAGGCTGCGGCGCGCCGGAGCTGGTGCTGACCCGCCCGGCCAAGCTCGGCGGCGCGCCGACCGTGCCCTCGCGCTTCCTGCAGCGGCTGGCCGCGGTGAGCGGGGCGGAGCGCTGGGCCGCGGCGGTGGCGCGCGGCAACCGGCTGCGCCGGCTCACCGAGGCGCTCGACCACGATCCGCCGGTGCCGCGGGTGAAGCGCCCGGCGCCGACGCCGGCGGTGGGCTTGCGCCCGACACGGCTCAGCGTCACCGAGATCGAGACCTGGCTGCGCGACCCCTATTCGATCTATGCCCGCCATGTGCTGCGGCTGCGCCCGCTGGCCGAGCACGACGAGACCCCCGGCGGCGCCGAGCGCGGCACCGCGCTGCACGGCGCGCTCGGCAGCTTCGCGCAGGCCTACCCGAAAGCGCTACCGGAGGATGCGCTGGCCCGGCTGATCGAGGCCGGCCGCGGAGCGTTTGCACCGTTGGAGGCGTTTCCGGCCGAGCATGCGGTGTGGTGGGCGCGCTTCACCCGGCTCGCCGCCTGGTACATCGCCTGGGAGCGCGAGCGCCGCCCGCCGCTGGATCGGCTGACGGCCGAGGTTGGCGGCAGCCTCAATCTGCCCGGCACCCGCGGCCCCTTCGTGCTCACCGCCCGCGCCGACCGCATCGAGATCGGCCGCGACGGTGCGCTGCGGCTGATCGATTTCAAGACCGGCACGGTGCCGACGCCCAAGCAGACCGCCGCGCTCTATTCGCCCCAGCTCGCGCTGGAAGCGGCGATGGCGCGGCGCGGCGCCTTCCGCGACGTGCCGCCGGGCGAGGTGGCCGACATCACCTATGTGCGGCTCGGCGGCGGCATGCCGCCGGTCGCGGAAAAGCCGGCGATCGACAAGGGCTGGACCGCGCAGAGCCTCGCCGAGGCGACGCTGGAGCGGCTGGAGGAGCTGGTGCGCGCCTTCGAGAACCCGGCGCAGGGCTATCTCGCGCTGCGCCGCCCGATGTTCCGCAACCGCTTCGGCGATTACGACCACCTCGCCCGCGTCGGCGAATGGTCGGTGGGCGGCGAGGGCGAGGGCGAATGAGCGCGCAGGAGCCGACGCCGCAGAATCTTGCCGCCACGGCGCTGCAGAGCCGCGCCTCCGATCCCGCGCTGTCGGCCTGGGTGTCGGCCAATGCCGGCTCCGGCAAGACCCATGTGCTGGCGCGCCGGGTCATCCGGCTGCTGCTGCGCGGGGTGGCGCCCGGCCGCATTCTCTGCCTCACTTATACCAAGGCGGCGGCGGCCAATATGGCCAACCGGGTGCTGGCCGATCTGCGCCGCTGGGCCAGCCTGGACGAGATGAGCCTCGACGCCGAGATCATCGCTACCGACGGCGGCGAGCGGGACCCGCTGCGCCGCGCCCGCGCCCGGCAATTGTTCGCCCGCGCCCTGGAGACGCCGGGCGGACTGAAGATCCAGACCATCCACGCCTTTTGCGGCGCGCTGCTGCACCGCTTTCCGTTCGAGGCCGGCGTCGCCGCCGGTTTCCGCGAACTGGACGAGGCCGGCCGGGCCGAATTGCTGGCGCGGGTGCGGGCGGAGGTGGTGCTGACCGCCGCCGCCGCGCCGGACAGCGCGCTGGGTTTGGCGCTGGGCGTGCTGGTGGACGCGCTGCCCGACGGCGGCATCGATGCGCTGATCGGCGCGCTGACCGCCGAGCCGGAGGCGCTGGAGGCGAGCGAAGCCGACATCGCTGCGCTGGTCGGCGCGCCCGGCATCGACAGCGCCACCATCGCGCGCCAAATGGTGGAGGGGGCCGGCCTGCCGCCCGCCGCCTGGCGCGGCCTTGCCGAGGCGCTGATCGACGCGGGCGGCAACGCCGCCGCCCGCGGCCGCGCGCTCTCGGCCGCGAGCGCCGCGCCGGAAGCCGACATTGCCGACCTCTACGCCCGCGTCTTCCTGAAGGACGACGGCCTGCCGCGGGCCGACGCCCAGTTCGGCGCCGCCGCGGTGCGGGCGCGCTATCCGGCGCTGCTCACTGAGCGCGACCGGCTGGCCGGCCTTGCCGCCGCGCTGGCCGCCGCCCGCGCCGCCGAGCGCAGCCTCGCCGCCCGCACGCTGGGCCGCGCCGCACTGGAGCGCTACGAGGCCGCCAAGCGCGCCCGCGGCGTGATGGATTTCGCCGATCTGGTGGTGGCCGCCCGCCGACTGCTGGCGGACGGCGCCTCGGCCTGGGTGCATTACAAGCTCGACCAGGGCATCGATCATGTGCTGGTCGACGAGGCGCAGGACACCAGCCCGGCGCAATGGGATGTGATCCGCCCGCTGGTTGCCGAATTCTTCGCCGGTGCGGGCGCGGCGGCAGGGGTGCGGCAGCGGCCGGGGCCGCGCACGCTGTTCGTGGTGGGCGACGAGAAGCAGTCCATCTTCAGCTTCCAGGGCGCCGATCCGCGCCGGTTCGACGCCATGCGGCGCGAATTCGCCGCGCAAGTGCCGGAGCGCGACTTTGCGCAGGTGCGGCTCTCCCATTCCTTCCGCTCGGCGCCGGGCATCCTGGCCGCGGTTGACACCGTGTTCGCCCGCGCGGAAGCCCATGACGGCCTCGCCGCCGAGGCGGTGCCGACCGTGCACGAGCCGATCCACCTGGATCTGCCGGCCAGCGTCGAGATGTGGGAGCCGGAGGCGCCCGGCGACAAGGTCGAGCGCGACGCCTGGACCCGCCCGCTCGACGCCCCCGGCGAGGACGACCCGGTGGACCGGTTGGGCAAGCGGCTGGCCAGCCATATCGCCACCCGGCTTGCCGAGCGCTTCCCGGTGGCGCGGCGCGACGGGGTGCGGGCGCTGCGTGCCGGCGACGTGCTGGTGCTGGTGCGCCGCCGCGGCGCGCTGTTCGAGGCCATCATCCGCGCGCTCAAGCAAGCCGGCGTGCCGGTGGCCGGCGCCGACCGGCTGGTGGTGGCGCAGCACATTGCGGTGATGGACCTGATGGCGCTGGGCGACGCCTTGCTGGCGCCGGACGACGAGCTGGCGCTGGGCTGTGCGCTGAAGAGCCCGCTGTTCAGTTTCGACGACGACGACCTCATCGAACTGGCCGCCGGGCGCAGCGGCCGGCTCGGCGAGGCGCTGGCGGCCCGCGCCCATGAGCGCCCGCACTGGCAGGCGGCGCAGCGGCTTCTGGATCGGCTGCGGCCGGACGCGCTCGCCTTGCGGCCGTTCGACTTCTACGCCCGCGTGCTGGGACGCGAGCGCGCCCGCGCCCGGCTGATCGCCCGGCTCGGCCGCGAGGCGGCCGACGCGCTGGACGAGATGCTGGCGCTGGCCCGCGCCTATGAGCAGATCGAGACGCCGTCGCTGCCGGGCTTTCTCGCCTTTCTCCGCCGCGGCGGCAGCGAGGCCAAGCGCGACATGGAGGCCGGCCGCGACGAGGTGCGGGTGATGACGGTGCATGGCGCCAAGGGTCTGGAAGCGCCCTATGTGGTGCTGGCCGACACGGTGGGCGGGCCGCGCACCGCGCTGACCGGCGGCCTGCTGCTGGCCGAGACCTCGGACGGCCGCCGCGTCGCCTTGCTCGCCCCGCGCAAGGCCGAGGACACCCCGGCGCTGGCCGCCGCCCGCATGGCGGCGCAAGCGCGCGGCGAGGCGGAATACCGCCGCCTGCTCTATGTGGCGATAACGCGGGCCGAAACCGCGCTGGTGCTGTGCGGCGCGCAGGGCCGCACCGGCCGGGCGCCGGGCTGCTGGTACGATCTGGTGCGCGCGGCGCTGGAACCCGAGGCCGTCGAGGTGCCGGCCACCGGCTTTTCCGGCACCGTGCTGCGCTGGCGGGCGAGCCCGGCTGCCGGCGCCGCGCCGGCCGCCGTACCGGTGGCGCAGGAGCCGGTCGATCTCGCGCCGCTGCTGCGCCCGCCGCCCATGGAGCCGGCGCTGCGCCGGCTGTCGCCCTCGTCGCTCGGC
>JBGGNI010000157.1:0-41178 GCA_041287585.1 Xanthobacteraceae bacterium
AACGGCGTGCATTACGGCGTGCCCTATCAGTGGGGCTCCAACGTGCTGATGTACAACACCGAGGTGTTCAAGGAAGCGCCGAAGAGCTGGAACGTGGTGTTCGAGCCGATGGACCTGCCGGACGGCAAGCCCAATAAGGGCCGCATCCAGGCGTTCGACGGCCCGATCTACATCGCTGACGCTGCGCTCTACCTCATGGCGCACAAGCCCGAGCTCGGCATCAAGGACCCCTACGAGCTGAACGAGGACCAGTACAAGGCGGCGCTGGAACTGCTGCGCGGCCAGCGCAAGATCGTGCAGCGTTATTGGCACGACGCCATGGTGCAGGTCGACGACTTCACCAATGAGGGCGTGGTGGCCTCGTCCTCCTGGCCGTTCCAGGTCAATCTGCTGGTGAGCCAGAAGAAGCCGATCGCCTCCACCATCCCCAGCGAGGGCGCCACCGGCTGGGCCGACACCACCATGCTGCATGTCGACGCCAAGCACCCGAACTGCGCCTATATGTGGATGGAGCATTCCATCTCGCCGAAGGTGCAGGGCGACCTCGCCGCTTGGTTCGGCTCGGTGCCTTCCGTGCCGGCGGCGTGCAAGGGCAATGAGCTGCTGACCGACGAGGGCTGCAAGACCAACGGCGCCGAGGCGTTCGAGAAGATCCACTTCTGGCGCACCCCGGTCGCCAAATGCCCCACCCAGGCGGCGGGCTGCGTGCCCTATTACCGCTGGGTCTCGGACTACATCGCCGTGCTGGGCGGACGGTAGGCGATCAAGCCCGCCAAGGCGCCGCCGCCGCTCGTCCCCTCTCCCGCGTGCGGGGGAGGATTTAAGGGGGAGCACGGGGATCGGCACCCCGGCACCGCCGTGGACACACCCGCCGCCCGGCCCCCTCTCCCGCGTGCTGGGGAGGGATGGGGAGGGGGCATCGGCCGGGCGTGAAGCTCTGTCGGCGCCAGGCTGGAGGTTCCCCCTTCGACCCGCCTGCGGCGGGCCACCTCCCCCGCACGCGGGAGAGGATTCAAGAACGCGCGCAAGGCCCGTGCGCTCATAATCGCGTCAACCAAATCCGCACGCCTGGAAGCATCGCCCGCCCATGTCCGCAACGCCCAGCCCTCCGACCGAACCCGCCGTGCTGTTCCGCGGCGTGGTGCGGCATTTCGGATCGGTGCGGGCGGTGGATGGCGTCGATCTTGCCGTCGCGCCCGGCGAGTTCTTCGCCATGCTCGGCCCGTCCGGCTCCGGCAAGACCACCTGCCTGCGCCTCATCGCCGGTTTCGAGCAGCCGGATGCCGGCCATATCGAAATCTTCGGCGAGACGATGGAAGGCCTGCCGCCCTATCGGCGCGCGGTGAACACCGTGTTTCAGGACTATGCGCTGTTTCCCCATCTCTCGGTCGGCGAGAATGTCGCCTATGGCCTCAGGGTGCGCGGCGTCGGGCGGGCCGAGCGCGAGCGGCTTGCCAGCGAGGCGCTGGCCATGGTCAAGCTCGGCGGGCTGGAGCAGCGCCGGCCGGCGCAGCTTTCCGGCGGCCAGCGCCAGCGCGTCGCGCTGGCCCGCGCTCTGGTGCTGCGCCCCAAGGTGCTGCTGCTCGACGAGCCGCTCGGCGCGCTCGACCTGAAATTGCGCGAGGAGATGCAGAGCGAACTGAAGGCGTTGCAGCGCGCGCTCGGCCTCACCTTCGTGTTCGTCACCCACGACCAGCAGGAGGCGCTCTCCATGGCCGACCGGGTGGCGGTGTTCAATGAGGGGCGCATCGCCCAGATCGGCCCGCCGGAGCAGGTCTATGAGCGCCCGGCGACCCGCTTCGTGGCCGATTTCGTCGGCGCGGCCAATGTGCTGAGCGCCGATGAGGCCGCCAGCCTCGGCGCCCCGGCGCGGCCGGCCAGCCTGCGGCCGGAGAAGATCGGCCTCATCGCCAGAGGTGCCGCGGTGCCGGACGGCGCCGCGCTGCTGGAGGGCACGGTGCTCGACGTGTCCTATCAGGGGCCGGTGCGGCGGATCTTCGTGCGCACGGCGGCCGGCCACCGGCTCGCCGCCGCGGTTCCGGCGGCGCTGGCGGCCGGCATCGCGGCGGGCGCCGCGGTACGGCTCGCAGTGCCGCTGGCGGCGCTGCACCCGATGGCGGGCGAGCCATGAGTTCAGCCGCCGCACTGCCGGCTCCCCGTGATGGCGCGCTGCGCCGCGCCTCCGACACGCTGGTGCGCCGGCGCGGCCTGTTGCTGCTGCTCCTGCTCACCCCGCCGCTGCTGTGGCTCGGCATCGTCTATCTCGGCAGCCTGTTCGTGTTCCTGGCGCAGGCGCTGTTCTCCATCGACGAATTCTCCGGCACCATCGTGCGCGAGCCGACGCTCGCCACCCTTGCCGAGCTGTTACGCCCGGCGAATTTCGACATTCTCCTGCGCACCGTCGGCATCGCCGCCGCGGTGACCGTGCTGTGCGCGCTGCTCGGCTTTCCGATCGCCTATTACGCCGCCCGCTATGCCGGGCCGCGGGCCAAGGCGGCGTTCTATCTCGGCGTGATGATGCCGCTGTGGTCGTCCTATCTGGTCAAGGTCTATGGCTGGAAGCTGCTGCTGGCCAAGGAAGGCGCCATAGGCTGGATCGCCGGCCGACTGGGCCTCGGCGGCGTGCTGGAGTGGTGGCTCGCGCTGCCGGTGGTGGGCGGACCCTCGCTCTCGGTCAGCTACACCGGCATGGTGCTGGTGTTCGCCTATCTGTGGCTGCCCTTCATGATCCTCCCCGTTCAGGCCGCGCTGGAGCGGGTGCCGGTGAGCTTCATCGAGGCCGCCGGCGATCTCGGCGCGCCGCCCGGCTTGGTGTTTCGCAGCATTATCCTGCCGCTCGCTCTGCCCGGCGTGGTGGCGGGGGCGATCTTCACCTTCTCGCTCACGCTGGGCGACTACATCGTGCCGCAGATCGTCGGCACCTCGGCGCTGGTGCTCGGCCAGGCGGTCTATACGTTGCAGGGCACGGCCGGAAACATCCCGCTGGCGGCGGCCTTCTCGCTGGTGCCGATCCTGGTGATGGCGCTGTTCCTGACGCTGGCCAAGCGCATGGGGGCGTTCGATGCGCTCTAGAGGCGCCCCGCTCGCGCTCAAGCTGGCGGCCCTCGGCGGGCTCGCCTTCCTGCATGTGCCGCTGCTGTTCATCCTGCTGTACGCCTTCACCACGGAGGAGCGCAGCTACGCCTTTCCCCCGCCCGGCTTCACGCTGAAATGGTTCGCGGTGGCGTGGCAGCGCGCCGATATCTGGGCCGCGGTCGCACTGTCGCTGCAGGTGGCCGCGCTCGCCACCCTCATTGCGCTGGTGCTCGGCACGCTGGCGGCGGGGGCGCTGGCGCGGGCGCGCTTCTTCGGGCGCGAGCCGATCTCGCTCTTGTTCGTGCTGCCCATCGCGCTGCCCGGCATCGTCACCGGCATCGCGCTGCGCCAGGCCTTCGGGCTGATGGAGATACCCTTTTCGTTCTGGACCATCGTGCTCGGCCACGCCACCTTCTGCATCGTCGTCGTGTACAACAATGCGGTGGCGCGGCTGCGCCGGCTGTCGCCCTCGCTGATCGAGGCTTCGATGGACCTCGGCGCCGACGCCTTCCAGACCTTCCGGCTGGTGGTGCTGCCCAATATCGGCACGGCGCTGCTGGCCGGCGGCATGCTGGCCTTCGCGCTGTCGTTCGACGAGGTCATCGTCACCACCTTCACCGCGGGCCAGCAATCCACCTTGCCGATCTGGATGCTGTCCGAGCTGATCCGTCCGCGGCAGCGCCCCGTCACCAATGTCGTCGCCGTGCTCATCATCGCCGTGACCTTCCTGCCCATCCTCGCCGCCTATTATCTGACGCGCGAGGGCGAGGCGGCGGCCGGCACAGGCAAATAGGAGAGGCCCTCATGACCGCGATCACCGATACCGACATGCTCATCGGCTCCAGCTTCGTGCCCGGCACCGAGACGGTGGAAACCGTGCTGAACCCGCGGACCGAGGACACCCTCCTTGAGCTGCCCGAAGCCTCGCCGGACCAGGTCGACGCCGCGGTGAATGCGGCCGAGAAGGCGTTCGCCTCCTGGTCGCGCACCACACCGGCCGAGCGCTCCACCTTGCTGCTCAAGCTCGCCGACCGCATCGAGCAGGAGGCGGAAACCCTGGCGACGCTGGAGGCGCTCAATTGCGGCAAGCCGCGCCATGCCGTGCTGCGCGACGAGATTCCGGCCATCGCCGACTGCTTCCGCTTCTTCGCCGGCGCGGTGCGCACCCAGCACGGCATGGTGGCGGGCGAATACATTGCCGGCCACACCTCGATGATACGGCGTGACGCCATCGGCGTCGTCGCCTCCATCGCGCCCTGGAACTATCCGCTGATGATGGCGGCCTGGAAGCTGGCCCCGGCGCTGGCCGGCGGCAACACCGTGGTCATCAAGCCGTCCGAGCAGACCCCGCTCACCATGCTTAAGCTGGCGAAGCTCATCGCCGACATCTTCCCCGCGGGCGTGGTCAATGTCGTGGTCGGCCGCGGCGACAGCGTCGGCAATGCGCTGATCAATCACCCCAAGGTGGCGATGATCTCGCTCACCGGCGATATCTCCACCGGCAAGAAGGTGCTCGCCGCCGCCTCGCGGACGGTCAAGCGCACCCATCTCGAACTCGGCGGCAAGGCCCCGGTCATCGTGTTCGACGATGCCGACCTCGAATCGGTGGTCGAGGGCATCAAGATCTTCGGCTATTATAATGCCGGCCAGGACTGCACCGCCGCCTGCCGCATCTATGCCGGCGACAAGGTGTACGACCGGCTGGTGGCGGACCTTGCCTCCGCCGCCGCCTCGCTCAAGTTCAACCTCGCCGATGACGATGAGAACGATATCGGCCCGCTGATCTCCGCCCGCCAGCGCGCCCGCGTCGCCTCCTTCGTCGAGCGCGCGGCGGAACTGAACCATGTCGAGATCGCCACCGGCGGCAAGCTCGCCGCCGGCAAGGGCTTCTTCTACGAGCCGACCGTGGTGGCGGGCGCCTTGCAGAGCGACGAGATCGTCCGCCGCGAGGTGTTCGGCCCGGTGGTCTCGGTGACCCGCTTCTCGGATGTCGACGAGGCGGTGGGCTGGGCCAATGACAGCGATTACGGCCTCGCCTCCTCGGTGTGGACCAAGGATGTCGGCCGCGGCATGGCGACGGCGGCGCGGCTGCACTATGGCTGCACCTGGGTGAACTGCCATTTCATGCTGACCAGCGAAATGCCGCATGGCGGGCTGAAGCAGTCCGGCTACGGCAAGGACCTGAGCACCTATGCGCTGGAGGACTATACGGTGGTCCGCCATGTGATGGTGAAGAACGGGTGAGGGGAGCCGTCATGGCCCGGCTTGTCCGGGCCATCCATCGAACGACGTGCCGCCCCACGCTGGATCCCCCGGACAAGCCGGGGGATGACGTTTGAGCCCCTTCCCCCGAACACGCCTTCGTCATCGGCGCGCGGGCGCCTTGCGCTATAATGCTGCGCAGGTCAGCAACCTTGACAGAATTTAATTTGGCAGCGGCGCTCCCATCTGCTGCCCTGTCGGTTGGTGCGGACGGCGTGGGGGATGAGGACGGTTCATGCGAAGGCTCGGCTTTGTGCTGCTCATCGGGCTCCTCGTTGCGGGAGGGGCCTATGCCTACCGCACCGGCTGGCTGGCGCACGGGCTCGATCTGATGCGCAACGCCACCGCCGCGCCGGAGGTTCGCACCGCGGCGGCGCCGCCGCAGGTGCTGCCGGTCGAGATCGCGCAGGTGCGGGCCAGCCGCACCACCACCGACATCTCGGCCGTGGGCAGCCTCGGCTCGGATGAGTCGGTGCAGGTCGCCTCCGAAGTTGCCGGCCGCATCGCCGAAATCCGCTTCACCGAGGGCCAGAAGGTCAAGGCCGGCGACGTGCTGGTGAAGCTGGACGACGCGCTGGTGCGGGCCAGCGAGGCCGAGATGCAGGCTCGCCTGGCGCTGGCGCGCTCCAATTACGACCGCGCCCAGCAATTGCAGAAATCCGGCTCCGGCACCGCGCGCGCACTCGACGAGGCCATTTCCGAGCGCAACACCGCCACCGCGCTGCTCGATCTGCAGCAGGTGCAGCTCGCCAAGCACAGTATACTCGCCCCGTTCGACGGCGTGGTCGGCCTGCGGGCGGTCTCGGTCGGCGCCTATATCGGGGTTGGCGAGAAGCTGGTGAATCTGGAAAAGATCGACACGCTGAAGATCGACTTCAAGATTCCCGAAATCTACCTCAGCCAGATCGTCATGGGGCAGTCCGTCGAGATCGCGGTCGACGCCGTGCCGGGCCGCACCTTCACCGGGGCGATCTACGCCATCGACCCCATGGTGGACGTCAACGGCCGCGCGCTCAGCATCCGCGCCAAGCTGTCGAACCAGGACAATGCGCTGCGCCCCGGCCTGTTCGTGCGTGTGACGGTGAAGGGCGGGGTGGAGCGCACCGCGCTGATGGTGCCGGAGAGCGCGGTGGTGCCGCGCGGGCAGGACCGCATCGTCTGGCAGGTGCGCGAGGGCAAGGCGGTGGAGACCAAGGTCAAGCTCGGCGAGCGCCGCGCCGGCGAGGTCGAAATCGCCGAGGGCCTTGCCGCCAACGCCACGGTAGTGACCGCCGGCCAGCAGCGGCTGCGCGCCGGCGCCCGCGTCGAGGTGGTGGGCGGGCCGTCGGTTCCGCAGAGCTGAGGGGCGGGTTTATGGCGACGCAGTTCGTTCCCCGGACAAGCTGCACATCGTGCAGCGCCGATCCGGGGCCCAGGGGAGAATCGGCGAAGCCACCGAACTCTTTGAGGAAACGCCTTCGACGGAGTCTCCCCTGGATCCCGGCTCTGCGCTTCGGCTTCGCCTCCGCTGGTCCGGGACACGAACACTCTTTCAGCCGTCGCTAGGGAACCGGGCATGGGCATCTCCGAATTCTGCATCCGCCGCCCGGTCTTCGCCACCGTGCTCAGCCTGCTGCTGATCCTGATCGGCATCGTCTCCTACAGCCGTCTGACGGTGCGGGAATACCCCAATATCGACGAGCCCGTGGTGTCCGTCGCCACCACCTACACCGGCGCCTCGGCCAGCATCGTCGAGACCCAAGTCACCCAGGTGCTGGAAGGCTCGATCGCCGGCATCGAGGGCATCGACGTGCTGGAATCCGCCAGCCGCTCGGAATCCAGCCGCATCACCGTGCGCTTCCGCTCCGAGATCGATCCGGCCGTGGCGGCCAGCGACGTGCGCGACCGGGTGAGCCGGGTGCGCCAGCGCCTGCCGGACGAGATCGACGAGCCGGTCATCTCCAAGGTGGAGGCCGACGCCCAGCCGGTGCTGTTCGTGGTGTTCAAGAGCGACCGCATGTCGGCGCTGGAAATGTCCGACTACATTGACCGCTATGTCGTCGACCGTTTCAAGAACATCACCGGCGTCGCCGATGTGCAGATCTTCGGCGAGCGCCGCTACGCCATGCGGGTGTGGATCGATCGCGAGCGGCTGGCGGCCTACAACCTCACCATCCAGGAGATCGAGGACGCGCTGCGCTCGCAGAACGTCGAGATTCCCTCGGGACGGCTGGAGAGCAGCGACCGCGAATTCACCGTGCTGTCGCGCACCGCACTGTCCAGTGTCGGCCAGTTCGAGAACATCGTCGTCAAGCGCACCGGCGGCTCCCAGGTGCATCTGGCCGATGTGGCGCGGGTGGAACTCGGCGCCGCCGACGAGCGGCGCGCCAGCCGCTTTGAGGGCGGCCAGGCCATCATCGTCGGCATCATCAAGCAGGCGGTGGCCAATCCGCTGGACGTGTCCGCCGGCGTGCGCGGCGTGCTGCCGGAGCTGAACGAGAGCCTGCCGGACGGCATGTCGGCCACCGTCGGCCAGGACAACGCCATCTTCATCGACCGCTCCATCAAGTCCGTCTACTCCACCATATTGGAGGCGGTGCTGCTGGTGGTGCTGGTCATCGTGCTGTTCCTGCGCTCGCTGCGGGCCAGCTTCATCCCCATCGTCACCATTCCCATCTCGCTGGTGGCGACCTTCGCCATCATGTACGCGCTGGGCTTCAGCGTGAACACGCTGACCCTGCTCGCCATGGTGCTGGCCATCGGCCTGGTGGTCGACGACGCCATCGTGGTGCTAGAGAACATCTTCCGCCACATCGAAGACGGCATGAAGCCGATCCCCGCCGCCATCAAGGGTTCGCGCGAGATCGGCTTCGCGGTGGTGGCGATGACGCTGACGCTGGCCGCCGTCTATGCGCCGGTCGCCTTCGCGCCGGGGCGCACCGGCCGGCTGTTCCTGGAGTTCGCCCTCACCCTTGCCGGCGCCGTGCTGATCTCCGGCTTCGTCGCGCTCACCCTCACGCCGATGATGTGCTCGCGGCTGCTGCGCCACGAGGCCAAGCCCGGTCGCATCAGCCGATTCATCGAAGCGGGCCTCCGCGGCCTGGAGAACGGCTACCGCCGCACGCTGGAACTCAGCCTCAAGGTGCGGCCGCTGGTGCTGCTGGTGGCGCTCATGGTCGCCGGCGGCAGCGTCTTTTTCATCCGCAGCCTGCCCTCGGAACTCTCGCCGGTGGAAGACCGCGGCATCATCCGCGTCAACGGCAACGGGCCGGAGGGCGCGACGCTGGCCTTTGCCGCGCGCTATGCTCAGCAGGTGGAAAGCGCGGTGCGGGCCGTGCCGGAAATCGAGAATGTGCTGGTCATCAACGGCTTTCCGGACGTCAACCGCTTCTTCGTGATCGGCCGGCTGAAGGACTGGAGCGAGCGCGAGCGGCGGCAGCAGGAACTCGTGGTCGGGCTCGGCCCGCAATTGCGCCGGGTTGCCGGGGTGAACGCCTTCGCCAACAACCCGCCCTCGCTCGGCGCGCCGAACAATTCCCGGCCCATCGAATATGTGCTGCAGACCTCCGGCACCTATCAGCAGCTCGATGAATATGCCAACCGCTTCCTCGACCGCGTGCGCGAGTTTCCGGGGCTCACCGGCC
Source organism: Xanthobacteraceae bacterium (assembly GCA_041287585.1). Taxonomy (GTDB): domain Bacteria; phylum Pseudomonadota; class Alphaproteobacteria; order Rhizobiales; family Xanthobacteraceae; genus Ancylobacter. The sequence goes on from JBGGNI010000157.1 coordinate 8,961, forward strand.
TCGATACGGATCTCAAGCTGAACAAGCCGGAAATCTCCATCTCGCTCGACCGCGCCAAGGCCGCCGATCTCGGCATCGACGTCAATGTGGTGGGCCGCACGCTGGAAACCCTGCTCGGCGGCCGGCAGGTCACCCGCTTCGAGATCAGCGGCGAGCAGTACGACGTCTATGTTCAGCTCAACGCCCAGGACCGCGCCTCGCCGGCGACGCTGGACACCATCTTCCTGCGCAGCAGCAATGGCGAGATGGTGCAGCTCTCCAATCTCGTCACCGTGCGCGAGACCGTGGCACCGCAGGAACTGCGCCGCTTCAACCAGCTCCGCTCCGTCACCGTCTCGGCCAATCTCGCCCCCGGCGTGGCGCAGGGCGAGGCGCTGGACTATCTCGACCAGGTCGCCCGCGAGGTGCTGCCGAAGACGGTGAAGACCGATGTCGCCGGCCAGGCCCGCGAGTTCCGCTCCACCGGGCAGAGTCTCGCCCTCATCTTCGTGCTGGCGCTCGGCTTCATCTATCTGGTGCTGGCCGCGCAATTCGAGAGCTTCCGCGACCCGGTCATCATCATGCTCACCGTGCCGCTCTCCATGACCGGCGCGCTGGCGGCGCTCTACTTCACCGGCGGCACGCTCAACGTCTATTCGCAGATCGGGCTGGTGACCCTGGTCGGGCTCATCACCAAGCACGGCATCCTCATCGTCGAGTTCGCCAACCAGCAGCAGGAGCACGGCCAGGAGCGCCGGCAGGCGGTGGTGGGCGCCGCCGTGCTGCGCCTGCGGCCGATCCTGATGACCACCGCCGCCATGGTGCTCGGCGCCCTGCCGCTGGCGCTCGCCGACGGCGCCGGCGCCGAGAGCCGCCAGCAGATCGGCTGGGTCATCGTCGGCGGCATGAGCCTGGGCACCCTGCTTACGCTGTTCGTGGTGCCGACGGTCTATTCGCTGATCGGCCGCGATCACCGCCGGCACGCCGCGGTGCCGGCGCCCGCCACCGCCCCGGTGCCGGCGGAATAGGGCACCGTCCGGCCGGCGTTCATCGACGCCGGCCTTGATGCCCGCCCGCCGGCCGCTTAAGGTGCACCGCGTCGGCGGGCGTAGTTCAATGGCAGAACGGCAGCTTCCCAAGCTGCATACGAGGGTTCGATTCCCTTCGCCCGCTCCAAAATCCTGGCGGACGTGCGCTCCGGGCCGGTCGACGCCGGCAATGCCTGCCAGTGCTCGGGCTACACGGCCGAGCGGCTTGAAATCATCGCTGCGAGGTGCCGATGCTCTATCGTATCCGGTCGGTAACCGGCTGAGCGGCACCGTCCATTGCCACGCCCTCATTGCGCGCGCGCTATCCAAAGACCCCTGAAAACCGTCGCCGCGTCTGCGCGACAGGAGATTGGACCATGGAATATCGTCGTCTTGGAGCCTCGGGCCTGCGCGTCCCCGCGCTCAGCTTCGGCACCGCCACCTTCGGCGGCAGCAATGACTTCTTCAAGGCCTGGGGGTCGACCGATGCCGGCGGCGCGGGCCGCCTTATCGACGTCTGTCTCGAGCACGGCGTGTCGATGTTCGATAGCGCCGATGTCTATTCGGACGGCCTCGCCGAGGAAATCCTAGGCGCGGCGATCAAGGGCAAGCGCCAGCGGCTGCTGATCTCCACCAAGGCGACCTTCCCAATCGGCGAAGGCGCCAATGACTACGGCTCGTCGCGCCAGCATCTGCTGGAGGCCGTCGACAAGGCGCTGGTCCGGCTCGGCACCGATCATATCGACCTGTTCCAGCTCCACGGCCAGGACTTCAACACCCCGGTGGAAGAAACCCTCGCCACGCTTGATGAGATCGTCCGGTCCGGCAAGGTGCGCTACATCGGCTGCTCCAACTTCTCGGGCTGGCATCTGATGAAATCGCTGAGCGTGTCGGAGCGCTACGGCTACCCGCGCCACGTCGCCCACCAGGCCTATTACTCGTTGCTCAACCGCGACTATGAGTGGGAGCTGATGCCGCTCGGCCTCGACCAGGGTGTCGGATCCGTGATCTGGAGCCCGCTCGGCTGGGGCAAGCTCACCGGAAAAATCCGGCGCGACCGGCCGGCCGAACCCGGCACCCGCGCCTACGACATCGCCGGCACCGGGCCGCATTTCGAACAGGAGCGCCTGTTCCGCATCGTCGATGCGCTCGATGTGGTCGCCGAGGAGACCGGCAAATCGATCACCCAGATCGCGTTGAACTGGCTGCTGCAGCGCCAGACGGTCTCCAGCCTGATCATCGGCGCCCGTAACGAGGAGCAACTGGTCCAGAACATCGGCGCGGTCGGCTGGTCGCTGACCCGCGAGCAGATGGCCGCACTCGATGCGGCGAGCGACGTCCAGCCCGCCTATCCGACCTGGCACCAGCGCGGTTTTCCGGGGTTGAACGAGCGCGGCTAGGCGGCGCGGGACGCAATCAGCGGTCGAGCCCGAGCAGCGCGCGCCAGCGCGGGCGCGAGGAGCGGCGCCGGCGGCGCGATCGGCTGTTCGATCGCGGCTCCGGCGGCTGCGCTGGTGGCGCTTCGTGCCGGGGCGGCGCATCCATCGCCTCGGCGCGGCGCAAGGTGAGGGGGCGCATCACCGCTGCGCAGGCGATCGCCATCAGCCCCATCAGCGCTTGGGTCCGCAGCGGGTATTCGAGGAACTCGTGCAGCAGCAGCCCGAGCATCACCAACAGACCGGTACGCGCCAAGGCCCGCTCGGTGCGATCCGCCGGTTCAGGATAGCGGAACATCACCCGGAACGCCGACACGGCCAGGAATCCGACAAGCGGCACGCCGACAAGAACGGTGAGCACCCCGCCTTCGAGCAGGTTTTCCAGCCAGTCATTGTGCGCGTGGTTGATGTAGGCCGGAACCAGCGTGTCGGTCTGCTGGAACATCTGGTAAACGGGAACAAAGGTGCCGAAGCCGGATCCGAACGGGAAGTAAGCCGCGATGGCCCGCAGTGTCGTCGCCGCAATCGGCCACCGCAGATCTTCGGCGATGGAAAGACCCAGCCGGGGCAAGATCCGGTAGAATGTGAACTGCAACACGATGAGAAGCGCGATCGCGGCTGGTATCCCGAAGCGGATCAATACCTTGCGACGATTGCCAAGTTCGCTCTCGAACACGATGACGGCGAACGCGCCGGCAAAGGTCATCAGTCCGATACCGAACCCTGCCCGCGAGCGGGCCAGGACGATGCCGAAGGCGATGATCACGGCGACCGCCGCTCCGAACAGTGCGGCGATGCGCTTGCGGCGGCGCAGCAGGCAGAAAGTGCCGACCATGGCCAGCGGCAGCGTGCTGTAGAACAGCGCGGAGAGATTGTTGCGCCCGGTGAAGAAGCCGACCGCGTCCTCGTACATCGGATTGTCGAACGGGCGCAGCCACGGCACCGGGAAGGCAAGCTGCGCCAAGCCCAACAGCACGCTGAACGCCCCGACCAGGACGGCAACGATCAAAAGGGCGCGAAAGGCCCGATGTGGCAGCTGCAATGCGGTGAGGAACAGGGCAATTGCAGGCAGCAGCGCATAAAAGCTGCGCCACGTCGCCGCCGGATCGAGACTGACCGGCAGGTTGGGCAAGGAGAGGCCCGCCACCTCATAGCCGGCCTTTATCGACGCACGGCCCGGCAGCGCCGTCCACAGCGCCGGCGGCAGCGGGACGAGCTGGAGAAGCGGCGCCAGCGCCATTGCCCCGCACAGCACCAGGGCGATACGCAGCGTGCCGGTCTTCGGCATACCGGGCAGTGCGAGAAGCGCGACCACCAGCAGAGGCAGGCTGGCGATCTGGACGAACGCGTCGCTGGCAACGCCCTGCCCGGTCGCTCCGCCGAACACCAGCGCAACGAGAAACACGCCGATTCCGAGTGGGGCCAGCAGGCGCCGGCCGGGGCTGGCGGAATCCGCCAGGGCGGTGGGTACCATGCCGGCTCCTAGTCTTGGCCCCCGATGTGCCATAGCTCGGCGAATCCGAGCCGGGGCCATTCAGTGTACCGGGGTCGCATGGTCCAAGGCGAGTATCATGGATTATGAAGTCAGCCTCATACCGCATGTCTGTTCGACGGATGGCGACAATGGTCTCGATGAACGCCCTAATGAAATGCATTCTTTCGGCGATTTCGCTCCTGTTGGCGCTGCTGGCGCCGCTCTCCGCGCGCGAGGCCTATCCAAGCCGGGCCATCACCTTGATCGTTCCGTTCCCGGCCGGCGGTTCGACCGACGCAATCGGCCGCATCGTCGCCGATGAACTCAGCCATATCGTCGGGCAGCCCGTGGTGGTCGAAAACCGCAGCGGCGCCGGGGGGTCGATCGGCACCGCGGCAATAGCGAATGCGCCGCCCGACGGCTACACGATCGGGGTCGGCACCACCTCGACGCTCGCCATCAACCCGGCGACCTATAAAAATCTGCCCTTCAATGTGCCGGCCGATATCACGCCGATCGGCAACATTGCCGAAGTTCCCAACATAATGTCCGTCAACCCGTCGGTTCCGGCGGCCGACCTGACCGCGTTCATCGCCTTGGCGCGCGAACAGCCCGGCCGGCTGTCCTACGCTTCGGCGGGTATCGGCTCGGTGAGCCACCTGCTGGGGGAGCAGTTCAAGCTCGCAACCGGGACGGATATCACCCACGTGCCCTATCGTGGCGTTGCGCCGGCCTTGAACGACGTCGTCGCGGGCCACGTCGAGGTGATGTACGACAACCTGCCGACTACATTGCCGCTCGTGCAGGTATTGCGTCTGCGCCCGCTTGCCGTCTCGGGCGCGGCCCGAACCCCGGCATTGCCGGATGTACCCACCTTCGCCGAGCTTGGCCTGGACGAGATGAACTGGATGGCGTTCTTCGGGCTGATCGGCCCGAAGAACATGCCGGCGGACATTGTCGGAAAGCTCAACGAAGCGCTGCGGCAGACCTTGGCGGCCCCGGCGGTGCGGGACAGGCTGCTGGAACAGCAGGCGAGGGTGATCGGCAACGCCCCGGAGGCCTTCGGTGCGGAGATCGTGCGGGAACTGGCGCGAATGCGTCGCGCCGTCGCATCGGCGAACATCCAGATCGAATAAGCCGGGGGCAACGGCATCGGGGGTATTGCCACGGTGTATCGTGTCCATTAAGCTCGACATATGGACAATGAAACGGCAATTGCCGCGTTTGCCGCTCTGGCCCAGCCCACGCGCCTCGATGTTTTCAAGATGCTGGTGGCGTTCGAGCCTGTGGGCCTCGCCGCGGGCGAGGTCGCACGCCGGCTGGAGGTGCCGCACAACACGATGTCGACCCACCTTGCCGTTCTCGCGCGCGCCGGCCTGATCGTCGCCGAACGACGCAGCCGGTCGATCATCTACCGCGCGCGGCTCGGCACTGTCAGCGCCCTTGCCGGCTTCCTCGTGCAGGACTGCTGCGCCGGGCGTGCGGAGGTTTGTGCGCCGCTCATCGCCCGGCTTACCCCCTGCTGCCCACCCGTCATTGCAGACACCGAGGCCGCCCATGACTGATCCCATCTACAACGTGCTGTTCCTGTGCACTGGAAATTCGGCGCGCTCCATTCTTGCTGAAAGCATCCTGACCAAACTCGGGGCAGGCCGCTTTCGCGCGTTCTCTGCCGGCAGCCAGCCCAAGGGCACGGTAAATCCGCTGGCGTTGAAGACGCTGGAGAGCCTCGACTATCCGATCCAAGGGCTACGCTCCAAAGCGTGGGGCGAGTTCGCTGGCACCGACGCGCCCATTATGGATTTCGTCTTCACCGTCTGCGACAGCGCAGCCGGGGAAGCGTGCCCTCTTTGGCCGGGTCAGCCGATGACCGCGCACTGGGGCATCGAGGACCCTGCGGCCGCTACGGGTACCAATATTGAGAAGGAAGCCGCCTTCGCCGCCGCATTCCGCTATCTCAAAAACCGCATTTCAGTATTTGCGGCCCTACCGCTCAAGAGCCTGGACGGCGTCGCGCTCGGCGCCAGGCTGCGCGAGATCGGCCATGCCGAGGGCAGCACCTCACGGCGGCCGGACGTAGCTTGAGCGCCATGGATGTCGTCGTTTATCACAACCCGGACTGCGGCACCTCGCGCAACACGCTGGCCTTGATCCGCCACGCCGGCATCGAACCGCATGTCATCGAATATGTGAAGACGCCGCCCGCGCCGACCTTGTTGCTCCAGCTTGCCGAGCGCATGGGCTGGCCGTTGCGCGACCTGCTGCGCGAGCGCGGGACGCCGTTCATCGAACTCGGCCTCGACGGTCCGGAGATCGACGATGCGGCGCGCCTGGCGGCGATTGCGGCGCACCCTATCCTCATCAACCGGCCCATCGTGGTCGCGCCGCGCGGGGTAAAGCTGTGCCGTCCGTCGGAGACGGTGCTGGACCTCCTGCCGGTGGCGCCGCACACCGACCTCGACAAGGATGACGGCACTCCGTTCCTGCGCGACGAACAAATAGCGGCCCATGACTGGCGCCTAGTGGAGGCGCTGCGTGCCGCCGGACTGCCGACCGAAGACCTCGCGGGTTCGCCCGGCCGCTTCTTCAGCTTCCGCACGCTCGGCGGGACGACGGTCGGCCATGGCGGCTTCGAAGTCCATGGCGGCGACGTTCTGCTGCGCTCCATCGCGGTCAATCCCCCGGCGCGCGGGCGCGGCATCGGCCGCGCCGTCGCGCTGCTGCTGATGAGCCGCGCCCTTGACCAGGGCGCCCGCCGGGCGTGGCTGCTGACGACATCGGCCGCGCCCTTCTTCGAGAGGCTCGGCTTCAAGGCGACGCCGCGCGAGACCGCGCCGCCCGCCATCCGGCAAACGCCGCAGGCGGTGGCGCTGTGCCCGGCTACCGCGCTCCTGCTCACCCGCCGCATCGCACTCTGAGGCGCCATGTCGATCTTCGAACGCTACCTGACGGTGTGGGTCGGCCTGTGCATCGCAGCCGGCGTCGCGCTCGGGCACCTGCTGCCGGGCTTGTTCCAGGTCGTCGGAGCGCTGGAACTGGCCAAGGTCAATCTGCCGGTGGCCGCGCTGATCTGGCTGATGATTGTGCCGATGCTGCTGCGCATCGACTTCGCGGCTCTGGGGCAGGTGACGCAGCACTGGCGCGGCATCGGCGTCACGCTGTTCATCAATTGGGCGGTGAAACCGTTCTCGATGGCGCTGCTCGGCTGGCTGTTCATCGGCTGGCTGTTCCGGCCGTGGCTGCCGGCCGCGCAAATCGACAGCTACATTGCCGGGCTCATCATCCTCGCCGCTGCGCCGTGCACCGCCATGGTGTTTGTGTGGTCGAACCTCACGAAAGGCGAGCCGCACTTCACGCTGAGCCAGGTCGCGCTCAACGACGCGATCATGATCGTGGCCTTCGCGCCGATCGTCGGCCTGCTGCTCGGCCTGTCCGCCATCACGGTGCCATGGGACACGCTGATGCTGTCGGTGGTGCTTTACATCGTGGTGCCGGTCATCCTCGCCCAGCTTCTGCGCCGCAGCCTGCTTGCGAGCAAGGGTGAGGCAGGGTTGTCCCGGCTGCTGGCCCGGCTTCAGCCTCTGTCATTGGCCGCCCTGCTGGCGACATTGGTGCTGCTGTTCGGCTTTCAGGGTGAGCAGATACTTGCCCAGCCGCTGGTCATCGCCCTGCTCGCCGTGCCAATCCTGATCCAGGTCTACTTCAATGCCGGCCTCGCCTATGTGCTCAACCGGATCGCCGGCGAGCGTCATTGCGTTGCCGGGCCGTCCGCGCTTATCGCCGCTTCGAACTTCTTCGAACTGGCGGTGGCCGCGGCGATCAGCCTGTTCGGCTTCCATTCGGGCGCCGCGCTGGCGACCGTTGTCGGCGTGCTGATCGAGGTGCCGGTGATGCTGACGGTGGTATGGATCGTGAACCGCTCCAAGGGCTGGTATGAGCGCGATCCGGCCCCGAACATCTCGCCGCCCGCCACGCGCCGCTCATGACGACGCAAGCCGCCACCCGGCCGCCAAGCCCGCGCAGCCTCTTCATTACAGGTTTGGGGCTCGGGCAGATCTGCTCGTGGGGCTCGCTCTATTACAGCTTCCCGCTGATCGCGGAGGCGATGCGCCAGGACCTGGGCTGGTCGAAGACGGAACTTTACGGCGCGGCGACGCTCGGGCTCGCTCTCGGTGGGCTGGCCGCCTATCCGGTCGGCGCCGCCATCGACCGTGGCCATGGCCGGGCGACCATGGCGGCGGGTTCGGTGCTTGCCGGCCTGCTCTTGATGCTGTGGTCGCAAACGACCAGCCTGCTGCTGTTCTATGTCTGCACCGCCGGCATCGGTGCCCTTCAGGCAGCGACCCTCTATGAGCCGGCGTTCGCCGTTGTCGCCCGTCGAGCGGGTGCCGGGCACGCGCGTTCGGGAATCACAGCGCTGACGCTGTGGGGTGGCTTCGCCTCCACCGTCTTCATCCCGCTGGTGCAACTGCTGCTCGACGGGTTCGGCTGGCGCGATACGCTGGTCGTCCTCGGCATCATCAATCTTCTGCTCTGTGCAGCCCTCTACGCCTGCGTCATCGATGCCGCCCTCGACCACCCGCCGGAGCAGGACGCTGTGTCCCAAGGCTCCTTGACGACAAGCGGAGCGGTCGCTCGCTGGGCAATGCGGCAGCCGGTGTTCTGGGCGCTGGCCGTCGCGTTTACCGCCTATGCCGCGGCCTTCTCCGCCTTCACCTTCCACCTCTACCCGCTGCTCAGCGATCGCGGCTTCGGCAGCGCCGAGGTGGTCGCCGCTATGGCGATCATCGGCCCCGCGCAGGTGGCGGGCCGGCTGGCAATCTGGCTGCTGGCGCCGCGGGCATCGGTGCGCCTCATTGGTTGCATCGTCGTCCTCGTATTCCCCATCGCGCTCCTCGCATTGGAGCTGCCGCCGAGCTTCGCCGTTATTGCCGGCATGGCCGCACTCTATGGCGCCGCCAACGGCATCATGACCATCGTGCGCGGCCTTGCCGTGCCGGAGATGCTGACCCGCCAGGCCTACGGGTCGGTGAATGGTGCGCTGGCGGCGCCCGCCTCCGTCAGCCGCGCCATCGCCCCGCTCGGCGCGGCGGCGCTCTGGTCGGCCACCGGTTCGTACGATGCCGTGCTGCTCGCGCTGATCGCCGGCACGCTCGTCCTCGCCGTGGGCTTCTGGCTCGCGGCCGTCCTATCCCGCTCTGCGCCAAACTTCTGAGGGCTGCCATGTCCGATGACGACACCTTCCCCGCGCTCGACGCCGATCACTTCGAACGACCCGTGCCCGGCAAGCTGGCCGCCGGCGCGCCGTCGGCGCACCCGCCGCGCATACTGCTGCTTTATGGCTCGCTGCGGGAGCGCTCCTATAGCCGGCTGCTGGTCGAGGAGGCGGCGCGACTGCTGATGCGCATGGGGGCCGAAACGCGGATCTTCGACCCGCGCGGCCTGCCGATGCCGGACAGCGTGCCCACCGACCATCCCAAGGTGCAGGAGCTTCGGACGCTGTCGGCTTGGTCGGAGGGGCAGGTCTGGTGCAGCCCGGAGCGGCACGGCACTCTCACCGGCGTGTTCAAGAGCCAGATCGACTGGCTGCCGCTGGAGATCGGGTCGGTGCGGCCGACGCAGGGCCGCACCCTCGCCGTGATGCAGGTCAGCGGCGGCTCGCAGTCCTTCAACGCCGTGAACGCCATGCGTGTCCTCGGCCGCTGGATGCGTATGGTGACCATCCCGAACCAGTCGTCGGTGGCAAAGGCCTTTCAGGAGTTCGATGAGGCCGGCCGGATGAAGCCGTCGCCTTACTACGACCGCGTGGTGGATGTGATGGAGGAGTTGCTGAAGTTCACGCTGCTGACGCGGGATCGGCGGGACTACCTCACCAACCGGTACAGCGAGCGACGAGAGGCGGCGCTGTCGGGCCGCCAAACGAAGCCCGACCTGGCGGCGCTTGCGACGGGTAGCTGACGCGGGTTGAGCGCCGCCCTATATCGTCGAGATCCGCTTCGGAAGACATCGGGGGATTCTTGGAAAGCGCGAAGGACACGAGCGGTTCGAAACCAGCGAATCCGCCGGATGCGGAGCGGTCCGTTGCCCCGCCTCATGGCGACGGGCCGACGGTTTCGGCGCTTCTGGAATCGCGGCACCACGAGCACGACTTCGAAGGGCATGCCTCGCGCCCGGCATGGCGCGAGCGCCTGCTCGAACTCTATGCCGGGACGGACAGACGGGCGACACGCTTCCAGTGGGCCGTCGCCAGCATCGACCTCGTCATCGTCGGATTCTTCATCCTCAGTCCCGTGCTTCAGCCGTGGAGGTTCTTTCTCTGGTTCGACTATGCGGTCGCCCTGGTGCTCGCTGCGGATCTTTCCGCACGCGCAGCGGCGGCCACCAACCTCGGGCGCTGGTTCCGCAGGCCGGTGGTCTGGGTCGATCTTGTCGTGCTTGCCACGCTCCTGGCACCGCTCTGGCTGGTAAACCTCGGGTTTTTGAGGATTCTGCGGCTCTGGTCGCTGGCGCAGAAGGACCTGTTCTGGCGCTCGCTGCGCCGCCGCGGCTATCAGGAGTGGGAGGATGTCGGCCGCGCGGGGATCAACCTGGTCACCTGTCTGTTCGTCATCACCGGCTTCGTCTACACCGCCTTTGCCGGGCCGGGCTCCGGCATGGAGGGCTGGGTCGACGCGCTGTACTTTACGGTCGCCACGGTCACGACCACGGGGTTCGGCGACATCACGCTTCCCGGCACGGCGGGCAAGCTGACCTCGATCGTGACGATGATCGTCGGAATCTCGCTTTTCGTCAGGCTCGCCCAGGCCTTGTTTCGCCCCTACAAGGTTTCGTTCCGATGCCCACGATGCGCCCTGTTGCGTCACGAGCCGGATGCGGTCCACTGCAAGGCCTGCGGTCACCTTCTCGCCATCCCCGACGCCGGCGAGGGATGATGGTGACACCACCGCAGTTGGACCCTCAGGGGTTGAACGGCCGTCCGGGGTCGAGGCTCCAGAAATTTTGCAGGAAGGTGTAATGCAGTTGCCGGGGGTGTTCATTGCGTCGCGCCTGCCCTGCACGATCGCAGCCTTGGCGTGCGCGCCCGGACAAAGACGTTGGGGAAACAGCAACATGGAAACGGCCCTGGGGCAGCCGGCCGAACGGGTGGCCGCGCCCATGCCGGGCGTTGAGCCGTTTGCGCTCGCGCTCGAGGCTGTGAGCATCAGCTTCGCGATCAAGGGGCAGGGGGTCTACAAGGCGGTGGCACCGACCTCGCTGCATGTGAAGGAGGGTGAGTTCGTCGCCATCGTCGGTCCCACGGGCTGCGGCAAGTCGACCCTGCTCAACGCCTGCGCCGGCCTTCTCAAGCCCGCGGATGGCACGGTGAGCGTCTTCGGGGAGCGGCTGGAGGGGCTGAACGCCAAGGCCGGCTACCTGTTTCAGCAGGACGCGCTGATGCCGTGGAAGACCGCGCTGGACAATGTCGCGATTGCGCTGGAGATCGGCGGAACGCCACGGGCGCAGGCCGTCACGGTGGCGCAGGAGTGGCTGAGACGGGTCGGTCTGGCCCGTTTCGGTGATCGCTACCCGCATCAGATCTCCGGCGGCCAGCGCAAGCGCGTAGGCCTGGCGCAAATCCTGGTGCGGCAGCCCAAGATTCTGCTGATGGATGAGCCGTTCGGGCCGCTGGATGCGCAGACCCGGCAGATCATGGGCGCGCTGCTCCTGAAGCTGTGGGCGCAGGATCGCAAAGCCGTGCTGTTCGTCACCCATGACCTGGAAGAGGCAATCGCGCTCTCCGACCGCGTGGTGATCATGTCGGCGGGGCCAGGGGCACGCATCATCGGCGACTTCCCGATCGATCTTGCCCGCCCGCGCGACATTGCCGAGATCCGGCTCGACCCGCGCTTCCACACGCTGCACCGCGCCATCTGGAACCAGCTGAAAGCCGAAGTCGCCAAAACGTATGGCGAGGACCTCCAGCGATGAAGACCCACCCCGCCAAGCTGCTGTTGCTGCAGGTCCTGGTCGCAGTCGCCGCGCTCGCCGTCTGGCACCTCGGCGCAACGGTGCCGATCGGCGGCGACTATCTGCTGCCCGAGTTCTTCTTTTCCAAGCCGTGGGACGTGATCACGCGCGTCGTCTCCCTGTTCGTCACCGGCACGATCTGGAAGCACCTCTGGATCACGCTCACCGAGACCGTGCTGGCCTTCGCCATCGGCTCGCTGGGCGGCGTGGTCGTCGGCTTCTGGTTCGCCCGCAAGCCGACCGTAGCGGCCGTATTCGATCCCTATCTGAAAATGGCCAACGCTTTGCCGCGCGTCGTGCTGGCGCCGATCTTCATGCTGTGGCTGGGCCTCGGCATCTGGTCGAAGGTGGCACTCGGCGTCACGTTGGTGTTCTTCATCGTGTTCTTCAACGTCTATCAGGGTGTCAAGGAGGTCAGCCCCACGGTGCTCGCCAATGCCCGCATGCTGGGGATGAACGAGCGCCAGCTGTTCCGCAATGTCTACTGGCCGTCGGCGATGTCCTGGATGTTTTCCTCGCTGCACACCGCTGTGGGCTTCGCGCTGGTCGGCGCCGTGGTGGGCGAATATCTCGGCTCCTCCGCAGGCCTCGGCTACCTCATCCACCAGGCCGAGGGTGTATTCGACGTGACCGGCGTGTTCGCCGGCATGTTCATTCTGGCCGCCTTCGTCCTAGTCATCGACTGGCTGGTGACGCGGGTGGAGCGGCGCGTTCTGGTCTGGCGTCCGCAGGCCGCCAACGAATAGAATTAAAGGCCTGATCCAAAAAAGAAAATCGGAGGAAACACATGAAGATGCGTATCGTGTTGCTGGCCGCGAGCCTTATATTCCCGGCGCTCAGTGCCGCACAGGCGGCCGATGTCGAAAAGCCGAACCTCACGCTTGGTGTCGGTGGCAAGCCGCTGCTGTATTACCTGCCTCTGACGCTGGCCGAGCGGCTCGGCTATTTCAAGGACGAAGGACTAACCGTCGAGATCAATGATTTCGGCGGAGGCGCCAAGTCGCTCCAGGCGCTGATCGGCGGCTCGGTAGATGCGGTGACGGGCGCGTATGAGCACACCCTGCGGATGCAGCAGAAGAAGCAGGACATTCGTGCGGTCATCGACCTCGGCCGCTATCCCGGCATCGTGCTGGCGGTGCGCAAGTCGGAGGCGGCACGAATCAAGTCGGTCGCGGACCTCAAGGGCAAGAACATCGGCGTGACGGCGCCAGGCTCCTCCACCCACATCCTGGTACAGTACGCCTTCGCCAAGGCGGGGCTGAAGCGGGATGACGCCTCCTTCATCGGCGTCGGCAGTGGCCCCTCGGCCGTGGCAGCGATGCAGAACGGCGAAATCGACGCCATCGCGCATCTCGATCCGGTGATCTCGAAGCTGCAGGATCTCGGCCTGATCAATGTGCTGATTGATACGAGGACGACGGAGGGCACCGAGAAGCTGTTCGGCGGCATGAACCCCGCCGCCGTGCTCTATTTCAAGGACAGCTTCATCAAGCAGAATCCGAAGACGGTGCAGGCGCTCACCAACGCCTTCTACCGCACGCTCAAGTGGCTGGAGACGGCGACGCCCGAGCAGGTCGCTGGCACCGTGCCGCAGGAATATTGGCTCGGCGACAAGGACCTTTACATCAAGGCTTTCATCGCCTCCCGCCAGTCCTATTCGACAGACGGCACGATCGACCAGGCGAGCATGAAGAGCGCACTGAACCTGTTAACCACGACGGAGCCGGGTTTCGACCCGACGGTCATCGACCTGCCGCGTACCTTCGACGGCTCGTTCCTCGTCAAGGCGAAGGCGCAGCAATAGATTTGCCGACCCTTTCGGTCGTCGCAATGGACAGGAAGCGAGACGCTGCCCGATCGCTGACGGGCAGCGTCCAATCCAAGGAAAGCCGACTAAAGGTTGGCGGCTTTCTTGACGGTGTCCTTGACCTTCCCCACCGTCTTCTGGCTCTTGCCCTTCATCTCCTGCGCGGCGCCCTTTGCCTCGAGAGCCGGGTCATCGGTCGCCCGTCCGGCGCCTTGCTTGATCTTGCCCACGACCTCGTTAGCGGCGCCTTTCAGTTTGTCTGCTGTGCTGCCCATCGTGTCTCTCCCTCGCCGCTGGATGCGGCACTGCCGAAAAAACGCCGATGGCGCGTCGGGGTTCCGGATCGATGGATGGAATAGCCGCCAGCCGGGATTAGAACACGTCATCGACGCTGCGCTGCGCCGCCGAATGATGTCCGCAGTTCATCGACCTGCGCGCGGGTCAAGAGACGGATCGGCTGCGCGCGCAGCAGGATGAGCAGTTTTGCCGTCTCCTCGAGTTCCTCGGCCGCATAGACCGCGGCGGTGATGTCCTTGCCGGTCACCACCGGCCCGTGATTGGCGAGCAGCACGGCCGCAAAGGCCCCGCGGAGTTCGCGGATCAGATCGCCGGCACGGGCGTCCCCCGGTCGGAAATAGGGCAGAAGCTTCACCGTCCCGACCCGCATCACCACATAGGGCGTCAGGGGCGGGATGCAGTCGTCCGTGTCGATGTCGGTCAGGCAGGACAGGGCCGTCGCATAGGTCGAGTGCAGATGGACCACTGCGCCCGCATCCGGTCGTGTCTCGTAGAAGGCGCGATGCAGGAACACTTCTTTCGACGGCGGATCGCCGTCGGTGTGCCGACCTTCCGCATCGAGCTTGGTGATGCGGGCCGGATCGAGAAATCCGAGGCAGGAATTAGTGGGTGTGATCAGCAGCCCGTCTCCCAGCCGGGCGCTGATATTGCCGGCAGAGCCAACCGAGAAGCCCCGGTCGAACAGCGATTTTGAAAGACGTGCGATGTCCTCGCGCAGTCCAGCTTCGGTCACGGCCTTCCCTCCAATCGCCTGAGCGCCTTCTCAAAGAAATCCGGCCCGCCGAAATTGCCGGATTTGAGCGCGAGGGCGATCGGGATTTCGCCCTGTGAAACCAGTACCGGCACACCGGGATCGATCTCCGGGCCGATTGTCAGCGCCCCGAGATCGAGCGCCGAAGCGACCGCACCCGACGTCTCCCCGCCGGCCACCACCAATCGACGAATGCCGCCGGCGACCAGTGTCAAGGCGAGTTCGCCAAACAGTGCGTCGAGCGTACCGGACACGCGATCCCTTCCATAGCGATCCTGCAGCGCGCGCACCTCTGTGGGCGTCGCGGAGGAAAAGACCAGCGGCGCGCCGCCGGCGTGGGCGAACAGGAAGGCTGCGAGATCGTAGGCGGTCGTGCGTCCTTCCATCACGGCGTCGACATCGATCGGCAGCGAGGGATGTGCGGCGATGTGCCGGTCGATCTGGCCGCGCGTCGCGCCCGAGCAGCTTCCGGCGAGGATAGCTTCGGCACCGGCGACGCCGGGCGCCTCGTGCAACCCGCCGCTCGCTTCACCGCGTTGGATGAAGTTGCGCGGCAATCCGAGCGCGACGCCCGAACCTCCGGTGATCAACCGGTCATCCCGGCAGGCCTCGGCGATGGTGACCAGGTCGGCGTCACAGATCGCGTCGACGATGACCAGCCGCTCGCCAGCCGCCGCCGCGGTGTCCAGTGCCGACCGCAGCGCGGCGGGGCCTGTATTCAGCGTCTGCCAGGCGACGAGCCCGACGGGATCGCGCGCCTGATGGACCAGCCAGCGGCGTATATCGGCATCGGTCATCGGCGTCACCGGATGATGCTGCATGCCGGACTCGTTCAAAAGCCGGTCCTTCACGAACAGGTGGCCCTGATAGACCGTGCGCCCCATGGTCGGAAAGGCCGGGCAGGCGACCACGCCCGCGACGCCCAGCCGGCGCGCCAACGCTTCGCCGACCGGGCCGACATTGCCTTCGGGCGTCGAATCGAAGGTGGAGCAATATTTGAAGACGATCTGGCGGCAGCCCTGTGCGAGCAGCCAGTCGAGCGCGGCGAGGGATTGCGCCACCGCCTCGCCAGCCGGGATCGACCGGCTCTTGAGCGCCACCACCCCCGCCTCGATGCCGGCCGGAGCCGCGGCCTGCGGCACGCCGAGAAACTGGGCGGTGCGCAAGCCGCCGGGAACCGGCAGGCCTTTGACAGCGAAGCCTTTGGCGATGGTATTGGCGATGTCGCTCGCGCCGGTGAAGTCGTCGGCGATCACACCCAGTAGCATGGCGGTCTAGTCCTCGGGCTGGAGCAAGCCTGCCAAAGCGGCCCGCCGGCGGTCTATCGCCTTGCGGACCGCGTCAATCGCACAGTTCGGGCTGGTGAGCACAGGCACGCCGCACGCCGTGAGCTGGTCGGCGGCGCCGGCCATCGACATTTGCGCGAGCACCAGCGCATCGAAGTTTTGCGCGTGCGCCTTGGCACTTGCGACCACCAGATCGTCGTGGCGGGCGCGGTCGCCGGCAGCCATGGCCTCCAAGGCGCCGTCCACCAGAAAGGCCTCGGCCTCGCACGGTGCGCCGATCCGCTCGGCCGCGCGGCGCAGCATCTCCAGCGAAGTCGCCAGCGAGGCTGAAAACGTGCACAAAATGGCGGTGCGCCGGTGCAGACCGGCCGCCTTGTCGAGCATCGCGACATCGGCGCCGATGATCGGCAGCGGGAAGCGCGCGCGGAACGACGCGATGTGCGGGGAGAATACGGTGCAGGTGAGCAGCACCGCATCCACCTGGCCTTCAACCGCGCGTTCGAGCAGCCCCTCCATGCGGTGCAGGCTGCGCGCCGTCACGCCGCCATCGGACCGGACGTTGGCCTGGAGGCCTTCATCAAGATAGTTTGTGACGCCCCAGCTTTCGCCGCGCGCCGCCGCGAAGCCCGCCATCATCGGCAGCACCGCGTTCAGCGTCACGCTCACCACTGCAACCTTGTTCATGCTTCACCTGCCAGAGCGGCCGCCTCCGCTGCCAACCATTGCGTGACGTCAGGCCACCAGCGCGGCTGCCGGCTGGTTCAGAAACGTCTCGTCCTGAAGGCGGCGCAGACGCCAGAGCTCCGAGGCCGCCGGCTCTTCGACCATGTCGTAGGTGACGACGGTTCCGGCGGGAATATCGACTATGGCGCGATTGCCGGTGAGCAGCGCCGAAATCACCGGATGGCCGGGCGCGATCGGTATCGCGGGAACAATGCGTGCGGTGAGTTGCGCGCTGTGGTCGTTACCGAATACGTCGCCGGCACGAATGTCGCGCGCCGTCACCTTGATGAGATCGTAGCGCGGCAGGAAGGTGTCCGACGCGGTGTCGAGGCCGAGCAGGCCGGCGACGAGCAAGGAGCTTGACGTTTCCACGCCGCACAGATGGTAAGGCCGGTAGATGACCGCGGTGCTGTCGTCGTAATTGGCGATCTGGCCCTTGGTGGTCAGAATTTGGTTCGAATAGGCGTTGTCGCAGCGCACGACGAGGAACACGCCGCCGCCGAGGCCGGACTCCGCCGGCGCGCGCATGCAGGTGGCGAGATCGATGATCCCGTCCCGATCGAAGATGCCGCCCCGCGCCCGCGAGCAATAGGCAATGGGGATCTCGGTGATCCGCAGCGGCGCGTGCACGAGGGTATCGATAGCCGGTGCAAGACCGGTGTAGTTGGCCGCCACCGTCATCTCGCACAGATCGTAAGAGCCGGGCTGAGGAAGCCTTGCCAGGATGTCGAGGCGGCGGGCGATGTACTCTTCCGCCTTTCCTTCCGGAATCATTTCCAGATATTTGCGATCTTCCGGGGCGATGGTGATGGTTTCGAGATAGGGCGAGTGGATCGCCTTGTCAGTCTTTATGGTGACGGTGCCGCGCGCCTCGTCGTAAATGTACTCCCCATCTGTCGCCTTGCCGCCGCTGAGCACGGTGAGACCAATCGACTTGGCCCACTCAAAGAGCTGGATCAACAGCCCGTGCTGGTCGCCGTCTACGGGGGTGTAGACCACGCCGGCCTTTGTCGCCATCTGCTTCAATATCGGTCCGATGCTTGCATCGCAGTCCTTGGTAATCATCGCGACGTGCTTGTTATTTGCGATGGCGTCGAGCGTGTAGATCGCGCTTGCCTCCGGCACGCCGGTACTTTCGCACACGATATCGACGGCCGGAATGCGCGCGACGATCCCGCAGCGATCGGTATAGACGCGCTTGCCCTGCGCGATCGCGTCCTGCGCCTCGGTCTCGCTGGTGCAATAGACGACACTGTCGGGATCGAAGCCGGCTTTAACATAGGCCGCGCGTGCGGCCTCCAGCGAGATGTCGGCGACGGCGACGACGCTCAGCAGCGGCGTATAGGGCTCCTGGGTGATGATGGCGGTGCCGTAATTGCCGGCACCGATGACCCCGACGCGAACGACATCCTTCTTTCCGAATTTCTTGTAGAGATGGTGGTAGATCATGGCCTGTCTTTCGGATTTGGTGGTTGCGCGGGGAGGGCGGACCGGCCGCGGCGGGTCAGGCGCCGGCAGCGAGCGCCGAGGCGGCTTTGGCCTTTGCGCGACGGCGGTTCATGAGCCAGGGAACGATGAACATCGCCAGCGTCAGCGCGAGGATCGTCAGCGCGATCGGGCTTTTGAAGAACACGCTGAGATCGCCCTGCGAGGCCACCAGAGTGCGGCGGATGCCGCGCTCCAGCAGCGGGCCGAGGATCATGCCCAGCACCAGAGGCACCGGCGGATAGCCCAGCTTGGCCATGCCGTAGCCGACGATGCCGAAGCCGATCGCCAGGGCGACGTCGAACATCGAATAATTGATCGAGAAGATGCCGTAGAGGACGATGGCAATGACCACCGGATAGAGGTAGCCGGGCTTGAGAAAGGCACAGGCGGCGAGCAGGGGCGTCAGCACGATGGTGATGGCAACCAGCGCCAGATTGCCGATGTAGAAGCTGCCGAACACCGTCCAGACGAATTGCGGCTGGGTGGCGAACAACATCGGGCCGGGCTGCAGGCCGATCATCAGCAGGCCGCCCATCAGCACCGCCGTCGTTCCCGAGCCGGGAATGCCGAGCGCGAACATCGGGATCATGTTGCCATACGATGCGGCATTGTTTGCCGCTTCCGGCGCGGCGACGCCCTCCACGGCACCCTGTCCGAACTTTTCGGGATGCTTGGCGTGCCGCTTGGCAAAGGCATAGGAGATCATCGTCGCCGCCGCGGCCCCCGCACCCGGCAGCACGCCGATGAAAAAGCCGATCAGCGAGCCGGACAGCAGTTCTCGCCAGCAGCGCAGCGTGTCGCTGAGCTTCGGCAGCAGTTCGCGGAAGCGCAGCTTTGCCGTCACAGCGGATTCCGTCGCGTTCGGTGTCGCCAGCATCTCGGCGAGGCCGAACAGTCCGACGGCGATGATCGAGAATTCGATGCCGTCGAACAGCCGGACATTGCCGAAATCGAACCGCGGCAGGCCGAGGATCGGATCGAGGCCGATGGTGCCGATCCACACGCCGAGGAACAGCGAGACGAAGGCCTTCACCGGGTCGGAGCCGCCGAGCACGCTGATGAGCGACAGCGAGAAGATCATCAGGGCGGTCATTTCGATGGGACCGAAAGCGAGCGCGGCCTTGGCGATGGTGGTGGCGAAGATGGTGAGCAGCACCAGGCCGATCAGCCCGCCGATGAAGGAGGCGGCCACGCTGATGCCCAGCGCCCTGCCGGCCTGGCCGCGCTTGGCCATCTGGTAGCCGTCGATCACCGTCATCGTTGCCGAAGCATCGCCGGGGATGCCGAGAAGGATGGCGGTGACGGCGCCGCCATACTGCGCGCCGTAATAGACCGCGCCGAGCGCGGCTATGGCGGCGGTGCCGTCGAAACTGACCGCCACCGGCAGCAGGATCGCAACGCCGGCCGTCGGTCCCAGCCCAGGCAGGGCGCCGATGAACAGGCCGATGACGGCGCCGATCATGATTGCGAGGAGGATCGAGGGTTCGGAGGCCGCGGAAAGGCCGCCGAGGAGCAGGCTCCAGGTTTCAAGCATTGGTCCGTTCTCCCCCGGCTGCCTCAAAGCAGCGGGACACCCAAGAGATAGGCGAAGGTGAAATAGAGGATGGCCGTCATCGCCAGCGAGAGCGCCGTAAGCCCAAGGTAGAACCGTATGTTCCTTGGGCCGAACACGGCGCCGATGGCCAGCATCAGCAGGAAGATCGACGGCGTCATGCCGACGACGAGACTGAGCCCGATGAACGCCGCCATGATGGCCGACGCGCCCAGAACCTTGCCGATTTCGCCATACGCAATGGCATCGATGGCGACGTCCGGCCTGATCAGCCCGTGCCGGCGAACGGTGCGGTAGAGATTGATCGCCGAAAACACGGCCAGACCGATGCCGACCCAGAAGGGAAAGAAGCCGGCGGAAGGCGTGCCACGCTCCACATAGCCGTAGCCGAGACCTTCATAGGTCACATAGACGCCGAGGCTTATCAGGATGATGGAGACGTAGATGTCGAGCTGACGGACGTGCAGCATAGGGGCCTCCCTTCGCGTGATTGCCCGACCGGACCAATCCCGGCGTCCCGCCGCGGGGCGACACGCCGGGGACGCGAACCGCTCACTTGATGAGCTTCAGCTCTCTCATCAGCTTTTCGTAGCGAGCGCTGGTAAGGTCCATCTGCTTGCCGAATTCGACGCTGTCGAGAAAGATCGGCTGCTCGTTGAAGCGCTGGACATAGTGCGTCTTCCAGGCATCGCCCTCGGCCACCTTGCGCAGCACGCCTTCCCAATACGCGATCACCTCGGGAGGCACGCCCTTCGGCATGACGATCCCGCGCAACTGGGTATGGACGATGTCGTAGCCCTGTTCCTTGAAGGTCGGGACATCGGGGAGCGAGGTCATCCGCTCCGGCGAGGAGACGGCGAGGGGACGCAGCGCACCCGCTTTCACCTGCTCGAGAATTTCGCCCGGATTGCCGTAAATGAGCTGAATGTGGCCGCCGAGCAGGGCGGCGAGCACTTCGCCTTCGCCGTCATAGGGAACGACGCGAATCTCGGTGCCCAGTGCTTGCGAGGTCAGCGTCGCAAGCAGGGCCGGGTCGGAGACCGCGCCGGCGGTGCCGGTGGTCAGGCCGGGATGGGTCTTGATGTCGGCGACGGTTTTGATCGGCGAGTCCGCCCGGACGGCCAGAATGTAGGGCGAGCGCGCAATGGCCGCGAGCGGCGTGAAATCCTTGTAGTTCACCGGCATCTTGCCGAGCAGAGGCGTCGTGAAGAAACTCACGCCGACTCCGCCGAGAACATAGGGATTGGCCTTCTGGCCGGCGATGAAGCTGTAGGCGATGGCGCCCGAGCCGCCGGGCCGGTTCTCAACCAGAACATTGACCGGGATCAGCTTCTCGTCGTGCAGGATCTTCGCCAGCGTTCGGGCGAGGATGTCGCTTCCGCCACCGACACCCGTCTGCACAATGTACTGAAAGGTCTTCTCGGGATAGGCGGCGTTCGCCAGCGTCATACCAAGACCGGCCGCCATTGCGACTGCGGCGACCGAAGCCCTCACGGCATGCCGGCGCGTGATGCTGAGCATCCTTGAACGAATACGTTGCATTTATTCCTCCCTTTGTTGTTTTTTCGGCGACACACCCGCCGAGCGACGAGGCATCGTCTTGCATTCGTCCCTGGCGCAGGGCCTTGGCGGGCCTGTCAGTTCCCGCGGGTTCCGCGGCCACGCGATGCGGCTTCGACCTTGGTCTAACTTCCGATTGCCGCTCTCGATGAACCTGGGGGGAAGATAGGCCATGACGACTAGACACACAAAGCTGAAAAACTTACTTATTGGTCAGGTTTACAAACCAATGGCGCGAAGATGGATGCCGTCGGCAACCTGAATGTGAATATGAAGCTGCTGCAGAGCTTCCTGGCCGTGGCGGACCGGGGCAGTTTCCGGGTGGCCGCCGAAACGCTTCATCGCTCACACTCGGCAATTAGCGCTCAAATTATGCAGTTGGAAACGCAACTGGACATGCGCCTTTTTGAGCGCACGACGCGCAATGTGAAGCTTACGGATGAAGGGCGGCAGCTCTACGACAGCGCGAGGCGCGCGCTTTACGAGATTGAGTTGGGGATACGACGCATACGTGAAAGTGCCGACATCAAGCGCGGCCAGCTTTCACTGGCGGCGTCGTCAAACCTTGCTTCCATCTATCTGCCGAAAGTCCTGGCCGAGTTCGTCGAGACCCACCCGCAGATCGCGGTGACGGTAAGCGAATTGACGTCGCGGGAGTTGTTCGAGGCTGTCCGCAACAAGAAGGTGGATTTCGCGATCGGCCCCGAGAAGGACGACACCGCACTGCGCTTCGAGACCATTCTCATCGAGCCGCTCTTGGCGCTGGTCCCCACCCATTTTCCCGAGGCCGCGCGCGCCTCCATCACGCTTGAGGATTTGGTGCGCATGCCCGTGATGCTCTCGAGTCGAGCAACAGCCATCCGCGACCGCATCGAGACGGCGCTCCGCGAGCATGGTCTTTCGATAGCGAGCCGCTTCCAGTTTATTCAAGCCCAGACCATTATCGCCATGGCGGAAGCAGGATTGGGCGTTGCCATTCTCCCTGCGTCCTCCCTTACGAAGGCTCAGGCGCCTACGGCGCGCATCGTTCCGATCGAGCCACCCATACATCGAAAAATGGCGTTGATCACTCTGCCCAATCAAAGGTTATCTCCTGCGGCTGCAAGACTGGCAGATAAGATCGTGAGAGACGTGCGAGCAGAGTCCAATTACCAGCCAGGCTGATCGAGCTGATTGCTTTCAGAAACGGTATTGGCGGGATATGGGCGATGATAACGCCAGCTTGTTCCGCAAGCTCACCGGAATGACGCTGGGTCGATGTCGCCGCAATTTCCATTGGCCGCGGCTTCCCGATGTGCCTGCCGCGACGCTTATATTCCACAGTCCGGCTGGCTCGCGGCGGTCCTGTCGACGGCGAAGACAGCCATCGGCTGGGAAAACCCCTTGAGGACCAACGCCTCCGGTCCGATGAGGGCGACGGCCGTCTCGACCGCTTGAGCTGCGACTTGATCGAGCAGGATTTCGCCGTCTTTCGCGCCGGCGCAGAGGCGCGAGGCAAGGTTCACAACGTTGCCGACCGCGGTGTAGTCGAGGCGGCCTTCGGAACCGATCCGCCCGACGGTCGCCGCCCCCATCGCCAGTCCCACGCCGAAGCCGAGTGCGTGGCCTGACACGCGCCATTCGGCCAGGAGTGCCTGAATGGTGGTCTGCAGGTCGCGCGCCATGGCGACCGCACGCCGCGCCGGGTCCGGGCAGGCGACCGGCGCGTTCACCAGCACCATGACTCCATCGCCCGAAAAATTGGTGAGCGTGGCTTCATGCGTCGCGACCACCCGTTGCAGTGCGTCGTAATAGGCGCCGAGCACGCCGATGATGGTCTCGGGATCCGCCTGCGCGGAGAAGGCGGTAAACCCGCGCAGGTCGCAGAAAAGCACCACGACTTCGACGCGCCGCCCATCAAGCACCCGGTCGTCGCCGCTGCGGTCGATGAGTTCGGCCACCTGCGGTGCGAGGAAGCGCTTGAGACGGCTGATGCGTTCCGCATGCTCCTGCGAAACGGCCAGTTCGCCGGCCATTTCGTTGAATCGCTTCGCAAGATGCTCGAATTCGTCACCCGTCATAAGTTGTATGCGGTGATCGAACTGGCCCGCACCGATACGGGCGACCCCGTCTTCGAGCTGGCGGATGGGTCCGACCATGCGCTGTGTGATCCAGTAAGCGAGCAGCGCGGCCAGGATGGTGCCCGCGACAAGCAGTATGCCGGTCCGCCACAGTGCCGCGTAGATCGGCCCGAACGCTTCGTCCACCGGCTGCATGACGATGACGCTCCATTCCACCGTGGGGATCGACGCCATTGCGGCCATGACGGCGTCGCCTGAGGTGTCCCTTCCGGCGACCGCCTGGCCGGGCTGAGCCAAGATCGCAGCCCGCAGCCGTTGAAGGGGGCGGATCGAGGCGTCGTCTGCGCGCAGCACCAGACTGATGTCGGGATGGGCCACCAGACGTCCCGGCCGGTCGAGAACGAAGGCCTCACCGGTCTGTCCTACCCGAATGGCGGAAATGACCTCCCAGATGAACTTCAGGTTGACCTCGGCGATCGCAATGCCGACAGCCGAGCGATTTCCTGCGGCGGCAACGGTCATGAACGGCTCCGAGCCACTTTGAAAAGTAACGGGTCCAAACCAAACCCCTTGAGCTTTCGCACCGATCACCGCCGGATCGCCGGAATGGTCTTCGGCCGCTTCGACGCGGTTGAGGCCGATGCGCGAAACGAAAAGCCGCTCTTTTCCGCCGTCGTCGACAAGACGAAGGCTCGTGACCGGCTGCACCTGGCGCAGCAGGCGCAGACCGTCGAGCCGGCGCCGTTCATCCGCGCCTGCCGACCATGGCAGATGCACCATCCAGCCGAGTTGGTCGCTTATCCCCTCAAGGAAAGACTGGATTTTGACTGCGGCCAGCCGCGCCTCCGCGTTGAGAAGATCGCTCAATCGGGCGCGCTGATCGCGATAGCCGAGCCAGGCCTCGCTGCCGCCGGCGACCAAAAGTGGCACGACCACCGCCGCGAAAAGCGCGAGGAAGTATTTCGCGAACAGCGACCGGCGGCGAAGCCTGGGTGCTTTGGTCTCCATGTCGGACGGCCGCTACCTTCCCGCTCACCTCTTTCGGATTATTCGATCACCATGTCGGCGCTGCTCAGCAGCGAAGGCGGGACGGCTAGGCCGAGAGCGCGGGCAGCCTTCAGATTGACGAAGAACTCGACCTTCGTGACCCGTTGGACCGGCAGATCGGCCGGATTCTCACCCTTGAGGATGCGGCCGGCATAGATGCCGGTGTGTCGGTGCGATTGCCGGAAGTCGCCGCCATAGCTCATCAGTCCGCCAGCCAGCGGAAAATCGCGGGTTTGCGTGATCGCCGGAACGCCATGCCGAACGGCAAGCTCGGCGAGCCTCCCGCTGCGGTACGCGAAATAGGGATCGGAGGTGAAGACCAGCCCCCCTGCGCTTATGTCGCGCGCCGTGGTGAAGATCGCCTCGAACTCTTCTGATGTGCTCGCTGTCAGCACACGCAGTTGCACGCCGAGCGCGAGTGCCGCGGCGTCGAGATTCGCCAGTTGCGAAGTGACGGTGGGGCTGCTTGGATTGGCAGCGACCGCGAAGAGTTTCGCCGCCGGAACCAACTCGCGCATGAACTCCAGGCGCTTGCGCGACACCTCAACGCTCAGGCTGGTCACCCCGGTCATGTTGCCGCCGGGCCTGGACAAGCTTGCCACCAAACCGAGCGCCACCGGGTCACCGCCGAGTTCGAAGACGGTGGGGATGTGCGTGGTCGCCGACTTTGCCGCCAGCGCGACCTCCGCTCCGCCCGGTGCCACGATCAGGCTTACCCGGCTCGCGGCAAGCTCCGCCGCGAGCGCCGGCAAGCCTCGGTAGCGCCCATCGGCCCATCGAAACAGGATGGCGACATTGCGTCCGTCGACATATCCGGTTTCAGCCAGTCCTTCGGCGAAAGCGGCTAGGCGGCTGGCGCTACGTTCAGGGTTCTCGGGGCCGAGATAGCCGATCACCGGCGCGGCGGACGGCTGCCCGCGTGCCGATGACGCCGCCGCCATGGCCGCGGCCACGGTCATCGACGCGATGAAGTCCCGCCTCCGCATCCAGGTATTAGCTGAGTGCGTGCCCCACCGGGGCAACGGCAGGTCGTTTTGGCCCGCGGTCAACATGCTGCCCACTCTACCGTGCTGAACCGACTTCATTTACCTCACCGCAATCATAACGGTACGGCAGGAGTGGCGATAGGCGGACCATGTCGGCGCGCTGTGCCATTGATGGCTCGATCGCCCCAGATGACTTTTGGCGCTGGCTGCCGCCGGTCCGCCGGTCAGCACCAGGACCGACCTGTTGCGACGCCACCATGTTCCGTTGTTCGATTAGGCGACTGTTCAGGCCTCTATGCGTTTCGGCAAGCGTCAGAGCTTGGGAATGCCGAGCTTTCGGCACTCGTTCCGGTCCCTCGGGGAAGCCATCAGGCAAATCGCGCCGACATACCCCAAACGGGTGACGCCCGTGGAAATTGTGCATCCTAATCTGGTGGAGTTCGGTTGCGCTCGCCTCCGTGCGACAGCGGCGCCCGCGCGCATATTTTGACAGCGAAGGATTTATGGCATCGGACGCGCGTTTGGCCTCGCCGGGTAGAAGGCGATGCTTGCGTGCCATTTCGGCCGGCAGCCTCTCATTCGGCGGCCATGGCCGGGTGCGTCGTGGGTGCGTGCGCGATGTTGGCGGGAACCTCATCGGCCGTGGGCTTGATGCGGAACCAGGCGGCATAGAGCGCGGGGAGGAACAGGAGGATCAACACCGTACCGACGGCCGTGCCGCCGATCAGCGTATAGGCCATCGACCCCCAGAACACGGAGTGCGTCAGCGGAATGAAGGCGAGCACGGCTGCCAATGCGGTCAGGATCACCGGCCGCGTCCGCTGGACGGTCGCTTCAATGACGGCATGATAATCGTCGAGCCCTGACGCCTTGTTCTCCTTGATCTGCTCGGTGAGGATCAGCGTGTTGCGCATCAGGATGCCGGCGAGCCCGATCAGCCCGAGAATGGCGTTGAAGCCAAAGGGCTGATTGAATAGGAGCAACGTCGGAACCACGCCGGCGAGGCCGAGCGGTGCGGTCAATATGACCATGGTCATCGTCGAGAGGCTGCGGACTTGTAGGATGATGACGATGAGCATCGCGGCGATCATCACCGGGAAGATCTTGACCAAAGCCACATTGGCCTTGAGGGATTCTTCGATATTGCCGGCCATCTCGATCCGATAGCCGACCGGAAGCGAAGCGATCAGCGGCTGCAGCGCCTGCATTACCTGCTGGGAGACCTCCGGCGGCTGCGTTGCTTCATTGACATCGGCACGCACGGTGATGACCGGCGTGCGGTCGCGACGCTTCAGGATCGGCTCCTCGAAGCGGATCTCCGAGCGCCCGATCTGATCGAGCGGAACCTGTCGGCCCTCCCGGCTCATCAGCGAGAAGTCCGCCAGCCGCCCCGGATCGAGCCGGTTGTCGCCGGCGCTGCGCGCCACCACCGGCACGTTGCGGATGTTCTCGCGCACCTGCGTGACGGGAATGCCGGTGAGCAGCAATTGCATCTGCTGGGCGGCCTCGGTGGGCGAGAGGCCGATCAGGTTGAGCCGATCCTGGTCGGGCACGAAGCGCAGCACCGGCGAGCGGTTGCCCCAGTCGCGATTGGCCTGCCGCACGTCCGGCACGCCCTTCATCAGGGTGAGGGCCTGCTCGGAGATGCGGTACAGCTCAACGGGGTCGGGGCCCATAATGCGGAACTCGACCGGGAACGGCGTATAGGGCCCGAAGACGAGTTGCGTGACCCGGACGAACGCTTCGGGAACGAGGCCCTCCGCTATCGCTGCGCGTAGCCGATGCTTCAGGGCCTCGCGCACCGCGGCATCCGGCGTCAGCACCACGATCTTGGCAAAGGACGGATCGGGCAGCTCCGGCGCCATGGCGAAGAAGAAGCGCGGCGCACCCTGGCCGATATAGCTCGTCACGATCTTCGCTTCAGGGTGCTCCTTCAGCCAGCGTTCGACCTTTTCCACCGCCGCCGTCGTGGTCTCGATGCTGGCGCCTTCCGGCATGCGCACTTCGACCAGCACTTCGGGACGGTCGGAGGTCGGGAAGAACTGCTGCTTGACCGCGCCGATGCCCATGACGGAGAGGGCCATGGCGACGCCTACCAGCGCACAGGTCAGGAATTTGTGGCGCACGGTGAATTTGATCACGCTGCGCAGGCGCTGGTAGTTCGGCGTGCCGTAAATCGCCTGATGGCCACCCTCGACCGGTTTGATATCCGGCAGCATCTTGACGCCCAGATAGGGCGTGAAGATCACGGCGACGATCCAGGAGACGATCAGCGCGAAGGCGACAACCCAGAAGATGTTGCCGGCATATTCGCCAGCGGCAGATGCGGCAAAGCCAACCGGCATCAGGCCGACGATCGTCACGACCGTTCCCGACAGCATGGGAGCCGCCGTATGGCTCCACGCATAGGCCGCCGCCTTGATGCGATCCATGCCCTCTTCCATCTTCACCACCATCACCTCGATGGCGATGATGGCGTCATCGACTAGCAGCCCGAGAGCCAGGATCAGCGCGCCCAGAGTGATGCGGTCGAAAAAGCGGCCGGTCTCCAGCATGATGAGGAAGACGACGGCCAGCGTCAGCGGAACGGCGAGGGCCACGACGATGCCGACGCGCCAGCCGAGGCTGACCAGGCTGACGAACAGCACGACGCCGAGCGCCATGGCGAACTTCAGCATGAACTCGCCGACGGCGGCGTCGATGTTCACCGCCTGGTCGCTGACCTTGGCGAGCGTCATGCCGAGCGGCAGCGTGGCGGCAATCACGCTGGAGCGCGCGTCAAGCGCCTTGCCGAGTTCCAGCCCGTTCCAACCCTGCTGCATCACCGCCGCCAGCATGATGGCGGGTTCGCCATCGTGGCGGATGATATAGGTTTCGGGATCCTGATAGCCGCGCCGCACCTCGGCGACATCGGACAGCTTGAGCGTGCGCCCTCCGGCCACGATCGGCGTATCGGCGATGGCCTCGAGGCTGTCATAGGCCCCATCGAACCGGATGAAGACCTGGGGGCCGCGCGTGTCGATGGAGCCGGCCGGGGTTACGGTGTTCTGCCGCTGAAGGGCGCTCGCGATATCCTGCGCCGACACGCCGAGCGTCGCGAGCTTGGCGTAGGAGAACTCGACGAAGATCTGCTCGGGACGCTCGCCCAGAATATTGATCTTCTTCACGCCGGGCACGTGCAGCAGGTCCTGCCGTATCACCTCCGCCTGCCGCGCCAGCTCGCGCATCGGCATGCCCTTGGCCTTCAGGGCGTAGAGGGCGAAGCTCACATCGGAGAACTCGTCATTGACGAACGGGCCGAGCACGCCGGGCGGGAGATTGCGCGCTTCGTCGCCGAGCTTCTTGCGCGCTTGGTAGAACTCCTCCTCGACGGCCGAGGGGGGCGTATTGTCCTTGAGCGTGACGGTCAGAAAGGCAAAGCCGGGGCGGGCGATGGTCTCGACCCGGTCATACCAGGTCAGTTCCTGAATGCGTTTCTCCAGCGGCTCGGCGACGAGATCCTGCATCTCGCGTGCCGTGGCTCCTGGCCATGCCACCGTGACGGTCAGCGTCTTTATGGTGAAGGACGGGTCTTCGGCCCTGCCGAGCTTGACAAAGGCGTAGACGCCCGCGGCCGCCAGAAGCACGATGAAGAACAGGGTGACGGCCCGCTCGCGGACCGCGAGGGCCGATAGGTTGAAGCTCATTGGGGCGCTCCTTCGGTCCGCGCCGCCACCCTCACGGGTGCGCCGTCCTTCAGGAGATGCGCGCCCAGCGCCACCACCTCCGCGCCGAGTGCGACGCCGGTGACGGTGGCCTCTTCGCCGCCGAGGCGTCTGATCTGAACCGGTACGAAGCGTACGGAGGACGATGTGCGATCGACAACCCAGACGCCGGTGCGTGCGCCATCGTCGAGCACCGCGCCGATGGGCACTGTGACTGCCGATTGTCTCGCGTCATTGGTGATAGTGATCGTCACGGTAGAGCCCAGCGGCGCCGACGCCGCTGGCCCGTCGAGCACGTAACGCGCCTCATAGGTGCGCGTCTGGGCATCGGCGGCATCGGAAATCTGGCGCAGCCGCGCCACACGGGGCTCGGTCATGCTGCCGTAGACGCTGGCCCTGGCCGACGACCCCAGCGTCGGGCGGATTGTCTCGGGAAGCGCCACGACGGCTTCGCGTGGTCCGGCATGGGCCAGTTGAACCACGGTCTGGCCTGCCGCGACGACCTGTCCGGGTTCGCCGAGCGTAGCGACGACGGTCCCGTCCGCGCCTGCATTCAGGGTGGAATAGGTGGCCTCGTTCTCGGCGACATCGGCGTCCGCCTGCGCCGCGTCGAGCTGCGCCTGCGCAGTGTCCAGCGCGGCCTTCGCCTGCTCGTAGCGTTGGGGGGTCGCGGCGAGCCCACTCTTGAGGAGCGCGGCGTAACGCTTTTCATCCGCGCTCGCCTGAACCAGCGCCGCACGCGCAGCGGCAACGGCGTTGCGCTTGGCGGTCAGGGCGAGGCGCAGATCGGTGTCGTCGATCCGCATCAAGGACTGGCCCGCCTTGACCGACTGACCGACATCGACGAGCCGCTCGACGATCTTGCCGGGAACCCGGAAGCCGAGATTGCTCTGCACTCGGGCCTCGATGAGCCCGGTAAAGCCACGCTCGACGCCCTTCACCGGCGCGGCCGTCGCCACACGAACCAACGGAGCTTCCTGCCGGGGATCGCTCACAGGCCCGGCATGGGGCGAGGAAAGTGAAAGCGCGACGAAAGCGGCCACGCCGGCCACCGCGATCAAACCACCTGCCAGCACGAGAACGGGCTTCTTCTTCATGGCTGTCGCCCTGCCAAATTAGATTGCATTTGGACGCTATATCGGATATAGAGTACGAACGCAATCTAAATTGGAAAGGTCGGCCATGCGCGTCAGTCGTGTTCAGGCGGAGGAAAACCGGCAGATGGTGATCAACGTGGCAAGCCGTCTCTTTCGGGAGCACGGCTTTGATGGCATCGGGCTCAAAGACCTGATGGCCGGCGCCGGCATGACGCAGGGCGCCTTCTACAAGCAGTTCGAGTCCAAGGAGGATCTGGCGGCCCAAGCGTCGCGACGTGCGCTGACAAGCGCCGTGGAGAGGTGGTCCGCGGCGGCTGCATCCAATCCCGAGGACCCCTTGGCGACCGTCATGCTCTTCTACTTGAGCATGGGGCATTGCAGCGAAAAGACGGATGGCTGCCCGGTCGTCGCGCTCGGCTCAGATGCCGCCAGGCAGGGTCCGAACGTAAAGGCGGCGTTCGAGGCGGGCATCAAAGAGCATGTCGCGATGATTGCGAGCTGGATCGGCGAGGATGGCGAGCCTGATGGCAAGGCCATGGGAGTGCTCGCGACAATGGTCGGCGCGGTATTGATTGCCCGAGCGGTCAATGACCCCGATCTGTCGAGGCAATTCTTGAATGCTGCCGCTGAGGCCACATTGGTTCAATCAGTTAATCGGCATACGAATTCGTCTCAATGACGAGAATGACCTTGTCGGAGAGGCCGACAAAGAAACCGTTGCGTCTCCTTGTCTACCGCCCGGCATCGTGAGCCGGCATCCCCACGCCCAACGCAGCGCAGGCCAGTTCGACGGATTTGGGTATCGCGACCGGTTTGCCATCGCCGTCGGCACCGCGCTCATATTCTTCGATCGCTCCCGGCGGAACGGCAAGGGCTGCCGCGGCCTGAGCCACGGTAAGGCCGAGACCCGCACGCCATGTCTTGAACTGCTCCGACGTCATTCTTCTCTCCCCAGAATACAGACTCGGCTTCGCGGACGTCTTCTAGCGTGCCGCGCCTGTCGCTTGGTTGATTTCCTCTTCAATCGCCTCTTTACGCGCACGAAGATGGTCCAGCTGAGCACTTAGGGCTCCGGCGGTATCACGACCAGCCGTTGAATCTTCGACATCCCTGATCTGGGCCATCACGTCTTTAAGCTGCTGCATCAGGCCTTCAAGCGCATCCATGGCGGGCCTCCCATCGGGCAGGTTATGGTCTCATCCGGACCTGCGGCCTATCCCAAGTCGATCGCGGTTCTGATCTCCGTCGACGGCTCGTCCGGCGCTTTCTTCCTCAGCAGGGCCAATACGTCTGCGGTTGCCCTGCTATTTTCCTGGAGCATACGAGCCACGTCTCGCAGGGTCGCCTGCGTCTCGGCCTGGAGTTCGTTCTGCCTGTCGATCGAGCGCTTGAGTTCGATCATGTCGTCGGAGGTCGCATCCATTATTTCCTCGCCTGTTGGCTCCCGGCACGCGCTGGTGCTCGGGTTCGTCGTGCACCTATCCATTTATGTCGCGTGATCGCGCCAAAACCAGAGGTCGCGGTAGCCGCAGCGCGTCGATAATTTGGCTTTCTCGTCACGCCGGGTCAGACATCGATTTCCAGGGGCTTCGTATCAATCCGCCCCCAAGGGCATCGACAAGCTTTGTGAAAGACCGATCTGGTTGGCGCTGGGAAGGTCTGTCGACGAAGGTACCGGCGGGGATGGCGATGAAGCCAAGTTCCATGACATTACAATCGTGTACCCTCGTCCCGCAGCCCCGGCCCGCCTTCCTCGTCGCCGTACCGCACGAACTCGATGAGCGAAGCCTCGGTGAGCTCACACCCTTAAGGCGTCGATGACGACGCGAAGCCCTGCCGAAATGTATTTGCGGGTCGGATAATAGAGATGGAGCCAGTCTTCCGGCGCGCACCAGGACGCCAGGCATTCGACCAGCCGTCCGCTCGCCAGGTGCGC